>JAGAUF010000002.1 GCA_017620885.1 Muribaculaceae bacterium
ATGCTCGCTGAAGAATCTGAATCGCCGCCTGACGATACTGAAAACTGCTGAGGGGGCTTGTCTCATATAAAAAGTAAGCCCAACTTCTTCCATTCAAGAAGTTGGACTCGACTTTTTATAGTTTAGCGGACAGTAATAATTAAATTTATTTTAAGACGATGTAATTATGTGTGTGTGCTATTTAATTCTTTTATTGACTAAGTTGTAGATTAGCAGTCTATTGGTTCGGAGAAGTGTGAAATGGATAAGGAGGTATAAAATTAGAGCCGGGCACGGGAGGGTGCGCCGGCTTTATGGGGAGGGAGTAGGGTTGGTTCATCTCGGGAGAGGTATGATATGTTGCCACGTAACGAGGCGAGGAGGATTATTTGGCGGTGCGTAGGGGGGAGAGGTTGAGGTTGGCGTCTTTGTTGGCGTCAAGGTTGAAGAGGTTGGAGTAGCCGAGGTCGATAGCTTTCTGACGGTATTGGCGCGCTTTGTCAAGGTTGCCTGTCTGAGCGTAGTAGACAGCTGCCCAAAAAGCAGCATTCTTGCCTGTGTCTTTGGTTAAAGCAGTTTCAATCATAGCGTCTCCGTCGATTTTCTTTCCGTTGAAAGTCTTAGCCATAGCTGCGTAAGCGATTTCGGGGAATGTCTCAAATGGAATGCTGCCAACACGGTTATAATCTGCGGTTGCGCTCGTCGGGTCGTTCTTCAAATCCTTGTAGATGTATGCGCGTATCATTGCCGGGAGGGGATCGTCGGCATTATTCATAATTGCCTCGTTGAGCGCGGTGATGGCGTTGTCGTAGTTTTTGAGGTCGATATTTGCGAGAGCAATTTCGATCAAAGCATCGGATGTAGGATTCATATCAGCAGCTCGACGTGCCGAGATGAGTGCCTCCGCCGGATTGCCAAGGGCACGAAGAATCTTGGATTTCAAGATTAGAGAAGAACTCTCTTCTCCGTAACCTATTGAAGCGTTGATGGCATTTTCAGCTTCATTGAGCTTATTGAGAGCAAGGCAAGTACGCGCGAGGCCGGCGTAAGTCATTTCATCTCGTCCTTCAGGAGATGTGAGCAGGCTGGTGTATGAGTTATATGCGTCGTTAAAATTGCCTGTACGATATGCAATTGTAGCTTTCAGATAATCGAAAGGAATGGTGTTTTTTGTTTTTGAGAGGGCATAATCAATAGAATTTTTAACAGCGTTGTAATTCTTGTTGCCGAGTTCAATCAGCGCCGACATAGGAGCCGAAGAGCTATCGGCCAATGAGAAAGCTATGAGATAATTGTCGGCGGCTTCTCTGTCTTGCCCGAGGGATGCAAAGAGGTCTCCGATACGTTGATATGTATAGAAGTTGGAGGGATTTGCCTGTTCTACTTCCTTGATTAAATCACGGGCTTCGGTGAGGTCTCCGGCCATGGCTTTTGCTTTTGCCATACCGAAGAAAGCATCCTGACTGCGTGATTTGAGACGCTGAAGAGAAGCAAATGTGGCGTAAGCGTCGTCGGGACGTTTGAGATTGAGTAGAATATTGCCTTTCTTGTATATGTTACGGTAATCCGAAGGTGTTATTTGGAGCGCTTTGTCGATTGCTTCGAGAGCTTTTGTATCGTTACCCTGAGCTGTGAGTATATCGGCAAGGAGCGAAAATTCCTGTGTAAGCATTTCCGGATTTTTCTGCGGAGTATTTTCGATAGCTTTTACAATGTCGATATAGGCATTGTCGAGCATCTGGAGCTGCATATATTGTGAGGCGCGCTCGTAAAGAGTTTCAAAGTCGTTTGGATTTTGTGCGAGCCATTCAGTATAGCCGTCGAGCATAGCCTTTGTGACGGGGTTGATCTGCTGGGCATTGGCTGCAAACGTTGAGATCAGGGCTGCTGAAATCAGTATATTTCTAAGTTTCATAATTGTGGATAATCTGAAGTATATTTTATCGGGAATTGTTAATCTTCCGAATTATTAGACAATCAGGAGTCGATTTCGTTTACTGCCATACGTAAAACAGTCAATTTTTTTAGCAGCGCTTCCACTTTGTCGAGAGGAATCATATTCGCCCCGTCGCTTTTTGCCACAGCGGGATTCTCATGTGTTTCCATAAATAATCCATCTGCGCCGGTGGCAATGGCAGCTCGGGCGATTGTCTCAATCATCTCCGGGAGACCGCCTGTAACTCCTTCGGTGCGGTTGGGTTGTTGCAGCGAATGAGTTATATCGGTAATGACGGGACATTCGCAGGCTTTGTGCATCTGCGGAATTGCGCGGAAATCGACGATGAGATCGGAATATCCGAATGAAGTGCCGCGGTCGGTCACGGCAACTTTGTCATTGCCTGACTGACGTATTTTTTGCACGGCGAACGCCATAGCTTCGGAAGAAAGGAATTGTCCTTTCTTGATGTTTACCGGTTTGCCCGTAACTGCGGCTGCTACAAGGAGGTCAGTCTGGCGGCATAGGAACGCCGGAATCTGGAGAATATCTACGAATTCGGCTGCAAGCGCTGCCTCAAATGTCTCGTGAATGTCTGTCACGACGGGAATATTGAATGTCGTTCTGACCTTGTTGAGGATTTCAAGCGCCTTGAAATCGCCTATCCCCGTAAAGGAATCGAGTCGGCTGCGATTGGCTTTGCGATAGCTTCCCTTGAATACGTAAGGGATGTTGAGGCGTGAGGTGATTTCTACAATTTTCTCAGCAATGGTGAGCGCCATACGTTCGTCTTCGATGACACAGGGGCCGGCGAGGAGGAAAAAATTATTAGTAGCGGACGAACTAAGATATTTTATCGTTTCTTCAGTTTGCATTTTAATCTTCTTGTGTTTGCATCAGCATTTGTTGAGCTGATTGATTATGTGAATTGTCTGCACGGCGAATAGTGCTGCGGTTTCCGTACGCAGTCTGCTTTCGCCGAAAGAGACGGGTATGAATCCTTTTTCGATGGCAGAACGGGCTTCGGAAGGGGAAAAATCACCTTCCGGACCGATGAGGATGAGGACGTCGTCGCCGGGTCGAATTTCGCATGCGAAATTGTGACGTTCTACATCGTCAGCGCAGTATGCGATGAATTTCTGTCCCTTGAATTCTTCTTTGAGAAGGGAATTGAAGCTTGTCATTTCGCGAAGGACGGGCTTTATCCCTTTGAGGGATTGCTTCATTGCCGAGACGAGAATTTTGTCGAGACGGTCAGTTTTCAATATTTTACGTTCAGAATGTTCGCAATGAAGGGGAATGATCTCATCGATTCCGATTTCTGTGGCCTTTTCGAAGAGCCATTCCATCCTGTCGATGTTTTTTGTCGGAGCGACGGCGAGAACGATACGCTTACCCCAATGATTTGGGACGGATTGCGTAGAGAGGATGTCGCAAGTGACGTGTTTGGGATAATCATCAACGATTACCGCTTCATAGCGTGTTCCTTTGCCGTCAACGACGTGGATTGTGTCGCCGACACTATGCCGAAGAACGCGTACGCAATGACCGGATTCTGCTTCAGGCAGAGTCCGGTTCTTTTGAAAGTCGGGAGCGTAAAACTGTATCACAAGTCTTCGCGGAGATTATTCGACGTTACTATTGATGTCTCCGCCGGGATTGTCCCCGGATTCTTCAGCGATTTCAGCTGCCGTGACGTGGTGCACACTGTCCTTCGGCGCCTTGAAGATGAAGAAGAAAAGGATGCTGATAATGAGCGCGTAAGCGGCAAAAATGAACCATGAGTGCTGCCAGCCGGAAAGATTCTCAATGGCCGATGCCGTGGCAGACATATCGACGTATTTATTGACAACGAGTGTGCCGGCGAGGAGTGTGCCGACGCTTGCGCCGATTCCGTTGGTCATTATCATAAAGAGGCCCTGAGCAGAGGAGCGGAGCTTCGTGTCAGTCTGGAGATCGACGAAGAGACCACCGGCTACATTGAAGAAGTCGAATGCTACTCCGTAGACTATACATGAGAGAATGAGGAAGATAAGGCCGCTGCCGGTGTTGCCTATTCCGAAGAAACCGAATCTGAGCACCCAAGCGAACATAGCCATCAACATAACTCCCTTGATTCCGAATTTCTTGAGGCAGAATGGAATGGCGAGAATGCAGAGTGCCTCGCTTGCTTGCGAGATAGCTGTCAGTGCGGTAGCGTTATTTGCGCCCCATGTCTCAGCGTATTCAGCGATATGCTTGAAGCTGTCGATAAACATTGTGCCGTAAGAGTTCGTAATCTGAAGGCAGACTCCGAGGAACATCGAGAAGATGAAAAATATGGCCATTGTCTTGCGCTTGAATAGCTTGAACGCATTGAGCCCGAGTGAGTCGGAGAGGGATGTGCTCTTGGAATGGTCGACCGGGCAAGCGGGCATTGTCAGTGCGTAGATTGCCATTATGATACTGATGATTCCGGAAGTAAAGAGTTGCTTATAAGAGAGCTGGAAATTCGTGAAATTGACAAAGAGTTCGGCGCAGATGAAACCGATCGTACCCCATACTCGGATTTTGGGGAATTGCGTGACTGTATCGAGACCGGCTTTATTCAGTGCATTGAAAGCGACGGAATTGCAAAGTCCGATAGTCGGCATGAAGAATGCAACGGATAGGGTATAGAAAGTGAATATTGTGCCGAATGTGACATCGTTTCCTGCGTATGCACAGTGCCATCCCGCAAGAATCATAAATACGCCGGCGAGAATGTGGCATAGACTGAGCATTTTCTGAGCCGGCACCCATTTATCGGCGATTATACCGATTAATGCAGGCATAAAGAGTGAAACAATTCCCTGAATGGTATAGAACCAAAACGTCTGAGCGCCGAGGCCGACGTTGTGCAGATAGATGCCGATCGACACGAGATAACTGCCCCATACGGCGAATTCTATAAAATTCAGCAGGGCGAGTCTTCCTTTTATTCCTTTCATAATATAAGATTTACGGTAGGAGAGAATTAGTTTATACTCGCAAAATTACAAATAAATTTGCAATTTCTAAATATATCGGGTATTAAAATAAGTCAAAAATTTCGATTAAAAGGAAAGCGGAAGAAACACCGTATGGATGAATTCTTCCGCTCGATATTTATTTCCGGATGACCGGGAAAATTTTCTAATCTGTTGTATTCCGAAATAAGTGGAGGATGTATGATTGGCTGATTATTTGAGCTTCAATACTTGTCCGACTTTAATTCTTTCGGTGGGCTGCATACCGTTAAGGCGTCGCAGGGTAGTGGTGGACACACCGTATGATCTTGCGATTGAAGCCAGTGAGTCACCTTTCTTAACGGTATAAGACGCTACCTCGACAGAACCTTTGTAAGGATTTTCGTCTTTACTTGCGAGGTTTTTCTTCGGGGCGAAGCTACGAGCCTCCTGATAAGTCTTTTTGGTGAAAGTGTACGTATCTGTGTGGATAGTTTTGTTGGCGAAATCGAAGATAGCCTGCGGATTGATTGCGTAACCCATAAAGCGAGTTTCAAAGTGCAAGTGAGGTCCTGTGCTACGGCCGGTTGATCCGCCGAGACCGATTGCCTGACCAGCTTTGACAGTCTGATTTGCTTTCACGAGGGGTTTGTTGAGGTGACCGTAAACGGTTTCGAGGTCATTGGGATGGCGGATAATGATATAATTACCGTATCCTTTTGCCTCATAGTTAGTGTGGCGAACTTTGCCGTCGAATGCGGCATAGATTGTATCGTTGTTGCGAATACCGAGATCGATGCCTTTGTGCATACGGCCGAATTTGGCGCGATAACCATACTTTGATGTGATACGTATGTTGCCACAAGGCATAGAGTAGCCTGTCACGTCGATGACAGCTCTATTGGGTACATCTGATTCTTTGAAGGGATTGACCCGGCGGCTGTTCCAGCCTTCGGTATAGATGTCGGGTTCGGGTTCGAGATCGTCGGAGAGGTCAATGAAAGAAGAACGTTCTACGAGGCGAATCTGGTCTTTGCCTTTGGATTTATTAGCGAGGAGATTTTTATGAGCTTGGGAATGTGGTGCTTTAGATATTATTTTCTGGGCTTGGACGCCGGTAACGGAAAGGAGAGCGACCATTACGGCGCCAATTATCGGTTTGATTTTCATACTGTTTCTTTTTGTCAGGCTGTGAGAGGGACAGCTTGTGAATTTCAACTTTTGGTTATACAATAGTAATAAAACTAAGTGGCGAAGGAAATTAATCCTGAGGGAGGATTATTTCAGTTCGCCGTCGCCATAGTAGAAATCTACATTGGCGGGAATATATTCAAAAATTTCTTCAGGTTTGAAGAAACGGTTGATTTCAATTTTTGCGTTCTCTACGGAGTCGGAAGCGTGAACGATGTTAGCTTGTCCTGACATAGAGAAATCGCCGCGGAGTGTGCCGGGAGCGGCATTACGGCCGTTGGTTACTCCGGTCATTGTCCTGAATACCTCCACAACATCAGTTCCACCAAGCGCCATTACTATAACTGGCGTGGCGGTCATAGATTTAACTATTGAAGGGAAGAAGGGTTTGTCGACGAGGTGTGCGTAATGCTGGCGAAGAATATTTTCGTCAAGTTGCATCATTTTCATTCCGCAGATGAAAAGACCACGGTTTTCGATTCTTTTTATTATCTCACCTACGAGGCATCTTGCGATGGCTGAAGGCTTGAGAATGACCAGTGTTTTTTCCATTTTTCGTTTAGAATTTATTTGCAAATCACCTCAGTGACAGTTCAAAGTTACTACTAAAATGGATTTATACCTAATTTTTCGCTGTTAAATTTTGCAAATAGATAAATATTGTGTTCTGAAGAGAAATGTAAAAGGCAGATATATAGGGGGTTATAAAATAATTATGCTGTGGAACATATTTTTACGAAATTTGCACATCAGTTTTTAATGTGTGCAAAAACAGTATGATGATGACTGTTAAAGAGTGTTAATTGAAAATTAAGCGTTTATGTATTACCATTTTACGGATTCGGGGTAAATCCGGCCAATCGAAAATGAACAAAATTGTATATGAATATGTATTGAAGATAAATACTATGACACACGACTAACTATGTTGCTGAACTTAATTTATATACTCGCATCCGGAGGAAAGATCGGTGAAGCCGGCGTGGGCCTTCATGTCGAGGCCAATGAAAATACATACGAGATAGCAAGATGGCTGATGAAGTTTTCTCACTCCATTTTGAAAACTTTCGGTCTTTCCGGAGATTCGGTTCTTTATGTATGGGTTTATACTATTTTGGTGTTGATACTGGCGTTCTCGATAGGATATGTCTGCAAATGGTGCATATTGGGAATTGTGCGTCTGGTGTCGAAGAAAGTGAATTATGAATTATTCTCACTGTTGGTCAGTGCAGATTTTTTCAGGAAGTTGTGCAAGATAGTTCCGCCGCTTGTGTTTCTGATTTTCATTGAATTTACATTGTCTACACGTGTGACGTTGGCACTATGGCTGACGCGTATCACGTGGATATATGTCATTTTCACGATAGTTATAGCTGTCAATTCTTTAGTGAGTGTAATCTGGAAGCACGTGGATTCGCGAGAGAATACCAAGCATCTGCCGCTCAACGGAATCGCTCAACTTGTGAAGGGAATAGTATGGATTGTGGCCGTCATAATTGTTGTGGCTATTCTCTTTGACAAGTCGCCGGGGTCATTGCTCGCCGGCTTAGGGGCGTTTGCTGCTGTTCTGATGTTGATTTTCAAGGATTCGATATTGGGTGTTGTAGCAGGCGTGCAGCTTTCAGAAAACGACAGTCTCCACGTAGGCGACTGGATTAAGGTGCATGGTACGGATGCAAACGGGAATGTAACCGAAGTGTCGCTGACATCGGTAAAGATTGAGAATTTTGATAAGACCGTCACGACAGTGCCGCCATATAATCTTATCAGCAATGGCTTTACTAACTATAATACGATGCAACGGTCGGATACCAGACGCATCTGCCGTTGCCTGATGATTGACGCCGACAGCGTGGTCTTTCTCACCGACGAGATGCTTGAGAAATTCAAGAAGATACCACTGATGGAAGATTTTATATCTGAGAAAATGGCTCAGCGTGCGTCAGGTAAGGTTGAAGACGTCGGCAATAGTGCGGGATTGCCAAACGGGACGATCGACACAAACCTCGGTCTTTTCCGGGCGTATGTACAGATGTATTTGAGCAGTAATAAATATATCTCGCATAAGGATACTTGCTTCGTTTCCACACTGGAGCAGACCGGAGGGGGAATTCCGTTACAAGTATATGCCTTCACAAATACGTCTTCTTGGATTGACTATGAGGCTATACAGGATACGATTTTTGAGCATCTTCTTGTAATTATGACGCAATTCGGGCTTTATGTCTTCGAGAATGCGTCCGGGCGAGATGAAATTCTTAACGGCTATCTCGAAACAGGCAACCGCTCGGATATTCTTTTCGGACTTCCTTTCCCGTTGTATAAGAATTCCTTGAATCCGGTGGATACCGGGGCGTTGCCAAAGGGCGTCAATAAGATTCGGATGGAGGATCAGGCGTCTTCATAGTATCGGGAGTGTATATACTAATAAAGAACGGGCAGATGTAATCTGTCCGTTCTCATTATAAAGGTTAATCAGAAGATTGATTAGTCGGTAATGGGAGCGAGCTTAACGGTGAAGTGACGCATGAGTTCAGTTTCCCATGTGATCTTCAGACCGTGCTTGATTTCGTGACGACGATCGTAAACGTTCTTAAGAGCTGCAGCGATTACATCCATGTGGTTGTTGGTGTAAGTACGACGGCAGATGCAGAGACGGAGGAAGTCGTTGCCACCGAAGCGGTTTTCGCGAGTTACAGGATCACGGTCAGCGAGGATGTAACCGATCTCGCAACCACGGATACCAGCTTCACGATAGAGCTCTACAGTAAGAGCCTGAGCGGGGAACTCTTCCTTGGGAACTTGGTCGAGCACCTTGTCGGCGTCGATGAAGAGTGCGTGACCACCAACGGGACGCTGGTAGGGGATTCCGTACTCATCGAGCTTCTTAGCGAGGTATTCTACCTGTTTGATACGAGTTTCGAGCATATCGAACTCGGTGTTTTCGTCGAGACCGACAGCAAGAGCAGCCATATCACGACCGTTCATACCACCGTAAGTAAGGAAGCCTTCGAAGGGGATGAGGAACTTCTTAGCGCCTTCGTACCAGTCCTCGTGACGAGTAGCGATGAAACCACCCATATTTACAAGACCGTCCTTCTTGGAAGACATTGTCATAGCATCAGCAAGCGAGAACATTTCGCGAGCGATTTCCTTGATAGTAGCGTCCTTGAACTCGGGTTCGCGAGTCTTGATGAAGTAAGCGTTTTCAGCGAAACGAGCGGAGTCGAATACAACACGCTTGCCATACTTGTCGGCGATGCGACGTACGCCACGGAGGTTTTCCATAGAAACGGGCTGACCACCGGCGGTGTTGTTAGTGATAGTAACGATGATGAAAGGAATCTTATCAGCGTTTTCAGCGAGGCATTTTTCAAGTTTGTTGAGGTCAACGTTACCCTTGAAAGGAACTTCGAGCTGAGTGTCCTTAGCTTCATCAACTGTGCAGTCTACAGCGAATGCCTTACGGCTTTCGATATGACCTTTAGTTGTGTCGAAGTGAGAGTTACCCGGAACGATGTCACCAGCTTTTACGAGGTGAGAGAAGAGTACGTTCTCAGCGGCACGACCCTGGTGAGTAGGGAGGAAGTATTCAAAGCCGGTGATGCGGTTTACGGTGTCTTTGAGCTCATAGAAAGAACGAGCACCAGCGTAAGCCTCGTCACCCGTCATCATAGCTGCCCACTGACGGTCGGACATAGCGCCTGTACCGGAGTCGGTGATACAGTCGATATATACCTGCTCAGACTTAAGCATAAATACATTGTAGTTAGCTTCTTTCAGCCACTGTTCGCGCTGTTCGCGCGTGCTTTTCTTGATGGGTTCAACCATCTTAATCTTCCACGATTCTGCGAAAGGGATTTCCATGTTGTTGTAGTTTTATAAAGGTTGTTCTGAAATTTTCCGCAAAGATAATACATTAAATCAAAATATGCAAAAAATATCAGAAAATTATTTATTGCATTTTTATTAAAAGCGATGTAAGTAAGTGTTATTCAGTTAATTAATAGCTGTAATTTCGTACCCTAAATTTCTCAGTTGCTGGAGTAATCCGTAGTCGGCGGGTAAATGAAGCGCACCGACGACAATCATTGTCGGCTGCGTGGATATTAGGGTGGGGATTTGCTTCATCCAGTTGTTGTTGCGCTGACGTAGCAAAGCGTCGAAAAATGCAGGGTCGGTTTCCTCTTCGAGCGCAATTTCGGTAAGCTCCTCAAGATTCTGATTGAAATAGGCCTCGTTTAGCTCCTTTACTTGATTTTTCAGTTCATCGGCGTTGTCGAGCAATTCGAGCAATTCGTCGGCCTGTTTTGTAATCGGGGTGAAGCAGAAGAGAAGTTCGGCCTGCATCTCCGCTGTTTCAAGGCCCATGGTTGATTTCCCGCTCTCTTTGCCGATTTTCTGAAGATAGCTGTCGAGTTGTTGGTTGAGGTTCATCTCAGGGAAATCGCGCTGCATTATTATCTGTGAAATTGTATTGCTGATTGCGGCGGGTCGCAACATTTTGAACATATTGATAGACAACGGCATATCCTCGCCTAAAATGTGTTTTAATTTAATATCTGTTGCTGCGTAAGTTTCCGGTGACAGAATTTTGTCGAGTGTGCTGTCGGATGGTGCGATCATATAAGGCTGCATCTTCATCGCCAGTTCCATTATATTCCCTGACATATCTATTTCACCGACGATTTGGTCTACGGTATTGAATGCTTGCTGAAAACCATTTATAGAATCGAGAATAGACAAGGGAGCGAGATGATGAGTGCCGAAAATATATGATGGCTTTTCCAGTCCGTTGCCTGAAATCTTATAGAGGAGTTGCGCATTGGCCGGAGTGATGAGGGCAAAAATAACGCCCAATAAAAATAATATTCGTTTCATTATCGGAAATTTTTGCAAATGTACTAATTTTTTGGTGATTTTACAGTGGATGATTACTGGAATTTATGCTATACAGATACGAAAGGAGAGGGATGCGAGGGAGAATGGAGTTGCAAATTCCAAAAATAAATAGTAAATTTGCAGTTGCTATGGATTCCAGACAATTGACAGAAAAAGTGGCGGCCGCGATGAATAGGTCGCGAGAAGAGGTGGAAACATTGGTTCAAAACCTCTCGATAGTCGTGTCGAAAACGGCTATTGAGATGGATTCGGTTATGGTGGCCGGATTCGGGACGTTTGAGCCACGTAAGCGCATGGAGCGAGTGGCGTTAAATCCGTCCACCGGCAAACGTTTGCTGCTACCTCCGAGACTCTTGTTGGGATTCCGTCCGTCAGCTTTATTAAAACAAAAGGTGAAATGAATTCTAAGATATCATTGCCGGAACTGACGGCATTGCTGGCATTGCAGAGCGGTAAGTCGAAGAAAATCTGTGAGGAATTCCTGAAAACTTTTTTCAGCGTCATTACGGAAACTCTTGCCGAAGGTGAGAATGTGAAGATTAAGGGAATTGGCTCATTTAAGATTTCTCGCGTAGAAGCGCGTAAAAGTGTGAATATCACGACCGGACAGGAATTTGAGATTCCGGCCCATAATCGCGTATCGTTTGTTCCGTCGAAAGAACTCGCTGCGTTGGTAAATGCTCCATTTGAGGCATTCGACACCGTTGAGCTTTCCGATGCAGTGACCGACGCGATGCTTGATTCAGTAACAGCCGAGAGCGAAGAACCGGAAACGGCTGAAGATATTGATGTCGTGACAACCGTCGAATCCGAACCTGAACCGGCAGTCGAGGATGAAATCGAAGCGGAAGAACCTGAAGAACCGGAAAACAGTGAGGAGAAATATGATTCGCCCGAATCGGATACATATTCCGAGGATGATCTCAGCGAGAATTTTGATACGGCTTCGCAGCAGCCGCTCGTGTCGCCTCCTGTTGAGGCGAAAGTCGTTGATACACCCGATGCAGGTGTCGTGCCTGTGGTGAACGACAATGAAAAGAAACACAAATTCCGTTTGGGATTCTTTGCCGGGTTTGGAGTCGCGGCTTTCGTCGGCATAATCGTTTGGCTCGCCGTATGGGTGATAAAGCTTAATAATGAGGTGTCGGATATGAAGAATCAAACCGCACAGAAGACCGAAGCAGTCGAAGCGCCTGAAAATGTGCCTGTACGCGCCATTGAGCAACCTATCCCAGCAGAGCAACCCGAAACAATTGCCTCAACAAAACCCCAGCCTGCCGAAGTTTCCGTCGAAACACAGAAGTTTGAACCTGTGAAGGAAGACGTGGCTCCGACCCGTCCTTCCGACAAACCTGTTTACGACAAGATTACTAAAACCAGATACCTCACTACAATGGCCCGTGAATATTACGGCAATTACGATTTCTGGCCATATATCTATGAAGCGAATGCAAATCTCGGTCACCCCGATCGTATTCGTCCCGGAACGCGCATAAAGGTACCTGCGCTTTCCACACTTGGAATAAATCCTCATAGCAAAGCGGATATTCGTAAGGCCCGAAACAAAGCGGCCGCAATCTATGCGCGCTACAAAACCCCGATGTATAAATCGGCGAAGAAATAAAGGGCGTTGTAACGCTGCTTACAATTATATTAAAGATTCAAGGTAAAAAAGATTATGCAAGAGAATAAGAAATTACATTTTGAGACGCTTCAGCTCCATGTGGGTCAGGAACAGGCTGACCCTGCCACGGGCGCGAGAGCTGTGCCGATATATCAGACTACGAGCTATGTCTTCGACAATTCGCAGCATGCCGTCGACCGTTTTGCACTCCGCGATCCGGGTAATATTTACGCACGGCTTACAAATCCTACGCAGGATGTCCTTGAAAAGCGAATTGCCGCCCTCGAAGGTGGTAAAGCGGCATTAGCCGTTGCATCCGGAGCCGCTGCTGTGACTCTCACGTTTCTAAATATAGCACGTCAAGGCGATCATATCGTCTGTGCCAACAATATCTATGGCGGTACTTATAATCTTCTTGCCAACACGTTACCCTCTTACGGCGTAACAGGCACTTTCGTAGACCCCGCCAATATATCAAACTTTGAAAAAGCGATTCAGCCTAATACAAAGGCCGTCTTCATCGAAACGCTCGGCAATCCCAACAGCGATGTAATCGACATTCAAGCTGTGGCCGACATAGCACATTCTCACGGGCTTCCGCTTATCGTAGATAATACGTTCGCTACACCCTATCTGATGCGTCCCATCGAGCACGGCGCCGACATTGTTATCCATTCGGCAACTAAATTTCTCGGCGGTCACGGTACATCGTTGGGCGGCATCATCGTAGACGGCGGCACTTTTGATTGGAAGAGCAGCGATAAATTCCCGACTCTGTCGGCGCCCGATCCGTCCTATCATGGCGCTATATTTGCCGACGCGGACCCGGTGACGCCCTTCGTGACGCGTGCGCGCGCCGTTCTTCTGCGCGATACCGGTGGCGCCATCTCTCCGTTTAATTGTTTCCTGATTTTACAAGGAGTCGAGACGCTGTCGCTGCGCGTAGAACGCCATATTGAGAATGCGCTTAAGATTGTTCAATTCCTTGACAGTCATCCAAAAGTGGAACGAGTCAATCATCCTTCGCTCCCGTCGCATCCCGATCACGAGCTCTACAAGCGACTTTATCCGCAGGGTGCCGGATCGATTTTTACTATCGAGTTGAAAGGTGGTGTTAAAGAAGCGCATCGCTTCATCGATAATCTTCAGCTCTTTTCCCTCTTGGCAAACGTGGCAGACGTGAAGAGTCTCGTTATCCATCCAGCGACGACGACTCATTCTCAGCTCACTGAGCAGGAGATGGCTGAACAGCACATCTATCCCTCCACCGTCAGACTATCAATCGGTACAGAGCACGTAGACGATCTCATCACCGACCTCTCTTTTGCTCTTTCTCAAATTTAATTGGGAATGTCGAGGCGGCGGGACTGGAAGAATCTTGTTGTGAAGAGGATGAAAAGCAGAGCGCCGGAAGTCTGCATAGCGGCTGCGGTCCAGAAGGCTGCCGTATAGCCGATATATTCTGCTACTACACCCCCTAAAACGATACCGATTCCCATTCCGAGATCCCATGATGTCAGAATGGAGGAATTTGCAGTTCCGCGTTGGTCGTGACGTGCGACGTGGATAAACATCGATAGAAAAGCTGGATACATACGTCCGTTTCCGAGGCCGATAAGGAGAGCTGACAGGTAGAAACTCCATTGTCCGAAAGCGCATGCGAATAATGCGTAGCCGAACGTGGAGAGAATCACACCTCCGAGACAGTTTTGTGTCAATCGTCCTTTTCTTAATCCCTTCGCACCGAAAAGACGTGACGTGAAGAGTCCTGTGGAGAGTATGGCAAAAAAGATTCCGGTGCCTTCTGAGATGCCGAGACGTTCTTGTCCGAAGATAGCTACATAATTGCTGAGAATACCCCAGCAAAGACCGAACAGAAGGATATTGATGGCGAGTAACCATGCTCGCGACAGGAAGAAATGGTCGAGGCTGAGTTTTGGCTTATTCGTTACGAGAGCGCGTTGAGGCAGCTTTACCGATGACGCACACATCAGTCCGCCAAAGGCGATGAATAAGGATATCCAGAATAAAGTGGAAAAATTGTTGGTATAATGATATATGTATATGCCGGCAGTCGGTGCGATGGCCATGGCGAGATTATTGCTCAGGCCGTAATAGCCTATGCCTTCGTTACGCCGCTCTGACGGAACCACATCGATGGCAACAGTACTGTTGGCTACTGTGGTGGCTCCGAAGGGTATGCCATGCACAGTGCGTATTATGGCGAACATAAGAAGAGTTCCGGCACCGACATATCCTGCAAAGAGGATGAAGAAAAAGAAAAAGCATATCACAAGTACCTTTTTACGGTCAAAACTGTCTACAATGAATCCGCTGAAAGGACGTATGAGAAGAGCGGCAATAACGTATCCGGAAAGGACTATGCCAATAGTATCCTTGTCGGCTGCGAATTGCGCGTCAAGATAAATGGGGAGAAGAGGCGTAAGCAGATAGAAGGCGAAAAAGAGGAGAAAATTGGAGGCCATCACCTTGAGGTACTCGCTGTTCCATAGCGGTATGAGCCCCCTTTCGGTTGCTTTGCCAATGTTATTCATATCTTATCTTTTCCTTATTATTTTAACTCCTTATAGTTTTTAAAAATTCTTCGGCGCGTTTCAGGTCCTCCGGTGTGTCGATACCGACTGTAGTTTCATTGGTTATGCCGACACGGATGCGATAGCCGTTTTCGAGCCAGCGGAGTTGTTCAAGCGATTCGGCAAGTTCCAGCGGCGACTGCGGCAATTCGGTAATCTCCTTGAGAGTTTGGGCTGAATAAGCGTAGATACCCACGTGAGTCAGGAAATCGGTCTTGTCGAGCCACTGTTGCCACTCCGCTCCTCTGACGTAAGGAATGATGCTTCGCGAAAAATAGAGAGCCTCGCCGGTATTGCTTACGGTCACTTTGACACGGTTGGCGTCGAAAAGCGCCTCAAAACCAAGCGACTTATCGAAAGGACGCGCGAGTGTGGCCACACGTGTATCGTTGTGCTGCTCGAAAATATGCATCAGGGCGCTTATCTGATTAGGGCTTATAAACGGTTCGTCGCCCTGAACATTTATAATTACGTCCGCATCCGACCCCGATTTTTCGTATGCTTCGCGTACTCGGTCGGTGCCGCTGCGATGCTTGTCGGATGTCATAATGGCTTTGAATCCGGCTTGCTCCACACACTGAACGATGCGCTCATCGTCGGTAGCCACAATCACTTCTTCCACCGCCTCCGATGCCTTGCGGCATACACGTACTATCATCTCTGTTCCACCTATCTTGGCAAGAGGTTTGCCGGGGAATCTCGACGATCCGTAGCGGGCTGGTATAATAACTGCAAATTTCATTGCTCTAAAATTTAAAGTCGATGTCAAGGACTCGTGTTGATAATAAAGTGCAAAATTACAAATTTTATATCTTATAAATGCTATCGGTGAGCGAATAAGTGAAAATGGGGGAAATCTCGATTACCTATTCTTCGGTGGAAATTTCAATTTATTCTGAAAATAGAATTAATATTTGGAATTTTTGAAATTTATTCATAATTTTGTAGCCGTTAGATCATTATCCTATTCTATAAACCACTGTCTTATTGCCGATATTCCATGGCATCGTCTTTGTAATCAGCGACAGTAAGATTTTTTGTAAACATAACTTTCGTTAATGAGAACTAAATGTAATTTATCTTTAGTTGCCAAATTTAGCTTGGCGATGATGTCGCTTCTGTGGATTTCAGATGCTATGGCTGCGCCGGTCACTCCGGAAGATGCCATGAAAGAAGCCAATTCTTACATTATGAAGAAAGCCGGTAAATCTACAAGATCACTTACCGGCCTCCAATTGAAGGAAGTCTATACAGCAAAGAGCGATTTTGGAAACGCTTTCTATGTTTTCTCCGACGATAAGGCGGGCGTATTCACGATAGTTTCGGCCGATACAAGGTTGCCCGAAGTGCTCGGTTATTCGCTCACCAGTGGGTTCACGGCTGAAGATATGCCTTGCAATCTCCGGTGGTGGCTTGACTCATATACCAATGAAATTTCGTACGCTCTTTCCGCAAACCCTGCCGAACAGAAGAACACCCGTGCCATCGAGATAACTGATACGCGCGCGCCGATAGAGCCTTTGGTGACCACACATTGGAATCAGAGCGCTCCGTTCAATAATCTTTGTCCGGAACAAAACGGACAGCGTGCGGTGACGGGATGTGTCGCTACGGCAATGGCTCAGGTGATGAAATATCATAATTGGCCTCCAACAGGAACAGGTAGCCGCAATGGTCATAACTTTAATGAAAATTATGCTTGGACCGATATGATCGACGATTATGTACGCGGTCAGTATACTAATTCTCAGGCTCGTGCTGTGGCTCAGCTGATGCTCGCCTGCGGACAGTCGGTCGATATGTCTTACTCTCCTTACTCCTCAGGTGCTCAGGCTTTTCGCGAGCAATATGCCTTCCCGACCTATTTCGATTACGATAAAGACTGCCGTTTCATCCTTCGCGACTATTACAGTCAGAATGAATGGGATGACATCATCTATTCCGAATTGCAGGCCGGACGCCCTGTATTATACGGCGGTCAGTCGCCCGAGGGTGGCCATGCTTTTGTATGCGACGGATATTCGGAAGCCGGCTATTTCCACATAAACTGGGGATGGGGAGGTCTATCCGACGGATATTTTCTGCTTAATGTGCTAACACCTACTCAGAGCGGTATCGGTGGTTTTGACGGTGGATATAACAGTGGTCAGACTGCGCTGATTAAAGTTCAGAAGAATGACGGCGAAGGCAGTATGCAGAAGATGATCATCGCCAACGGTCCGTTTATCTATTCCGACGGCGTCTTCAAGATAGGTACTCCGGTAGACGGATACAATCATAGTGGCCTTATCTACAATTATCTTTCCGAATCTATTTATGTCGAGGCCGGTGTCCGCATCGTAAATGAAAAAGGTGAAACAGTGGCTGAGGTTGTCGACCCGGAAGGTGCTGATCTTGAAAGTATGTATGGGTTTGAAGGATTTATCGTTGAATTGCCTGATCTTGTCGACGGTAAATATCGCCTTTATCCTATATGCAAAATAAATCATGGGGAGTCGGAAGCAATTCCTATTCCTTACGGTTGTCAGAACTATGTCGAACTTACTGTGACCAACGGGAATCTTGACTATGTAAATGGCGGTACGCCCGAAGAATTGCGCACACAGCTCGTTTGTTCCGACATTGAGGTGTCTCCATACGCATCGGCCGGATGCCCCGTTTCTTTTAATTTCTACGTAAACAACGTTGGTTCATCTGATTATAGTGACAATATCTCAGTAGCTATTCGTAACTCTGACAACAAAGTGGTACAGCGTCTGAGCGGCTCGCTTAGCGTTGCATCCCGTAAAAGTGCCCTTATGACGCTGTGTGAGATGATTAATCTTCCTGAGGGTTCATATAAGCTTACGGTTGAGGACGCTAATGGCAATATTATTGGTGAAGAATCTCGGCTTGAACTTGGGAACACGATTTCATCTGACGTAAAAAAAGGTCAGGTAAGCATCGATATTGTTTCACCCATCTATGTAGAAGGTACTACTAATTCTATAACGGCACGTATTGTCAATGCCGGCGAACAGACTACGCTCAATGTCTTTATACGTGTGCGATCTGCAGATGCCTCTGAGACCTACATCAATATGCAGGCCGCTCCTATCACAATCCCGGCAGGTTATAACCGTCTTTTTACTTTCCGTGGCTTCAACGTAGTGCCGCAGCCCGGCAATTTCCTCATCGATGTTACTGATCTTGATGGAAATCCGCTCTCTCTTCCGATTCCTCTAACCGCTATAGAGCGTCCAATGGATGTTGACGATATATATTTTCAGGAATGTGAAATCGGAAAAGTTCGCATCGCTTGTCCTTCGGTGGGACAATATGCAGATGAAGTTAAGGTAGAAAATGTCGAAGGCTTCTTCGATTTTGTCGGCGTGAACGGCAACGCGTTCACCTTTGCCGGAAACCTTGATGAAGTGACTCTTCCCTCTACAATCACCCGACTTGGCTCAGCTATCTTCTGGGACGCAAATTCTCTTCGTCAGATTAATCTCTCCGCTGAAATGCCTTTCTCGGCGTCCTCGATGATGATGCCGGCTAACAGATTCCCTGATGTTGTGCTGAATGTTCCATCTGGGTCGGCCAACGTATATAAGCGTGCTGATGTCTGGAGTCGTTTCAATATTCCCGGCTGGGACATTACTTATCCGCGTGACATCGCCTCTCCGGAAGACTTGCAGAAGAATAAGGATGGCAATGTCTACAATCCGTATTACATAGCGGTAGATCAGGCACTTACCTTCACTATGCAGCTTCCTGATAAGAAGGCTTTCCGAATCACTGTCGAAAGCCCTGACGGTTCCTCTAAGACTCTCTATTCCTTCGACGGTAAAATTACGCTTCCGAAAATCAAATCGGGCGAAGGAAAAGTTGTTATTGAGGTTGTGGATGCCTCCGGTGTCGAGACTGTAACAGAGGATGAGACAGGAAATGTATATGACATTCAAGGTCGGTTAATTCATCAGAATGCCGATAAGGATGCTCTGCGCCGACTTGACAAGGGTATCTACATTTTTGAAGGTAAAGTAATTGTAATTGAGTGATTTAGATAAAATGTATAGCCGAAATATATTACGAAAAACTCTAATATTGGCCCTCGTTCTGATTCTCGGGATGAGCGCCGCCTTTTCTGAGCCATTGACGCCGGAGGAGGCTGGATCCATAGCATCTTCATTTGTCAAAGCCAAGTCTGCCAGATATAAACGGGCTGTTAAAAACGTACGCCTTAAACACGTTTATACAGCGCCTGCAATGGAAGGGAATGCATTTTATGTATTCTCTGACAATGAGTCAGGTCTCTTTACGATAGTCAGTGCGGATTCGCGTCTCCCGCAGATTATCGGTTTTTCGTTCAGCAGTGCCTTTGATGCAGATAAAATTCCATGCAATCTGCGTTGGTGGCTTGACAATGCGCAGCAGGAGATAACCGCTTATCTTGATAGCGAGCAGGCGCAAAGTGCCTCGACACGTGCTATTGAAACATCGGATGTAGTTGCTTTTGCTCCCGTTGAACCGCTCATAACAACGAAATGGAATCAGGATGGCCCTTACAATATCACGTGCCCGATGATAGGTGGAGTGAGATGTCCTACGGGATGCGCTGCTACAGCCATGGCGCAGGTTCTTAAATTTCACAATTATCCTGAGAAGGGTTTTGGTGAAAGAAATGGCTACGACTTTGAGCATGAGTTTTATTGGGACTTGATGATTGATGATTACAGCACGACCAATTACAGTTCACAGAACGCTCGTGCCGTTGCGGATCTGATGCTCGCTTGCGGGAAGTCGATGGATATGCTTTATATGTACTCTCAAAGTGGTGCAGATACGTATATTCAGCAACATTCTCTCGTAACGTATTTCGGATATGATAAAGACGTGCGTATCATAGAACGCGACTATATACGCCCTGCGGAATGGACCTCTATGATATATAAAGAGCTGGCTGAGGGGCGTCCCGTGATTTACGGTGGTATAGCTCCGGCCGGTGGCCATGAGTTCGTCTGCGATGGTTATGCCGACGGTATGTTTCATATAAACTGGGGGTGGGGTGGTCTTTCGGACGGTTATTTCCGACTCACCGATTTAACTCCTTCCGATAACGGTATCGGCGGCTACAACGGTGGATATAATTCTCAGCAGTTCGCCTTCATAAATGTTCAGCCCGACGACGGAAATGGCGACGTGCAACGCTATATCATTACTAACGGTCCGTTCATCTATGACGGAGAAATGTTTTCGGTCAGCACGTCACAGGTAGGACGTAAAGGAGTCTTTTATAATCCTCTTGAGGATGGATTTTTCTTAGAGGCGGGTTTAAAGGTTTGTGATATCAACGGACGTTTCGTCTGTTATGTGGCCGACCCCGAGGGAGCCGACCTTGAAGAGGTTTCCGGATTCGAAGGATTCACCGTGGAAATGCCTCAACTGCCTGATGGACGATATAAGCTTTTCCCGGTGTTCCGAGCCAATGGTGGCGAATGGTTGCCTGTCAGTATTCCGGTAGGGCAGCAAGATTACGTAGCTATGAAAATTTCCGATGGAATACCTGAATATATCAATGAATGGAGGTCGGATGCTAATAATTACGCGCTTGCTTTCTCCGATATTACCTTCTCCAATGAAATGTCGGCAGGAATCCCCGCGTCGTTCTCATTTTACGTACACAATATCGGGAAAGGGAGTTTCAATGACCCGCTTTTCGTCGTCGTCACAGATGCTGACGGTAACCGGCTGGCAGAAATTGATGCAAACGTCAATGTGAAGTCAAACAGCAGTTCTCTTGTATGCGCGGCCAAGACCCTCGACCTCCCTGAAGGCACATATTTCGCTTCGATTGAAGATAAGGACTACAATGAGTATGCTTCCCCGGTTCAGTTTCGCATTGACAGCACCCTTTCTGCATTTAAACTCAATTCGCCGGTACTTGAAATAAAAGAGCCGTTTAATGTCTCGCAGACGCTGTCAGATCTCGTTGTGCGTGTTGTAAATCGCAGCCAAGAGGAGAGAAAGCTCGTTGTGCGTATTCTTTCAGACGACTGTAAAACGACAGTTGCTTCATCGGCCTCTAATCCTTATATCCTTGCAGCTAATGCTTCCGGGCGTCGTACAATCGAAGACCTGAACATCAGCGTGCCTGCCGGTTCTTATCGTATTGATATTACGGATGATGCCGGTAACGTACTGACGCCTCCGTATCCGTTTACAGTCAGGGGAGCTTTTGCTCAGACTGAAGATGTGGCCGTAGAAGCTGTCTCTGACGAGATTCTTCAATTTGCACCCCCTTCTGACGGAGAATATGTTGGCCATGTCGTGATTCCGTCTGAAGTGGCTGGGAAGAGTGTTTTTGCTATCCGTCCGGATGCGCTTGCCCTTGCCGACAGAGTGACCGAATTGACGATTCCCTCATCAGTTACTCATATCGGTAAGTCTGATTTCTTTGGTATGGACGCTCTTGAAAAGCTCAATATTGAGACCGGCCATCCGTTTGATATTTCAGCAGAATGTATGAATGAGGACCGCTTTCCCCAAATCACTCTTAAGGTGCCGGGCGCAAGTGCAAATATCTTCAAACGCGCGGATGTATGGTCGCGGTTTGATGTGCCCGGTTGGGAAATTACTTACCCGGCTGACGTGGCGCTTGTAGAAGGCCTTGATGCAGATAAAAATGGCGAAGTTTTTGCTCCTTACTATATCGAAGCGGGCACATCTTTGAAATTTACATTGCTGCCGCCCGACGATAAATTGCTTCGCGTGCATATTGCTTGGCCCGATGGACATAGGAAGGTATTGGCTTCAGATGGCGCAGTTTCTCTTCCGAGTCTGGATTCCGGAGTAGGACAGGTAGTTATTGAAGTAGCCGGTGCCGACGGAATAGAAGATGTAACTGCCGCTCCGTCTGCTCGCGATGTTTACGACCTTGATGGTTTCCTTCTAATCCGGAACGCCTCCGATGAGCAGCTTCGCGCATTACCTGAAGGACTCTACATTATAGGAGGGTCGCCTGTCATCGTTCCGCGCAGATAGAAGAAAGAAATGCACTTATTTCATAATTTATTGATTATCAATATGTAGAGACGGATATTCAGAAATTGCTGAAATCTAATCTGCAAAATAATTGTTTGACGGGTGCATTTTTTTAGTGAAAAATTTGGAGATCGAAAAAAATCTTTGTAATTTTGCACTCACAAACAGGGACAATCTTGTTGAAATATGGTTCCATGTCCGAGTGGTTAGGTACCGGTCTGCAAAACCGTTTACACCAGTTCGAATCTGGTTGGAACCTCTAAAGCGAGTGCATCGAGATGATGCTCTCGCTTTAATTAATATATTTTGGGGTGTAGATTATTTGCATTTCAGCGAAAGTTTTACTAACTTTGCGACTTGAAATTGTACTTAATGAGGCTGCAAAAGTCCTCTTCAATGTAGATCGATTTTAATAGGTTTCCGAATGGTCTGCATTTATTTATATAAAGGTAAAAAAGAGAATACATGAAGAAAAGTGCATTACAAAAGGTTAGGGCAGAGTATCAACCCAAGCTCCCCAAAGCCTTGCAAGGAGATGTAACACTGAAAATCGGTGAAGCTACGCAGTCTGTGGCTAATCAACAGGAAATTTCGGAATTGTTCCCAAACACTTATGGCCTTCCCGTAGTGGAATGTGTAAGAGATGAAAATCCCGAACGTCTTGAAGAACCGTTTAATGTAGGAATTATTCTTTCGGGAGGACAGGCTCCCGGCGGTCATAACGTTGTAAGTGGTATTTTCGACGGAATCAAACGTCTTAATCGCGAATGTCGTCTTTATGGTTTCCTTATGGGACCTGCCGGTTTCATCAATCACCAGTATATGGAGCTTACCGCCGGTTATATAAAGGAATACCGCAATACAGGCGGTTTTGATATAATCGGTTCGGGCCGCACCAAACTCGAAACGCCCGAACAATTTGATGCCGGTCTTGAAGTATTGAAAGAATTAAATATAAAGGCACTCGTCATTATCGGTGGCGACGATTCAAATACCAATGCTGCTGTCTTGGCAGAATATTACAAGGCCAAAGGTGAAGACATTCAGGTGATAGGCGTCCCCAAGACTATCGACGGTGACCTGAAGAACGAATGGATAGAGACGTCTTTCGGTTTTGATACCGCCACTAAGGTATATAGTGAGATGATCGGTAATATTCAACGTGACTGCAATTCCTCGAAGAAATATTATCACTTTATCAAATTGATGGGACGCAGTGCCTCACACATAGCGTTGGAGTGCGCCTTGCAGACACAGCCCAATATGTGTATTATCTCCGAGGAGGTTCAGGCCAAGCGTATGACGCTCGACAATATCGTGAGCTGGATCTGCTACGTGATTTCCGAACGAGCCAAACTCGGCTGGAACTTCGGTACGGTGCTTGTGCCCGAAGGCCTTATCGAGTTCATCCCCTCTATGAAGAAGCTTATCAGCGAGCTGAACGATGTGCTTGTTGAAAATGCTGAAGAGCTTGAAGGCCTCGAAGAACTCGACAAGCTTCGGACTATTCATTCACATCTTTCTCCGGCCAATGCCGAGCTATATAAGAGCCTGCCGAAACATATTGCCCTTCAGCTGAGCCTTGAGCGTGATTCCCACGGCAATGTTCAGGTGTCGCTCATTGAAACGGAGAGTTTGTTGAGTGAGATGGTTGGAAAGCGTCTGCAGGAAATGGCGGAAGAGGGACAGTACAGCGGTAAATTCTCTACCCAGCATCACTTCTTCGGTTACGAAGGACGATGTGCGGATCCCTCCAACTTCGATGCTGACTATACATACGCGCTCGGCTTTAACGCCGCCATGCTTATCAATGCCGGTCTGACGGGTTATATGTCGTCGATTCGCAACCTTACGGCTCCTACTGAGCAATGGATCGCCGGCGGTATTCCGATCACGATGATGATGAATATGGAGCGTCGAAACGGCAAACTTAAACCTGTTATTCAGAAAGCGCTTGTAAATCTTAACGGCGCACCGTATCTTAAGTTTGCATCAATGCGAGAAACACTCGCGCTCAATACGCTCTATCAGTATCCCGGTCCTATCCAGTATTTCGGTCCAGCCGAAGTATGCGACCGCCCCTCCATGACTCTCCTTCTTGAGCATGAGCATAAAAAAGGTATTTAATCAGGGAATAATGCGCGACGCTTCTCTTTCGGGGAGCGTTGTGCTATATCCTAACTATCATAAATTGAGATAATTAATTTTGTAAACCGGATTGGTTATTTAATATGAAAAGAGTATCGATGTATTTCGTCCTTGCCTGCTCGCTTCTTTTTCTGTCGTGCAACGGAGATGCAAAGAGCAGCGAATCTTCAGACAATATGCAGCAAAATGCCGTGGCTACGACTAACGACGCTCCTGCTTCAAAGATGACTGTGGAAGATGGCAAACCAATGGTGGTAGATTTCTCTGCTACATGGTGTCCTCCCTGTCAGGCTCTGAAACCTGTATTTGCCAAGCTGACGAAAGAGTATGAAGGACGCATCACGATGGTGACGGTCGATGTGGACGAAAATAACGAGATGGCAGCAAAATTCAACGTTCAGTCGATTCCCACAATCATCTATTTTGATGCAGAGGGCAATCAAGTGAACCGTACACAAGGCCTCCTTCCTGAAGAAGAACTTCGTTCAAATCTTGATGCTCTTTTAAAATAATCAGCGGAATAAGTAGCGGAATATTCTGTCGAATAATCTGCTGGGTTATCGAATGACCCTTACTGTTAATTGGCTACTGAAATAGGAAGAACTCGATTATGTAGGCGAGTAAGGCGAGACATCCGCATACGAAAGCCGCCATATCGAGTTGTTTGCCTATAGTGGGAAGTTTTTTCCCCATATATACGGCCATAAGGTGTATGAAGCACATCATAAAGGCGAAGAAGATGTCGATATAAGCCCACCATACGCCGCGTTGTGAAAATGAAAGACAAAGAACAAGGACAACGAGGATGAGCGCTACCCATGCCAGTAATGTGGATTTCAATGCTTTATTCATATTAGGTATGTTTTTGCAATTACCCGAATGTCTGTTAATGTATTAAGGGAATTATAAAGATTACCGCGCCAATTTAATACCGTAAGTTCTTCCGGACTCGCCTTCGAAGAGGGCGATATAGAATCCGTTTGGCTGTATGCTCAGGTCGATGTCGGCCGTGTCGCTGCTGCTGAACGTTTTTTGTGTGAGTAGGGCACCTTCGACGTTATATAGGTTCATACGTCTGATATTCTCTGGGATTCGCACAATGTAATGTCCTCCGCCGAGCCATATTGTTTCGGGCTCTGATACTTGACCAACGTTTTCGATGGCGAGCTGCTCTTTTTCCCGTTCAGCCCGTGTCTCGGCGATGAATTCGTCATAGAATTTGAAAGGTGTTTCAATGACGGGAACATCTTCGATAATCTTCGGATTGCCAAGAGAAGCCACCTGCCCGTCGCTGTAAAACTCTGTTGCGAAAAGGCGGTAAAGTGATTTGTTGAGTTTGTCGAGGCTCAGACGATACATATCACCTTTGCGACCCTGAACAATCGTAGGGAGAAAATCGTGGCGATCATATATTCCAAGCATCACATTACGACGTACGTCGAGTTCCTGATCAATGGCGTCTTCCCACTGTTCCGGAGTATAAATGGATGATGAGAGGGATGCATCCTCGCCTTCCGCAATACGTTCTATTGTTTCGGCTACCGTTGAGTCGGGGATGAGCACGTCGGTAGCGCGGTAAGGTTGTGAGATTATGTTGCGGATATAACCCGGGAAATCGTTCCAAGCCTTGATAGCTTCTTCCGGAACGCGCGAATCATAGCGGATACGTTCGATGTCGAGAGCATAACTGCGGAGCAGTGCCTTCTCCTTTTCGCCTATCTTGTCAGGATTGAATTTCTCTTTGAGATTGTAGCCTAAGATTGGGAAGGCCTTGTTTTCCGCCGATATAATTACGAAGCCGCCGGATGGAAAATTATAGACGTAGAAGGGCACAAAAAGCGATTGTGTGGTGAGTTTGCGGCCGTTATAAACGACTGTAGGCTCAGCCATCACTTGGCCGTTTGCCGCGTTGAAAAACTGTCGGGCCATTTCTGCGGCTTGCTTCTGCATCACTGTTTCGGCTTGCGACTGTATGGATGTGAAGAGAATCACAACGGCGATTGCCATTGCGGATACGATAACTCTTAATATTCTGAATTTTCTTTTCATTCTCTTTATATATAACGTCGCGAGCACCAATATGTTGTGTTTGGAGTGAATCAGGGGATAAACCGCCCGGGTTTATCCCCTGATTGGAATCGTTTCAGATGAAGGTTATTAAAGATTCTTCGATCTGCTTCGGATTTGTTGATTATTCTTCAACGGTAGTAGCTTCAGCTTCCTCAACGCCGACTTTCTCTGATTCGGGCATAATGTTGGGGAGCTCAAGACCGATGTGCTTTTTCTTGTCGACTACCTTGAGGTATAGACCGAGAAGGAGAGCAGCTACACCGAGGCAGGCAAGCATCACGAGCGGCCACGTGTAGTCGTAGGAGATGGCAGCCTGTTCAGGCGACATAGTTCCGGCATTTACCTGAGCGAGGATGTCTTGATTGGTGGCATCGAGCACTTTACCGATGAGAAGAGGGAAGAGCCAAAGGCCGATGTTCTGAATCCAGAAAATAAGTGCGTAGGCCGAACCGATGATCTTTGCATCGACGAGTTTCGGAACGCTGGGCCAAAGGGAAGCCGGCACGAGAGAGAAGCTGGCGCCGAGTACGAGGATCGTGACGTATGCCACAAATACACCGCCGAGGTCGTTGCCACGGAACATCGGAAGTATGAAGGCAAATGTGAGGTGGCAGGCGATAAGCAGCAACGAGCCGAATACGAGCATAGTTGCGGCTTTACCCTTATGGTCTACATAATTGCCAAGTATCGGGGTAATACCAACGGCGAGCAGCGGGAATACTGCGAAGATTGCAGCGGCCGACTGACGCATATAGCCCATCACGCAATAGACTACGAGAGCAACGATTGCAATGATAAGCGAGGGTATCTTGACGGATTTCTTCTTCATAAAGCTGAAGCAGAAAGCTCCTATAGCCACGATGAGCATAATGATATACTGGATGTAGGTGGCAAGGTCGCTCTGCCAGAACTCGCTGACACCGCTCGGATCGAGAGTCAGGTTGCATTGCAGCATATTGACCGCATATTTCTGGAAGGGGAAGATGGCCGAGTAATAGAGTACGCAAAGAAGAGCTACTACCCAGAAACCGAGAGAGCTGAGGATTTTGCCTATATCGGAAATCTTGAATGGTTCGTCGCCTTCCTCACCTTCGCCCGTCTGAGCGTCGAGTTTCTTATCCATGAAGAAATAGACGATAAACATCATCAGGGCTATCATAAGAAGAACTACGCCGAATGCCACTGAACGCGATACGCTGACGCTTCCTCCGAAGTTTGCTACAAGAGGCGAGAAAATCATACATGTGCCTACGCCGAGACGTGCAAGAGCCATTTCAGAACCCATGGCAAGAGCCATTTCGCGTCCTTTGAACCATTTCACGATACCGCGGCTGACTGTAATTCCGGCCATTTCTACGCCACATCCGAAAATCATAAAGCCTACAGCCGACAGTTTGGCAGAAGCCGGCATACCCTTGTAGAACGGAGAGATGCCCAACTCGTCAAAGCCGGGGATGTAATTGAGATGATTTGTGAACCATACGTCCAGCTGACTGCCGATAAAGGCGTCGGTGAGCGCATACCAGTTGATTATACCGCCGACCATCATTACTGCTCCGGAAAGAACAGCAGTGAAGCGGACTCCCATCTTATCAAGGATGATACCTGCAAAAATAAGGAAGAAGATGAAGACATTAAGGAATGTTTCTGACCCCTGCATTGTACCGAATGCAGTAGAATCCCATCCGCGAGTGGACTGGAGAAGGTCTTTGATAGGGGAGAGGACGTCCATAAAGACGTAGGAACAGAACATTGCGAATGCAAGCAGTCCGAGAGCGAGCCAACGTGCCCACGCTTTGTCCCTGAGCGTTTCAATGTTGGAATTAATCGACATGATGAACAGTATGTTTAAAAAGTTGATATTTCGTCATTAACGTCGATGGAGAGCGTCGCGTAAATATTATACAAAATTATTAAAGATTTTTGAAACATACAAGGATTCAGGCTTTTTTTTGCCAATTTTAAATAATGGAGAAGAAACATTAAATCCCGTAGTGGCTTCGAGGTTAATCGAATACCAGAACGGGATTTAATATTCTGCAATTCCTTTTGTGGGAATCGATGCTATTTTAAAATCGGGTTTTAATTAGCAAGGAAGAGCTGCGTTAGTTTTGTGAACGGCAGCAGCGCTCTTAGCGAAGAGAGCTTTCTCCTCTTCGTTGAGGGGGAGTTCAATGATTTTCTCGATACCACCTTTGCCGAGAACACAGGGAACGCCGATGCAGAGGTCTTTCTCGCCATACTCACCTTCGAGGAGTGCGGAGCAGGGGATGATAGCCTTCTGGTCGTGGATGATAGCTTCAACAACTTCTGCAGTAGCTGCACCGGGAGCATACCATGCGGAAGTGCCGAGGAGCTTCGTAAGCGTAGCGCCACCTACCATTGTGTCGGCAACAACTTTATCGAGTGTAGCCTCGTCGAGCCACTGGGTTACGGGGATACCACGGAGTGTAGCGAAACGCTTCATAGGAATCATAGTGGTGTCGCCGTGACCGCCGATAACGAAGCCTTCCACTTCATTGGGATTGGCGTTGAGGGCTTTGCTGAGGTAATATTTGAAACGGCTGCTATCGAGTGCGCCACCCATACCGATGATGCGGTTGCGGGGAATTCCGGCGATCTTGTGGATAAGGTAAGTCATCGTGTCCATCGGGTTGGAAACGCATACGATGATTGCGTTGGGGCTGTGAGCGAGTACGCTTTCGCTAACCTGCTTTACGATGCCGGCGTTTACGCCGATAAGCTCTTCGCGAGTCATACCGGGCTTGCGGGGAATACCGGAAGTGATGACTACGACGTCGCTATTTGCAGTAGCGGCATAATCGTTAGTGACGCCCTTGATGCAAGTGTTCATATCGAGGAGGTTGGCTGTCTGCATCATATCCATTGCCTTGCCTTCAGAAACTCCCTCTTTGATGTCGATCATTACGACTTCGTCTGCCACTTCGCGAATAGCGATTACGTTGGCAGCTGTAGCGCCTACGTTACCGGCGCCGACTACTGTTACTTTTGACATTTTTATGTTAGATTTATAGTTTGTTTTATGGTCAATCAGAATGCAGAATCAGGTGCGTTCAGATTTTTGCGCAAAATTACAGAAAATATTCCATAATGGCAAGCGAAAGATGAAATTTTTAATTGAAGAATCTTTGCGTTGATTTTTTATATCTCCCCTTTACCCTGACGGACTATAACCGGTTCTGAATCGCGACAGTCTATGATAGTAGAAGGTATTGTATCGCCGTCGCCCGTATCTACAAAGAGATCGATCATCGATTGATAGTTTTCAGCGATTAATCCGGGGCTGACGGCATAATCTTCTGAATCGAATTGAATAGAAGTGGTAAGGATTGGATGCCCGAGGCGTTCGGCTACGCTTCGGCAAATTGAAATGTCAGGGATTCTTACGCCGACAGTTTTGCGTCCTTTGAAGGCCTTTGGTAGGGTAGAGGCTGAGCGAAGGAGGAATGTGAACGGACCCGGCACAAGCCCTTTGATGATGCGGAAAGCGGAATTGTCGATTTTGGCATATTCCGACGCCTGCGACAGGTCGGAGCAGATGATGGAAAGATTGGTCTTCTCAGGATTGATATGTTTGATTTTGCATAGACGTTCTATGGCCGGCTGGCTCAGCGCATTACAGCAAATGGCATAGATAGTGTCAGTCGGCAGAATGACAATTTGGCCGTCTTCGATGGCGTCGCAAATCTGACTTAGCTGACGTTCGGATGGTTCGAGATAAGGTATTTCAATAGTTTTCATTCCGAAATTTTTATAGCGAGAGGGGTGGCGTCCGCCGGGACGACAAGATAGAGATAATCTCTTGAAAAATAGCGTTCGAAGGGGAGCTTCACCCCATCCGTTCGTTTAAAGCTATATTTGGGGTCTCCATTCTCATTGAGAGGTATTTTTGCAACTGCGTAGGAGTCGTTTATAGTGGCGGGATAGAGAAGATTGCCCTTAATTCTGGATTGTGTAGCGACAGCTTTCAGTTCGTTTACGGGCAGGGGAAGGAAGGTCGTAACTTTGTTGAGTTCCCCTTTAGGAGAATAAAGCCGTGAGAATCCTTGCTTGGAATAACCGTCGAACAGGAGCTTTATATCGCGGTTGGTGGTGGGGTCGTCGTTGAATCGATCGAAAAGAAGTAGAAAGAACTTCGATTCGGTGTTTTTGTTTTTCGGGAAGCAGATATAAGAATTTCCGTTTTTTATCTGAGTCTCGATGCTTTGCATTACTCTGGCGGGATATTGTCGGATATTTGCGGCGCCGGCGCTCATACCGGAGTAGATAATGATAAGCCCGACAGTAACGATGGTGGAATTAATGAATTTCACCACATCGTTTGAGATGAATAAGCGACAGAGGAGAAGTGCAGAGAGGAGCGAGGGAGCAGTGAGTTGTCGCACAGCGGTATAGCTGACGAGGCATAGAGCAATAGCAGCGATGACGGATGTGATGATGATTAGATTGTCACGACAAAAAGCGGCGCATCTGTTGCGGTCGATGATAAAGAACCCTATTATAACGAGCGCGAGCAGATTGACCGGCGAGAAGAGAATGTCTTTTGCGAAGGCTGCCGATTTTGCAGCAATGGCGTTGCCGGCGAGTCCGCCACCTTGCGAGGCGTGATAGAGATTGCCCGGGGCGAAGAATACGAAGAGCGTGCCGATCCAAAAGAGAATGATGACGATTTTTTGCCGGCGCGTTATGGATTTATAGTTTACAATCCACCATACGAGCAATCCGACGGAAACGGGGGCTGAAAAGCTCTCCTGAAGAGCGCCGATAAGGAGCGAGGCGGCAGCGATAAGTGCGAAAGTCCTTTGAGAAAGCGAAGCCTCGTCCAGCTTTTTCCATAGCAGGAAGAATAAGAGTATTGCTGTGCCTGTCCAGAGATAATTGACGGAGTAAGCGGCAAGGCTGAGCATGGTAAGTCCCGGTTTGGGAATTGCTATCCAGAGAATTAGGGCCGAGGCTATTCCGGTGCCGAGATTTCGTGCGGGACGAGGCACAACAAGGGATTGAAATAGAATTACCAATACTCCGAATACCAATGAATTGAAGACAGCAAACCATGTTTTTCCGGCTATGGCAACGAAAAACATTACGATTGAATGGACTATGAAACGGCCGTTGCAGTTCATCCAATGATTGGCTTGAGTGGAGAAGATTTGGCCGATATTTGTCACTCTCTCACCGTCGTATGCGTGCAAACGTGTATCGGAGAACATATAACCGAAATCGTCGCCGCACCATACAGCCTGCATATCAAGCATCCAGAATGAGATAGCTGTGAAAAAGAAAACAAATATAGAGGCTGCACGGACTGAAAGTGCCGGCTCTTTATAAAGCACGGAAAGTCTGTCTGTATTCATATTGGCAAAAGTAGTAATTTTTATTGATATTGAATAATAGGAGACAAAAAAAAGTAGTAATTTTGCATAAAATTTAGGAAAGATGAAAGTAGGAATAATCGTGGCGATGGAGAAGGAATTGAAATTTCTTCTACCGCTGATAGAGAATAAACGAGAATATACTGAGCGTGGCACGCGTTTTATCGAAGGAAAAATGAGCGGACACCATGTTACGGTATGCCAGTGCGGAATCGGAAAAGTGAATTCTGCTTTGAGTACGCTCACGCTGATAGAGCAGTTCTCCCCTGATCTTGTAATCAATACCGGTGTGGCAGGTGGAGCCGACAAGAGTATGCACGTGCTTGACCTTTTCATTGCGAAAGGAGTTGCGTACCATGACGTATGGTGTGGCCCGGGCACTGAGTATGGCGCGGCTCATGGTTTTGACGTTATATTAAAGCCGGCAGAAAAAATTTGTCGGATAGCGGGCGACTTGCTTCCGGCCGGAGAAAAAACAAAATTCGGCCTTATCTGCTCAGGCGACAAATTTATTACCACAGCTGAGGAGATTAAAGAGATTAAGAATCATTTTCCGGAGGCGGTGGCTGTGGATATGGAGTCGGCTTCTATTGCTCAGGTGTGTGTGCTTAAAGGTGTCCCGTTTAATATTATCCGCGTAATCAGCGACACACCGGGGGAGAATGAAAACATTAGCCAATATGAGAATTTTTGGTCGGATGCACCGCGTGAGACGTTTGAAGCGCTTAAGATGATATTGAAAAAACTCTAAAAGGGAGGAAATCAAGGTGCATACAAAACCGAATCTGAAAACGATGATGCTCCCTATCGCGATGATCGGGGGCGCACTCTTTTATCCGTGGATGAGGTATATTACTTTCCTGTCGCCGTATCTGATTTTTGTAATGTTGTTAATCACATATTGCAAGATGGAGCCTCGCGACATTAAGCCGGGGTGGTTTGAACTTAAATTGGCAGGCGTGCAGATGCTTCTCTCATTAATTGTCTATTTTGCGCTTGTATTCTGGGATCATACGATAGCGGGAGGAGTATTTATCTGTGTGTTTATACCGACGGCAACCGCGGCGCCGGTCATAACGTCGATGCTTGGCGGTTCGTTATCACGTGTTACGACGTATTCGTTGCTCATAAATCTCCTTGTGGCTGTTTCGGGACCGGCGGTTCTCGCTGCTGTCGGAGAGCATCCCGAAATTAGTTTCTGGGAGTCAATGTGGATAATCTGCACCAAAGTGGTGCCGTTGCTTCTGATGCCGATGGCTGTGGCGTTTCTACTCCGTGCGTTTTGGCCCAAAGTTCACGACACGATAGCCCGTCATCAGAAAATGTCTTTTTATATATGGTCAGTCTCGCTTTTCATTGTGGTCGGGAGTTCGGTGAGTTTCGCAATCAATAACTGGAAGCCGGAGCTGACGATGACGATGATATGGCTGGCTCTTGGAGCGCTGGTGGTATGTGTGGCTCAGTTCATGATCGGACGTATGGTCGGACGGCGACATGGTGACGCTGTAAGTGGCGGACAGAGCCTCGGACAAAAAAATACTCTTCTTGCCGTATGGCTTGCATTGGCTTATCTTAATCCGATTGCATCAATAGCGCCGGCCTGCTATGTGGCGTGGCAGAATATTATCAATTCGTGGCAATTGATGCGTCACAAACAAGATTTATAGATTCTATTTCTTCTCAGGTGAGGTGCATTTCGCATTGTTGTTACGCTCTGCAATGCGGGATTTGAGAGCTTTTGAGTTGCACGATTCTCCGAGAGGACAGGATGAGCAACCTGAAGAGGGGCTCTTTTTTGCTTTATGCACCTTTACGATAATCCATATAAGTGCAATAAGAGAAATAACGGCTACGCCTAAGTATTGAAGGGTTATATTAGTCATATTTGTGTATTTGGGAGGAGATTGAAATTACATATTATTGGGAATTTACTTAGGCTCGTTATCGCGAGCGGCATCAGTTTTTGGGGCTTTTGATTTTGTTTTGGATTTGGCACCGGTCTTTTTCTTCTCCGCGGAGGTCTTTGCTGAGCCCTGTTCGGTATGGATTCGGCGGTTTTCCGGGTCTGTCATAACTGTTTGCGTTATCTCAATTATCATCTTTTTGAGGCTGTCGATAAATTCTATAGGGCTGTACTCCTTACGTTCAATCAGTCTTAACCGTCCCTCCCAGATGCCGGTCAGTTTAGCCGACTTAAGCAGCTCTTCCTTTATCAACGATATAAGCTCAATTCCGGCTTCCGTAGCGCGCAAGGAGCGTTTTTCACGTCGTATATAGCCACGTTTGTAAAGGATTTCAATAATCGCGGCACGAGTGGATGGACGTCCGATGCCATTGGCTTTCAAGCTCTCTCTCAGCTCCTCGTCATCGACCGTCGCTCCTGCCGTCTCCATTGCTTTCAGGAGTGTGCCTTCAGTGTAATACTTCGGTGGTGACGTAGTGCGCATAACAGTTTTGGGAGTATGATTGCCGGTTTGCCCAACTATAAACGGAGGCAAAACCTTATTCTGATCGTCATCATTCTCTTTTTCGTCGTCAGAAACAGTTTTAGCCGTTTTATCATACAGCGTGCGCCAACCTTTCGATACGATTACTTTCCCTTGCGCCTTAAATTCTATCTTATCCACCTTCCCTTTCACGACGGTCTGTTCAAACTCACAGTCGGGGAAGAAAATGCCGATGAAGCGACGTGCGATTACATCGAAGACTTTTTGTTCCGTAACAGAGAGAGGGGGGAGGGGTTGCCCTGTCGGAATTATGGCGTGGTGGTCGGTGATTTTGCTATTGTCGAATACCTTCTTGCGTTTGAGGAGTTTTTTCCCTCGGATAGGTTGAAGGTCATTCTGAAAAGCGGTGAGAGAGTTAAGGATTGCACCGCACTTCGGATAGACATCCTCGGGAAGGCAGACCGTATCCACGCGCGGGTATGTGGCAACTTTTTTCTCGTATAAGGCCTGAATGGTCTTGAGCGTTTCATCGGCCGACAAGCCGAATAGCTTGTTACATTCCACTTGCAGGGAAGTGAGGTCAAAGAGTTTCGGAGGTGCCTCTTTCCCCTTCTTTTTTGCAATGTCAGTTATAGTGAAAGGTTTGCCTGTGATTTCCTCAAGCACCCGATTGGCTTCCTCTTCCGTTTTGTATCCATTGTTGATAGCAGAGAAGAGGGTGTCGCAGAAGAGAGTCTTGAGTTCCCAATATTTTTTGGGAACGAAATTGTCAATCTCGTGCTGACGGTTTACGACGAGCGCCAATGTAGGAGTCTGTACTCGTCCGATAGAGAGAATCTGACGGTCTATTCCATATTTGAGGGAGTAAAGACGAGTGGCGTTGATTCCGAGAATCCAGTCACCGATAGCTCGGCAAAGGCCGGCGAGATAGAGGGGCTCAAGGTCTTTATGTTCGCGCAGGTGACGGAAGCCGTCGCGGATAGCTTCATCCGTCAAAGATGAAATCCAAAGACGTTTGACGGGTTTCTTACATTCAGCTTTCTGCATCACCCATCGCTGAATCAATTCTCCCTCTTGCCCGGCATCGCCGCAGTTGATTACCTCGTCGGCCTGATCGATCAATGACTTAATGACGCCAAACTGATGCTCAATGCCTCGGTCCGGGATAAGTTTTATTCCGAATTTAGGCGGAATCATCGGCAGTCGGCTCAACGACCACGATTTCCAGAACGGAGAATAGTCGGCAGGTTCTTTGAGAGTGCAAAGATGGCCGAAAGTCCATGTTACGCAATAACCGTTTCCTTCAAAGTATCCGTCGCGTTTCACGTTGGCGCCTAAAATGTTTGCTATGTCGCGCGCGACGCTTGGTTTCTCCGTAATACAGACTTTCATTGCCGATAGATGAGTTTAAAGGAATTATTTACCAAGATTTTTGGCTTCGTCCCAATATTTGTCCATTTCGGCAAGTGTCATATCCTTGATATGTTTGCCGATTTCATTAGCGCGCTTTTCGATGTGATTGAAACGGGCGATGAATTTGCGGTTTGTCTTTTCGAGGGCGTTTTCCGGGTCGACACCATACAGGCGCGCGGCATTTACCACAGCAAAAAGAAGGTCGCCGAATTCAGCTTCAAGTCCATTGGAATCGCCACCTTTAATCTCAGCTTCCACCTCGTTGATTTCCTCTTTGACTTTATCCCACACTTGCTCTTTTTCTTCCCAGTCGAAACCAACATTGCGAGCCTTCTCCTGAATACGGTTAGCCTTGATCAGCGCCGGGAGAGCGGCCGGAACACCGGAAAGAACCGTCTTGTTTCCCCCTTTCTCTTTGAGCTTAATCTCCTCCCAATTGCGAATCACTTGGTCGGCGTTTTCGGCCTTCACGTCGCCGTAAATATGGGGATGACGGAATATGAGTTTATCTACGAGTGCATTGCATACATCGGCAATATCAAATTGACCTTTTTCCGATGCGATTTTGGAGTAGAATGTTATATGAAGCAGCACATCGCCGAGTTCCTTGCGTATGTTGGGAACGTCGTTGTTGATGAGAGCATCTGCAAGTTCAAAAGTTTCCTCTATCGTATTTGGACGTAGAGATTCATTGGTCTGCTTTGCGTCCCACGGACATTTTTCGCGGAGAGTGTCAAGCGTGTCGAGCAGACGTCCGAAAGCTTCAAGTTTTTCTTTTTTATTGTGCATTTTCATAAATGAACTGAGTTCGCTGAGAATAAAAAATAAAAAATTTATGTGCAAAGTTAGTCAGAATTTCCGAGATTCTTATTATCTTTGTCAGTTGAAATTAACGAGAATGTTGAAAAAGGTACTTAAAGAATCTGATATAAAGCGACTTAGCGCGCTGTTGAGTCAGTCTGAGAGAATCGTTCTGACGTGCCATGTGCGTCCTGATGGCGATGCCATCGGGTCTACATTGGGCTTTTGCCATGTATTGCGCGCGATGGGTAAAGATGCCCGTGTAATAGCGCCTGATGCTGCGCCGAAGTCCTTGTCATTCTTGCCCGGATTCAAGGACATTCTGACTTATAGCAAATATCCGGATTATTCGGCAAAACTTGTTGCCGAGGCGGATTTGTTGATTTGCTGCGATTTTAATTGTCTGAAGCGTCTTGATGATTTTCAGACGGTAATATCTGAGTCAGCTGCTAAAAAAGTATTGATAGACCATCATACAGAGCCGGAATATTTTTGTGACCTTACGTTTAGCTTTCCGTCGATGTCCTCGACGTGTGAGCTCGTTTTCCGTATTCTTGCCGCTCTCGGAATGTATATCGATATGAATCTTGACACGGCCACCTGTCTTTGTACAGGGCTTATAACGGATACCCAGAATTTTGCCGTTAATTGCAGCGATCCGGAAGTGTATGAGGTGCTGATGCGTCTGCTGGACAAGGGCGTCGATAAGCCTAAAATAGTTCGTGAGGCTCTCGTGGTAAAATCGCTTGAGAGTTTTCGTCTGCAGTCGTATGCATTGAGCGAGAAGCTCGAACTGTATGAGGATGGCCACGCAGCTATTGTCACGCTTGACAAGGACGAATTGAACCGCTTCAATTACCAGAGGGGGGATTCCGAAGGAGTGGTGAATCGTCCCCTTGAAATAAAGGATGTGATATGCAGTTTCTTCCTGCGTGAAGATCCCGATTGCATCAAGGTGTCTGCGCGCAGTATAAACAATTTTCCCGTGAATGCAATATGCAAGCTGCTTTTCGGGGGAGGCGGTCACGTAATGGCAGCAGGGGGAGAATATACGGTAGGTACGATAGATGACTGTCGCAGTCTGCTTATCGAAGCTTTTCAGAAATATAAAAATGAATTAAAGGAGGCCTTGGATAAGTCCTTCGATTGAACATACAATTGATAATAATGAAGAAATCAGTCAGGAAAGCCATAATGATGTGCGCGGGATGTGCCGTTGCGATGATGGTGTTGCCGTCATGCGATGATTCAAAGAGCTATTCCGAGCTCCTTAAAGATGAGGAATATGCCACAAACTGGTATATGGCCAACGAACGCATAGAACTTGAAATACCCGAGGATTCTGTATTTCAAGTAGGAGAGGAAGCTCCCTACTATAAGATGGACGACGAGGGTTATCTCTATATGAAAGTGCTCAACGCCGGAGAAAAGGATAATCGTCCCGAGAAAGGCGATATGGTGTATTTTAGATTTATGCGTCGCAATATAAAATCAATGTTCGATGGCTTGAATCCGAGTTGGGAAGGGAATGCCAATGATATGAACAATGTTCTTGGCAATACGAGCCTGATATATGGTAATATGCAGGTTGAGGGCACGGCGCTTTACGGCACCGGTATTCAGGTGCCATTGAATTATCTGGGATATAATTCCGAGGTGATGCTCGTGGTTCGCTCTTATCAGGGCTTCACGACCGATCAAAGCCAGTGTATCCCGTATGTATATAACGTAAAATATTATAAGGCAGAGTATTAACTAAAAAATACTTTACCGGACACTTAAACGAAAAAATTATATAATTATGTCATTGATAAAGTCGATTTCAGGAATCCGAGGAACGATTGGCGGACGCGCTGATGACGGTCTGAGCAGTGTAGAAGTCGTAAATATAGTATCGGCATACGCCGAATTTATCCGCCGGAACAAAAAAGATGGCGGCAAAGGTGTTATCGTCGTGGGACGTGACGCGCGTATTTCTGGACAAATGGTCGAGAAATTAGTTGTCGGCGCGTTAATGTCGATGGGCTTTGATGTGGTGAATATCGGTCTGGCTACAACCCCGACTACCGAGATAGCGGTGACAGAGGAGAAGGCCGACGGAGGCATCATCATTACCGCAAGTCATAATCCGGTTCAATGGAACGCACTTAAACTCCTCAATCGCCGTGGAGAATTTCTTAATGACGCTGAGGGAAAAACGGTTTTGAAATTGGCAGAAGAGCGAGATTATACATACGCCGACGTATTTGATCTCGGCAAGGAAATGAAAAATGATACATATTGCCGTCGCCATATCGAAATGGTAAAGGCGCTTCCACTTGTCGATACAGAAGCGATAGCGAAGGCAAATTTTACAGTGGCTGTCGATGCTGTCAATTCTGTCGGAGGCATTGTCATTCCCGCTTTGCTGCGTGAGCTCGGCGTGAAAAACGTTATCGAGCTGAACTGCGAGGCAACAGGCAAATTCGCCCATACCCCGGAGCCTATTCCCGAGAATCTGACACAGATTTCCGATTTGATGAAAGAGGACACCGCAGATGTCGGATTTGTCGTTGATCCGGATGTAGACCGTTTGGCTATAGTAATGGAAAACGGTGAAATGTTTGTGGAGGAATATACTCTTGTAGCTGTGGCCGACTATGTGCTGTCGCGCACACCGGGCAATACTGTCAGCAATCTAAGCAGTTCCCGCGCGCTTCGCGACGTTACTAATGCCCGCGGATGCGAATATAACGCGGCCGCTGTCGGAGAGGTGAACGTAGTCAAAAAGATGAAAGACACCGGCGCCGTGATAGGTGGCGAAGGCAACGGAGGCGTGATTTATCCCGAATTGCATTATGGCCGCGATGCGCTCGTAGGTGTGGCTCTTTTCCTTACCCTGTTGGCCAAGAGTGGCAAAAAGGTGACGGAATTGAAGAAAACATATCCTGCCTATCAGATTGCCAAGAATAAGATTCAGCTGACTCCGGAAATTAATGTTGATGCTATTCTTGAAGCTGTGAAAACTCGTTTCGCTGCCGAAAAGATTACTGACATCGACGGTGTAAAGATTGATTTCGCAGATAGCTGGGTACATTTGCGTAAGTCGAATACAGAGCCGATTATACGTATATACAGTGAGGCCCGCACGATGGAAGCTGCCGACGAGCTGGCAAACAAAATCAAGAAAATTATCGAGGATATGACCGCTATGTAAGGCGACGTCAATGATAGATAAAACCGCAGTATGCTTAAGAAATTCGTATTAAACGCACTCTCGTCGTTTGTAGGCGCGTGGCTTGCCATTGTACTTGGTATAGTGGCAACGGTAGTATTCATCTTCGCAATGATGGGTAAATTCGCGATGTCTGACGGCAACGCTGAGAAATTGACCGACAACAGCGTGCTTCAGATTGACCTGTCAGGAGTCATCGAAGAGGTGGAAAAACCTTCCGGACTTGACATTAATATGCTGATGCGCGGTGACTTGGATCGTCCGCAGACGCTCAATAGAATCGTAGATGCCATTCGTGAAGGCGCCGACAATAAGAAGGTGAAAGGCATTTATTTGAAATGCGACGGAGTGTCGGCGGCTCCGGCTACACTTCATGCACTCCGCGACGCGCTTGCCGATTTCAAGAAGCAAAATAAATTTATATATGCGTACGGCGGGAATTATAGTCAGGGCGACTACTATGTGGCCAGTATCGCCGATAGTATCTTTATGAACCCTCAGGGGATGCTTTCGCTGCATGGCATCTCCGGTTCGACGCCTTTCTATAAAGGACTCTTCGACAAATTGGGAGTTCAATTTCAGGTGATTAAGGTAGGCACGTTCAAATCCGCCGTTGAACCATATATCATGGACCGGATGAGCGAGCCCGCTCGTGCGCAACTCGATACTCTCTATACGAATATTTGGAGCGTAATGCGCGGACAAATGAGCCAATCCCGTGGATTTAAAAATGCGGAGATTGACTCATTGATCAGTCAGAACGTCACTTTCAAGAAACCCGAATTCCTTTTGAAAAGCAAGCTCGTAGACCGCCTCGTATATGAGCGTCAGATGGGTGATATTATTGCTCATAAGATTGGAGAAGATGACGCCGATGATGTGAATTATGTCACGACAAGATTCTTGTCGACGCAGTATGCATTGGGTGCAAAGACAGGTGGAGATCAGGTTGCGGTGCTCTACGCCACCGGTGAGATAAATGAGACGAACGACGCCGGAATAAATTGTGATAAACTTGTGCCGGAAATCTTAGAATTAGCCGATGATGACGATGTCAAGGCCCTTGTCTTGAGAGTAAATTCCCCGGGAGGTTCCGTCTATGGCACCGAACAAATATGGGAAGCCCTCGAATATTTCAAGCAGCAAAAGAAACCTCTGATTGTTTCGATGGGTGACTATGCTGCGTCGGGCGGTTATTGGATTTCGTCTGGAGCCGATTATATTTTCGCCGACGAATTGACTATTACAGGCTCAATTGGTATATTCGGACTTATTCCTGAATTTCAGGGACTTACTCAAAAGATTGGCGTCAATATAGAGACCGTTTCCACACATCCGGGAGCAGATTTTCCCGATCTTTTCCACCCGATGAGTGATTCTCAGCGCAATGCGATGCAAGAATGGATTAACGCAGGATATGATCAGTTTATCAGCCGCGTTGCCATCGGTCGCAAAATGCCTGAGAATAAGGTGCGTGCGATTGCTGAAGGTCGTGTATGGGATGCTGTGAGCGCGAAACGAATCGGCCTCGTCAATGATTTCGGTACGCTATATGATGCTGTGGAATATGCCGCAAAGAAGGCCGGAATAGAGAAAAAATATTCCGTTGGTGTTTATCCTGTATTGGAACCCGGTATTTGGAATTTCCTTCCGAGCGCCGAAGTTATGACAATGGTGCAGTCGCTGAGCGGTCAATTCCCGAATGCAGATATGAAGACGCTCGCTATAATGGCTAAAATCCTTTACCGCGAACCCCTTCAGGCACTTATGCCGGAGTTTACGATAGATATGAGATAATAAGACAGTACATTATAAAAGTCTTGAAATGAAAGAGTTGAGTACACTTGATACAATAATTAAATATGCGCTTACGCCACTTTCGTGGGCATACGGAGCTGCTGTTACCGTGCGCAATAAACTCTTTGATTTGAAGATACTTAAAGAAAAAGAGTATGATATTCCCATTATATGTGTGGGAAATATCACCGTGGGTGGTACAGGCAAGACTCCTCACGTGGAATATCTCATCAGTAAACTTGCGCTCGAATATAAAATCGGAGTAGTGAGCCGAGGTTATAAACGCAAGACAAAAGGATTCCTTATGGGAAATTCGCGCAGTACTCCCGACAGTATCGGAGATGAACCGTATCAGATTTACCAGAAATTTGGTCATCGGGTAAAAGTCGCAGTCTGCGAGAAACGTCGTGAGGGTATTGAGCGTCTTCTCAAGCACAATCCGGAGATAAATTTGATTCTGCTTGACGATGCGTTCCAACATCGGTATGTAAAGCCATCGATATCTATTCTTTTGGCTGATTACAACCGCCCTGTATGGGAGGACAATCTTCTTCCTCTCGGACGTCTGCGCGAGTCGCAGAATGCAATCGACCGTGCCGATCTTGTCGTCATCACGAAATGTCCTGAAAAAATCCCCGCTATCGACGTGCGCGTGGTGCGCAAGGGGCTGGATCTGCTTGCCTTTCAAAAGCTTTTCTTTTCCCGATATGAAGAGGGTCAGCTTGTTCCGGTTTTCCCGGAGGACAAACCTTATAATGTTTCGCTTCATTCTTTTACGGCTCGCGATAGTGTTCTTCTGGTGACGGGAATCGCGCAACCGCGTAACTTTGTCAGATATTTCCACGATTTGCCTATGAAAGTGAAGGTCTGTCATTTCTCTGATCATCACGATTTTACGCGCAATGATCTTTTGAAAATCTCGCGACAGTTTGACGAAATGAAAGGCGAACGCAAAATCATTATCACTACCGAAAAGGATTCCGTGCGTCTGCTCAACAATCCTTATTATCCTGAAGATCTGAAACAGCTCACGTATTACATCCCTGTTACAGTCAAAATGATGGACGATATCGGAGACGGCTATTTCATCGACGAGGTAAGAAACCTTCTCGGGCTCGCAGATTATGACACGCAGGAAAATCCGCAGGAGGAATATTGATAATATTAAAACATTAGAAGGGGGAAAAGTGTTATTATTGATAGCGTGAGAGAATTGCTCAATCGCTACAGAAACAATTTAATTTGAACAGTTATGGAAAAGACAATGCTCGATATTATTCGGGAGACCGCTGATTTTATCCGTAAGGAAGTAGAAAAACTGCCTGAAATCGCAGTCATCCTCGGAACCGGACTTGGCGACCTCGTCAATCAGATGGAAATAACTAAAGAGATTGACTATAAGAATATAATCAATTTCCCTATATCTACTGTTGAAGGTCACTCCGGCAAGTTGATTTTCGGTAATCTTGGCGGAAAATATATAATGGCAATGCAGGGTCGTTTCCATTATTATGAGGGATACGATATGAAGCACGTCACATTCCCCGTGCGTGTAATGAAAGAGCTCGGCGTGAAGACACTTTTCGTCAGCAACGCTGCCGGAGGAATGAACAAGGAATTCCGTGTAGGAGACGTGATGATCATCACCGACCATATCAATCTTTTCCCCGAAAATCCTTTGAGAGGCAAAAATTTTGAAGAACTTGGCCCACGTTTCCCTGCAATGACGGAGGCTTATTCTCATCGTCTTGTGGCTTTGGCCGATAAGATTGGTAATGAGATGGGTATGCGTTTGATGCACGGTGTCTACGTTGGAACCCCGGGTCCTACGTTTGAAACTCCGGCGGAATATGAATATTTCCGCGTTATTGGCGGTGACGCTGTCGGTATGTCGACGGTGCCCGAGGTAATTGTGGCAAATCATACCGGTATGGAAGTATTTGGAGTTTCTGTCATAACAGACCTTGGCGGTAAGGATATTACAGAGGTGCCGACGCACGAGGAGGTGCAGAAAGCGGCAATCAAGGCTCAGCCTACCGTAGTCAAACTTACCACGGAGATGCTCAGACGTCTTTGATGATAAGGGAATAAAGAAAATTTAACGAGGCGTGGTTGATATAATCGCGCCTTTTTCTCAATAAAAGATATAATACGCAGATGAAGGAGACGGAGATTTCTCAGCTCGGCGAGTTTGGACTCATTGACCGGCTGACGACTGATGTCAAACTTGTTAATAAAGAGAGTGTTAAAGGTGTTGGCGACGACGCCGCAGTGCTTGAGTATAAAGATAAGGAAGTCCTTGTGACCACAGACCTTCTTCTTGAAGGTATTCATTTCGATTTGCGGTATGTGCCATTGAAACATCTCGGCTACAAATCGGCGATAGTGAATTTCAGCGATATATGTGCCATGAACGGCGTTCCGAAGCAGATTACGGTTAGTTTGGGCGTTTCGTCGAGGTTCACAGTGGAACATATAGAGGAATTGTATTCCGGTATCCGTCTGGCCTGCGAGATTTATGGCGTAGACCTCGTGGGAGGCGATACAAGTGCTTCCGTTACCGGTCTGGTCATCAGCATCACTTGTATCGGAGAAGGGGAGAAGGAAAACATTGTATATCGTGACGGTGCCAAGCCCACCGACATTATATGCGTGAGCGGTGACCTTGGGGCAGCCTATATGGGATTGCAGTTGCTCGAACGCGAAAACAAGGTATCGGCTGGACAGAAAGATTTTCAACCCGATTTTGCCGGTAAGGAATACATACTCGAACGCCAGCTGAAGCCCGAAGCCCGCAAGGATATTGTAAGGTTGCTGCGTGAGGCCGGAGTCAAGCCCACATCAATGATGGACGTAAGTGATGGCCTTTCTTCCGAATTGCTTCATCTCTGCAAAGCTTCAAAAACCGGGTGCCGCGTATATGAAGAGAAGATTCCTATCGACTATCAGACAGCAAAAATGGCCGAGGAACTGAATATGAACCTCGTGACAGCTGCTATGAACGGAGGCGAAGATTATGAACTTGTCTTCACCATTCCGCTTACCGAGCGTGAGAAAATCGAAAAAATCAAGGGAATTTCGATGATTGGCTATATGACTGAACCATCGTTAGGGTGCGCACTTGTCACAGCCGACGGACAGGAACTCGAAATTCGCGCGCAGGGGTGGAATGCCTTCTGATATAAAATCGGATGAGGCTGAAAGTATCGTCTTTTTTTGACTATTAAAACTATTTAACAGAGGATTTTAACCGCGATTGAACGGGAATTTGTATATTTGCGTCGCGAAAAATTTCGCCGGTTTAAATTAGAAATAAAGAAAGTTTTTATCAGATATGAGCGAAACAGTAAATATCCGTGAGCTCAATGACCTTATCGCGTCAAAGAGCGACTTTTTAAATGTGATCCGCAGTGGAATGAACCAGCGGATTGTCGGACAGAAACATCTTGTAGACTCTCTTCTCATAGCATTGCTTTGCAATGGTCACGTGCTTCTTGAGGGTGTTCCCGGTCTTGCCAAAACGTTGGCAATCAAGACCCTCTCGCAGCTTGTGGATGCCAAATACAACCGTATTCAGTTCACTCCCGACCTCCTCCCTGCCGACGTTATCGGTACGATGATATATAGCGTAAAGAAGGAAGCCTTTGAAGTTAAAAAAGGACCGGTGTTTGCCAATTTCATCCTTGCAGATGAAATCAACCGTGCTCCGGCAAAAGTACAGAGCGCCCTTCTCGAAGCAATGCAGGAGCGTCAGGTTACGATAGGTGACGAGACATTCCAACTCGATCGTCCCTTCCTTGTTATGGCTACACAAAACCCGATCGAACAGGAGGGTACGTATCCTCTGCCGGAGGCGCAGACTGACCGTTTCCTTCTCAAAGTCATTATCGGATACCCGACGCTCGAAGAGGAGAAACAGATTATACGTCAGAACATTCGTGGTGCGCTTCCTCCGGTGCAGCCCGTAGTGGATAGTCGCGAGGTGCTTGAGATTCAAAAGCTTGTTCAGCAGATATATATCGACGAGAAAATCGAGAATTATATAGTAGACATTGTGTTTGCCACTCGTGATCCGCGCAAATATCGCCTGAGCGATCTTCAGGACATAATCTCTTACGGTGCGTCTCCCCGTGCTTCGATTTCGCTTGCTGTCGCTTCTCGCGCTTACGCATTCCTCCGTGGCCGTGGATACGTAATTCCCGAAGACGTGCGTGCTGTATGCCATGACGTTATGCGCCATCGTATCGGTCTGACCTACGAGGCCGAGGCTAACAACATTACGGCCGATGAGGTTGTAACGCGTGTTATCGACACGGTACCCGTTCCTTGATATAAGCGATAACGGGTAAATTTCTACAGGCTAATCAAATGGATGCCAAAGAATTACTTAAGAAAGTAAGGAAAATCGAGATAAAGACGCGCGGTCTGAGTCAGAATCTTTTCGCCGGCGAATATCACACTGCGTTCAAGGGACGCGGTATGACGTTTTCCGAGGTGCGAGAATATCAATTCGGCGATGACGTGCGCGACATCGATTGGAATGTCACTGCAAGGCAGAATCACCCGTACGTCAAGGTATATGAAGAGGAACGTGAACTTACCGTAATGCTTCTGATTGATGTCAGTGGCAGCGGTGATTTCGGCGCTGTGGGCGAAACAAAAAAGGAAGTAATGGCAGAGATAGCTGCCACACTTGCGTTCTCCTCTATACAGAATAATGATAAAGTAGGGGTGATATTCTTCAGCGACAAGGTGGAAAAGTTTATTCCGCCAAAGAAGGGAAGGAAACACATTCTCTTGATAATAAGAGAGATAATAGATTTTAAACCTGAAGATAAAGGCACCAATATCGACTCTGCACTTGTTTTTATGACAAATGCGTTGAAAAAACGGTGTACAGCCTTCCTTCTCAGCGATTACATAGACGGACACGACTATCGTCAAAGCCTTACTATAGCCAACAGAAAGCATGATGTAGCCGCTATTCAGGTCTATGACAAGCGTGATAGCAAGATGCCGGATGTCGGTCTGATTCGTGTACGAGATATGGAGACCGGAGCCGACAGATGGCTTGATACATCGTCGAAGGCCATTCGTAAGGCATACGAGAAGGCGTGGTATGATCGCCAGCAGCAGCTTGTCGCAACGATGTCGAGATGTGGCGTTGATCTCGCGTCAGTAGCCACAGACGAGGATTTTGTAAAAGTGCTTTTGGGATTGTTCCGCCGTCGTTCTATGCGACTGTAATATTCGGAAGGCCGGCAATGCCCCGGTCTTCAGGATGAAATTTTGAAACAGAGATAAATTATGAGCAATAAGCTTATAAAGATTATAATTTGTTGCGTGCTATTGTCGGCCGTAGCGACCGTCAATGCTGCCGCACCCTCGGTCAAAGCTCGCCTTGACAGTACCAATATTTTAATGGGCAAACTGACTACTCTTCATCTTGAAGTAACTCAGGATAAAGGGAAGCCGGGTGCTTTCCCGATTTTTGCAGGACAGAATGGAGAGTCGGGCTATGTGGGCGTTTGCGGCGACAGTGTGGAATTGCGAACATCTTACACGCGTGATACGGTTGATCTCGGGAGCGGTCGTCTCCAGATAAATTACTCCGTACCTGTGCAGAGCTTCGATTCCGGTTTTTATCAGCTCCCGCAGTTTGTCTATGTATCTGGCAATGATACGGCGCGAAGTAATGTCGTTTCGCTTAAGGTTGTCCCCGTAAATGTCGCTGCCGATGCGAAAATTTCAGATTATGCAGACGTGGCCGAACCTGAAGGGAAAAGTATCTTCGACGCGTTGCCCGACTGGTTGTATAATTACTGGTGGCTCATTCTTATCCTTTTGCTCGTTATCGCAGGAATTTTCTGGGGATATAAACGATACAAGGAGAAAGGCTTTATTCTGCCGAAGAAACCGGAACCGTTGCCTTACGACGTTGCTATGAAGGAACTCTCAAAGCTCCGTGGCCTGAACCTTTGGGAGAAGGGAGAAGAGAAAGAATACTTCACGCGTCTGACCGACATTTTGCGTGTCTATCTTGACAAACGGTTTGGAATAAACGCTTTGGAGATGACTACTCCGCAGATTCTTGAGAAGCTTAATGAGAACGTCGCTATCCGCGATAAAGAAAATTATGTGCGGAGAATCCTTGATACTGCAGATTTCGTGAAATTCGCAAAAGTACGTCCTCTCGCTGCCGACAATATAGCCGCCTTCGATAATGCGATGCGTTTCGTGGAGGAAACTAAACCGACTCCGGAAGAAATCGAAGCATATAAAGCTGCGGTGGAAGCCTCCCGAAGCGGAAAGAAATCCGTTGTCAATACAGCGGCAAATAAGGCTAAAGGGAAAAATAAAACTGCAAAAAAGCGCATAGTGAAGAAAGGGGGTAAGCGATGATTCTTTCACATCCTCATATACTTTGGCTGTTTCTCATTTATATTCCTCTGATAGCGTGGTATATATGGAAACAGCATAATGCGTCGCCATCGATGGGCATTTCCTCGGTCGCACCCTTCGATAAAATCGGAAAATCGTGGCGTCCGGCTATGATGCACGTATGTTTCGGCCTTGAACTCGTGGCCATCGGATGTCTTATCGTCGCTCTTGCCCGTCCGATGTCGCATGAGGGGATGAATAAATCTCACATAGAAGGCACCGACATCGTGTTAGCCCTTGATATTTCAGGTTCTATGTCAGCTAAGGATATTGCGCCCAACCGTTTTCAGGCAGCCAAAGAGGTAGCCGAGAGATTCGTTATGGGACGCACGGACGACAATATGGGCCTCGTAATTTTCTCGGGTGAGAGCCTTTCCATAATGCCTCTAACAAACGATCGTGCCTCATTGGTCAATGCGCTGAAACACGTCAATATCGGCGCACTCGAAGATGGCACGGCAATCGGCGACGGCCTCGCAAGTGCAATTAACCGAATTTCGAGCGGTAAGGCAAAATCGAAGAGCATCATCCTGCTGACAGATGGAACAAACAATGCCGGCGATGTGCAGCCGTCCACAGCGGCGGAGATTGCCCGTAGCAAAGGAATCCGCGTCTATACTGTCGGTGCAGGATCCGACGGTAGTGTTTCTGTAATGGATCCCTTCGGATTTTCAGCTACTACAATAGAGACTAAAATCGACGAAGAGAGTTTGAAGCAGATAGCGCAAATGACCGGAGGCAGATATTTCCGTGCGCGCGACAAAGGAACATTGGAAGATGTCTTTGCTGAAATTGACAAACTTGAGAAGACGCAGCTTGACGTGGAACGTTACAGCCGACTCGACGAAAACTTTATGCCGTGGGTGCTTGGCGCTTTCCTTGCATATACCGCGATGCTTCTAATTCGTTATCTCTACCTCCGCAGAATTCCTTAATTTGATTTAAGATGTTTACATTCGCATATCCTCAATATCTGCTCTTTCTGCTCCTCGTGCCCGCATTTGTGGTCATCTATGTTTGGGCAAGATATATACGTCGCAAAAATTTAAAACGCTTCGGACGTCTGAGTGTGCTTAAACCGCTGATGCCCGATGTCTCCCCCTATAAGCCACCAATCAAAATAACATTGCGCATGGTGGCACTCGCAATGATTATCGTTGCTTTTGCCCGTCCGTGGGGAGGAATAAAAGATCAGAAAACTACCAAAGAAGGCATAGAGGTTATTATCGCCGTCGACGCGTCCAACTCTATGTATGCATCTTCGACCGACGATGCCGAAGGTACGTCGCGTATGCGCACCGCCAAGATGATGCTCGAAAAGGTAATTAATGGACTCGACAACGACCGCGTCGGTCTTATCGTGTTTGCCGGCGAAGCATATACTCTTATCCCTGTAACAGGCGATTATGTATCGGCAAAGATGTTTCTTAACTCAATAGAGCCTCGCCAATATCCAAATCAGGGAACGAATATAGCCGAGGCTATCGACCTTGCGACAAAATCATTCAGCGACAACAAGCGCATCGGCAAGGCAATCATTCTTATTACTGATGCCGAAGAGCTTGAGGACGAGAAAAGCGTGAAAGACGCCGTCCACAATGCCGCGAAAAACAATATTCAGGTAGATGTGCTTGGCGTAGGAAGCTCGAAGGCAGTACCCATTCCCATCGACGGAAGCTATCTTGCCGATCCGGAGACCGGCTCTCCTGTGGCAACGGCTCTCAATGAGGAATTGGCCGCCAGGATTGCCAAAGAGGGTAAAGGAATCTATGTCAATGCCGCCAACCGGGATGCTCTTAGCGAGTTGGAACGTCAGCTCTCTACGGTGAAAAAAACTTCGCTGGAATCAAGTTTCAGTTCTGTGCATGATGAGCTCTTCTACATCTTCGTATGGATTGCGCTCGCGATGATAATAATTGATATTTTCTTGCTCGACCGCAAGATCGGGTGGCTCGATAAATTCACTTTCTTCAAGAAAGAGGATGAAACGATGAAAAAGGATGAAGGAAAGGAGGATAAAAAATGAAAAAACTCACGCTTTTACTGACATTGATTCTTCTCTCGGCCGCTACGACATTTACATTCGCCGACAATGGCAAGGCATCAACGACGCGTCAGGAGCGCAAATTGATAATGAGTGGCAATGCGCTTTATTCCAAACAGAAATACGCGGATGCCCTGAAGCAGTATGAACTTGCTCTGAAGGTTAATCCTCAAAGCGCAGTGGCCATATATAATGCCGGTCTTTCACGCCTTCGTCTTGCAGCCGCTCCGGGTGTCAAGGAGGAGGATAGAAAAGAATATGAGAAAACCGGAATGCAGGCTATGGAGAATGTTGCGAAACTCGGTAGCGTAAAACCGGAACTCGCGTCGCGAGCATCATATAATCTTGGC
>JAGAUF010000015.1 GCA_017620885.1 Muribaculaceae bacterium
CAGCCAAAAATTACAATGACGTAGTAATCGTTGCTTCAAAGAATCAATATTCCCAACTTCGGGAAATTCTTGAGAATCAAGGCGCCGAGACATCCCTTGATCAGCGTCAGGATTTCGCTCGTCAGGCGTTTGGCGTCAGCTCTGCTTACGATAGCTCCATCTTCAACTATTTCGACAAAGACAAGCAGACAGATTTACGTCTTACGATTGACGATTCAATGCCTTTGCGCTACGGAGAAAACCCTCATCAGAGCGCACGCTTCTACGGAGATTTCTCCCGTATGTTCACACAGCTCCACGGCAAAGCGATCTCCTATAATAATCTGCTCGACATCGATGCCGCGTGTGGCTTGATAAAAGAATTTGAAGACCCCACATTCGCGATTCTGAAACATAACAATGCCTGTGGCATAGCAACACGCGATACGATTGAAAAAGCATGGACCGTGGCCCTTGCCTGCGATCCCGTTTCGGCTTTCGGAGGTGTGCTGATCGCCAACCGCCCCATCGGGCTTGAAACTGCTGAGGAAATCAACAAGATTTTCTTTGAAGTAATAATTGCCCCGGAATACAGCGAGGAAGCGCTCAAAGTGCTTGAAACGAAGAAAAACCGCATAATTCTGGTAAGCAAGAACCTTGACATGCCCTGCAAGCGCTACCGCAGCGCCCTCAATGGCATTCTCGAACAAGAGACCGACAACATCAACGTGGATCTCAGCACTATCCACAGCGCTGGCACTCGCGATGTTACGGAAGAAGAGAAATCCGATCTCCTTTTCGCCAACAAGATTGTAAAACATTCAAAGAGCAATTCTATCGTTTTGGCGAAAAACGGCCGTCTGCTTGCCAGCGGTGTAGGTCAGACCTCCCGCGTCGACGCTCTAAAGCAAGCCATTGAGAAAGCCATCGCCTTCGGCTTCGACTTGCGTGGAGCTGTTATGGCTTCCGATGCATTCTTCCCCTTCAAGGACTGCGTGGAGATTGCCCACAAAGTGGGAATCACGGCTGTCATACATCCGGGTGGCTCAATTCGCGACGCAGAGTCGATCGATTTCTGCAAAGAAAACGGTATGGGAATGCTCGTAACGGGCATCCGCCATTTCAGACATTAAAGATATTGGCAGAGTCAGACATCTTTTCAAGTCGCTCTGCATAACTAACTGAAAAACAACATAATTACCATAACAAAATGGGACTGTTTACATTCACACAGGAAATAGCAATGGACTTGGGTACAGCCAATTCCATTATCATCCATAATGACAAGATTGTTGTTGATGAGCCTTCGGTTGTGGCTATTGACAACAAAACAGAAAAGGTGCTCGCCGTAGGAACGGAAGCAGCGCTGATGGAAGGGCGTGAACCGCCGGGCATACGTACCGTGCGTCCGCTTCGCGACGGTGTGATCGCCGACTTCAAGGCAGCTGAGCTGATGATACGCGGCCTCGTCAAGATGGTCAGCTCAAAGCGTCGTCTTTTCACTCCCTCTCTGCGCATGGTGGTCTGCATCCCCTCGGGCTCTACTGAAGTAGAAATCCGCGCCGTGCGCGACTCCAGCGAACACGCAGGTGGTCGCGACGTATATATGATATACGAACCGATGGCTGCAGCCCTCGGAATCGGGCTCGACGTAGAAGCTCCGCGAGGCAATATGATTGTAGACATAGGCGGAGGCAGCACCGAGATTGCGGTTATCTCCCTCGGAGGTATCGTAAGCAACGAAAGTATCCGCATCGCCGGCAACGAACTGACGCAGGATATTCAGGAGCACATGGCACGAGTTCACAATCTGCGCGTGGGCACCCGTCAGGCCGAGAAGATTAAAATAAATGTTGGCTCTGCCCTTCCCCTGCTCGACGACGCTCCCGGGCCATACGTAGTCTGCGGACCGAACAAGATGACATCCCTCCCTATGGAGGTGCCCGTGACGTATGAGGAAATCTCACACTGCATCGAGAAGACAGTCATGAAGATCGAAGCCGCAGTGCTTGCCGCACTTGAAAAAACTCCCCCGGAGCTTTATGCCGACATCGTAAGAAACGGCGTATATCTGGCCGGAGGTGGCGCTCTGCTCCGTGGTCTGTCAAAGCGTTTCAGCGATAAAATAGGCATCGAATTCAAAATCGCCGAAGATCCGTTGCACGCAGTTGCCAAAGGTACGGGTGTGGCCCTCAAGAACATTAACAAGTTCTCATTCCTGATTCGTTAAAACTAAAGACGGTAGATAAAAATTGCAGTGAGGACGACGAGAAATCGTCTCCTCACGCGCAATGTATAAGGTAGAGGAAAAGTGCGTCATCTTATAAACTTCTTGATACGTTACAGCACATGGTTCGTTTTCGCGTTCTATGTAGTTGTTTCCTGTATCCTGTTGTTTAAGAACAACTCATATCAGCAGTCGATATATCTCACTTCGGCCAATGCTGTGTCGTCCTCTATCTACGGAGTGCGGTCGGACATAACATCGTATATCGGGCTGCGCACAGTCAATGAAGAGTTGCAGGCCCGTAACGCCGATTTGACCGACGAGGTGCTCAAATTGCGGCAGGAACTGAAAAAATATCAGGGGATTGTCGGCGATACGGCAGATGATAAATCGGACGCTCGTTTCGATTACATACTTGCCACAGTGCTCAATAATTCCACGCGTCATCCGAGAAACTATTTCAGCATCGACAAAGGTTATAAAGATGGAGTGCATCCCGGTATGGGCGTTGTGGATCATAACGGCATTATAGGAATCGTAAACGTTGCCGGCGCTCATACGGCGCGAGTAATTTCCGTACTCAATGTCACTCAGCCATTCTCCGTCAAGCTGATGGGCACGTCATATTTCGGGATGCTGACATGGCACGGCACCGACCCGAGTATCGCATACGTTGAAGAAATTCCGAAACACGTAAGATATAAGATTGGGCAGAAAATTATCACAAGCGGTAACTCCACAGCCTTCCCCGAAGGAATCAGTGTCGGCACAGTGATGGGACAAGTACGTACCGATAATGACAATTTCGTGACGCTAAAGGTGAGACTTTCTTCCGATTTCAGCAATCTATCCAACGTCAGAGTCATCAAAGACATTCTGAAGGGAGAGCTCGACAATCTTGCGAAATATGACAATCGGGATATGAAAAATAAATCGAATAAGGATTAAATCACAATAAAGACTCAAGCCCCACCCGCCATAAGCATACGATAACGAATTATATCGATTTATCAGACATCGTAAATGAATAAGACAACAATACATATAGCCACACTTTTCATTACAATGCTGCTCCTGCAGACATTGATTTTCAATCATGTGGTTTTATTCCACGTGGCTGTTCCCGTAGTGTTTATATATTTCATAATACGTATGTCTACCGGACTTAGTCAAAACGTACTCCTGACTCTATCTTTCCTGTTGGGACTGTGCGTTGATATTTTCAGCGACACCCCGGGAGTCAATGCCCTTTGCTGCACAATACTTGCCGGCGTAAAAAAGAGTGTTTTCTATCTATACGTGCAACGCGACGATAACAACAAAGACATCATCCCCTCGATTAGTCGTCTCGGCATCCTCGACTATTCCAAATATCTCCTGACTATGACAGCCATCTATTGTGTGCTGACCTTCTCAGTAGAGTATTTCTCCTTGGCAAGCTTCAAGGATATTGTAATCGCTGCCGTATCGAGCACGATACTCAGTTTCATTTTAATGCTGGGCTTAGACAGCTTAATAATTACACCCCGTGCGAAAAGACTATAATTTAGAGAAACGTAAATACGTCATAGCCAGCTTGGTATGCGTCATTACGATTATCTACATCATACGCCTGTTCAATCTCCAGATCGGGGATTCGACATATAAAGACAGCGCCGAGAGCAACGCATTCCTCCGGAAAATAATCTATCCTGCCCGTGGTCTCGTCTATGACCGTAACGACAATTTGGTTATTTTCAATCAGCCGGCCTACGATGTGATGCTCGTGCCGCGAGACGTCGGCCAATTCGACACCCTGTCGCTATGCTCCATACTTGGCATTACACGCGACAGATTCGACCTTCTATGGGAAGATATGAAAGATTCACGCAAGAATCCCGGTTACTCCGCATATACTCCCCAAAAACTCATGTCGCACCTCACGCAGGAAGAATACGGCCGTTTGCAGGAGAAACTTTACCTCTTCCCCGGCTTCTTCATCCAGAAAAGAACCGTGCGCCAATACACCTACCACGCCGGGGCCAACGTGCTTGGCAATATCCGTGAAGTATCGGCAGAAGATGTCGAGAAAGACCGCTATTACAGGTCGGGCGACTACACGGGCGACCTCGGCATTGAAAAAAGCTACGAAAAGGTGCTCCGTGGCGTTAAGGGGATGGAGATTATGATGAAGGACGCCAACGGCACTATTCAGGGCAAATATGAAAACGGTGTTCACGACGTTGCGCCTGTGGCCGGCAAGAATCTTAAGCTCTCGCTCGATATGGAGCTGCAGGAGTTCGGAGAATCGCTGATGAGCGGCAAGACAGGAGCAATCGTAGCCATCGAGCCGGCTACCGGCGAAATTCTCGCTCTCGTGACGTCGCCCAATTATGACCCCTCACTGCTCATAGGAAAAGACCGTGGCAAAAACTATGCCAAACTCGTACGCAACCCCTTCAAGCCCCTCTATGACCGTTCTATTCAGGCCCGTTACCCACCGGGGTCGACGTTCAAGCCCACACAGGGACTTATATTCCTGCAGGAGGGAGTCGTAACTACGGGAACGGCCTATCCATGTCATCGCGGCTACGTAAATGGTATCCGCGTAGGATGTCACGGACACGCATCCCCCATTACCCTGAAGCCCGCATTGGAGACATCCTGTAACGCTTATTTCTGCTGGGGTCTGAAAAATATGCTCGACAAGAGAGGCACTACCGCTGCCGCTCAGCTCACGAAATGGAAAAACTATCTCGTAGAGATGGGTTATGGATATAAGCTCGGCATCGACCTTCCGCACGAGAGCCGCGGATTTATTCCTAATGCAGAATATTACAGCGAATCGTTCCGGGGAAACAACTGGAGCGCAAACTCCGTCATCTCAATTTCGATTGGACAAGGGGAAGTGCTCGCCACACCGTTACAGATCGCCAACCTCGGTGCGACTATTGCCAACCGTGGTTTCTTCTATACACCCCACGTGGTCAAGGAGATTTCCGACAGCACCATCGACAAACGGTTTAAAGTGAGACATCAACCAAAGATACGCCGCGAATACTATGAAGTTGTAGCGGAGGGAATGCGAATGGCAGTTCTGGGAGGTACATGTAAAGGTGCCAATCTCCCCGACATCGAGGTATGCGGCAAGACCGGTACGGCCCAGAACCCGCACGGCCGCGACCACTCCGTATTTATGGGATTCGCGCCCTATCATAATCCCAAAATAGCAATTTGCGTTTACGTGGAAAATGCCGGTTTCGGCGCCACATACGGTGTGCCCATCGGTGCTCTGATGATTGAGAAATATCTCCGAAGAGAGCTCCCCGAAGGACGAAAAGCGGCCGCAAATTCTATGATTCACTCAAAAACAATATCATCAAGTGACGCCAAGAAACATTGACACAGGGGCATCTATATTCCGGTCGCTTGACTGGTTTACTATCATACTTTACCTTGTTTTGGTAACGTTTGGAGCGATAAGCATCTATGCCGCAAGCTACGATTTTGACAATGCCTCGCTCTTTGATTTCGCTGAATTCAGCGGTAAACAATTCTTATGGATAGGCCTCGCCCTTGTACTCGGGCTTGTGATATTCCTGCTTGATTACCGATTGTACGAAGCGTATGCCTACCCTATATATGCAGCTGTCATACTGCTACTTATAGTTACGATTTTTGTAGCTCCCGACATCAAGGGGTCGCGCTCGTGGCTATCATTCGGCCCGGTGAGTCTGCAGCCGGCAGAATTCGGCAAATTCGCCACAGCATTAGCTTTGGCCAAACTTTTCGACAGCTACAATTTCAGTCTTAATACAAAACTTAGCAATTACTATCGCGCACTCATCATCATCTTCCTCCCCATCGCGTTGATTCTGATGCAGAAAGAGACAGGAAGTGCCCTTGTATATCTTTCGCTTGTACTCGTGCTCTATCGCGAAGGGATGCCCGGAATAGTGCTTTGGTCGATACTTTGTGCCGTGACATATTTCGTAATTGCTGTGAAATACACCACTCCGCTCATTCTTGGTATTCCTTGTGGAGAGTTTATAGTATTTGTAGCAATAATGGCGATTTTCGCAGGTATGCTGCTCTTCTATTGCAAGGATTTCTTTATTGGGAGAAACGTGCTGATAGGATTCGTTTCCACAGGAGTTATAGTACTTGTGCTCGCCCTCTGCGGCATTGTAATCAACGGCCGGGTATATTTCATTACAGTAATCTTGCTTGCAGCCGCATACACTGCCGTTGCGATGTTCCGCCACAGAATAGGTAAATTTGTGGTTACTATCTCTTTTGCAATAGCCTCAATGCTTTTCCTCTTCTCCGTGAATTACGTGTTCGGCAACATTCTGCAGCCGCACCAGCAACAGCGTATCAAGGTTGCTCTCGGCATTGTAGAAGACATCCGTGGCGCCGGATATAATGTCAATCAGTCTAAAATCGCAATTGGCTCGGGAGGCCTGACAGGAAAAGGATTTCTCAACGGCACACAGACAAAACTGAAATACGTACCTGAACAGCATACCGACTTTATCTATTGCACCATAGGCGAGGAGGAAGGCTTCGTCGGTTCCGTAATGCTACTTGTGCTTTTCGCAACGCTGATTCTGCGACTTATCACCATAGCGGAACGGCAACGCACAGCTTTCGGACGTGTTTACGGTTATTGTGTAGTGTCATATCTCACGTTCCATCTTGCCATCAATATAGGAATGGTGCTCGGATTATGCCCTGTCATAGGCATTCCTCTACCCTTTATCAGCTATGGCGGTTCATCCCTATGGGGATTCACGATATTACTGTTCATTATGCTCAGAATAGACGCCGCGCGCAAGGAAAGGATAGATTAGAAAAGAGCCCCTGTGACTTAAGGAATCCGATCATATCCGAAATACATTTTAAATTGTTATACTATTAAAAAAACTTATTAATAACATAAGCTATTATGGCAAACAAAAGACAAATCAAGAAATCGACGGAGGCTATCGCGTCGTCCGTATGCGAAAGTATGATGTTCAGCTATTACAACGTCCCCGGCATTGATCAGGAACTTGTTGAGAAGGCTATCGCAAACATTCTGACAGCAACGGGCGCAGTAAAACACGAATCCAACCGCATTTTCGGCAAAGGTGTGAAAGAGTTCGCCGATAAAGATGCATATCTGAAAGCCAAACGCATTTTCTTCAAGGAGCTTTTCTCAAGCGTCATCAAGAATTTCAATAAGGCTCTTGAAGAAGCTATGAAACTCTATAACTCCGCCATCCCCGCTGAAGTAAAGGCTGAGTATAAAAAATTAGCATCCGAAGAGGCTAAATAATACTACGCTTTCTCCCTGAAAAAACAGATAGCCGGTCTCGCATCAACGGGGCCGGCTCTAACATAATCGCTGTTAAAAACCAAAGGGGTGAAGGAATTGTTACAAAAGAAACAAAAGACACTGTGAATATTTGGTCTATGATATTGAAATGGAGCGGATGGACTCTTAAAATCACCGCTCCAAGAAGGAAGAAATGCATTATCTGCGTGGCGCCCCATACGTCGAATCTCGATTTCTTCCTTGGCATCTGTGCCTATTATTCCATCGGACGACGTGCAAATTTCCTGATGAAAAAATTTTGGTTCTTCTTCCCCCTCGGGTTACTGATGCGCAAGCTCGGAGGCATCCCGGTACCGAAGAAACACGGCAGCGATCTCACCTCTCACCTCATCAATCTTTTCAAGGAGCGTGATTACGTCAATCTCGCCATAACTCCGGAAGGGACCCGCAGCCGCACCGACAAATGGCGCAAAGGATTCCTTTACATTGCCAATGGTGCGGACATCCCCATTCAGCTCGGAGTAATTGATTATGCTAACAAGCAGATTATGATAGAACACGAATTCCGCACTACCGGCGATGTGGAAGCCGATATGGGCTATGTGAAAAATTTTTACAAACCTTACAGCAGAGCGGGCAAACATCCCGACCAGTTCACAGCTGACTGATCTCTCTCCCTCCTTCTAAATCGACTCCTAACTCATCAATCACGCATTACGGATTGACCGGACAGCAACAATAACAGATTAAACAGATGGCAAACAATAAACTCAAAGTAGCTCTTCTTCCCCAAGAGATTTTCTGGGGCGACAAAGAGAAGAACCTCAAGACGCTTGAAACTACATTGCAATACATTCATCCTGACAGCGAGCTCCTCGTTCTCCCCGAGACATTCTCGACCGGATTCCCTGCCGGAGACAAAGAGAGTATCCGCCCATTGGCAGAGCGCAACAGCGGGACGACAATCGACTTCATAAGGATGTTGGCAGAGAAACATCATATCGCCATCTGTGGCACTTTTATTGCCGACACAGGAGGCTCGCTATATAATCGCGCCTTCTTCATCGAGCCCTCCGGAGAAGAGACCTTTGCCGACAAGCGACATCTTTTCACAATGGCAGGCGAGCACAAATCATTCTCACGAGGATATGACCGTCTCTCTGTAAGATACCGCGGATGGAACATCACTATGATAGTCTGCTATGACGTACGTTTCCCGGTATGGTGCCGCAATGTAGGCAATGAATACGATGTGCTGATTGCCGTAGCCAACTGGCCCAAAGTGCGTGTCGATGCTTGGAATAAACTGCTTTATGCCCGTGCAATCGAAAACGAAAGCTATCTTTTGGGCGTGGATTGCCGAGGGACCGACCTGAAAGGATTCGAGTATGACGGTTCGTCGATGGCACTTGATTTCAAAGGGAAAAACATCGGAGTGATAATAGACGGAATTGCCAAACCGGAAGATCCTCACAATCAGAGCGATGCCGTGATTTACGCCACACTCGACAAGGAAAAACTCGATGCCTTCCGTACAAAATTCCCGGCATGGCAAGATGCGGATTCCTTCACCCTCTCCCGCGATTAGAAATTAAAATTCGTCACCGGGGCAATTTTTAATGCAACTATATTTGGATTATTTTAAACATTTTACTAACTTTGCATCATTATCAAATCCAATCAATTGATATTACAAAACAGACCCGAACTATAATATGCCCTGACATTATGGCTGCTAAATATTTGATACTCAATTCGCGTGACGAATTTTTAAGAATCGAATTTGACAAAATAATTGCGTTTGAATCCGACGGCAATTATACTAACGTCATTATGACCAATAAGGTCAAAGCAATGGTGGGAATGAATCTGTCGCAGATGCAAACGCTATTGGAAGAGAGACTTAAAGATGCCGCTTCTATATTTGCACGCGTAGGGAAACGTCATATTATCAACCTGAAGTATATTTACCGCATCAGCATTCCGCAGCAGAAACTATACTTGAGCGACAGCGAGAATTTCATTTATGCCGCTTCAATATCAAAAGAAGCTCTCAAACAACTTCGCAGCATACTAATCGGCAAATAATTCATTATTTATTTGAACGGAAGAAAGATATGGGAGCTCTCAACGGATCTAAAATATTAATAGGGCGAGAGGACGGTGGATCACGTCTACAAATAGCTGTATATAAACAGGGTAAACGAATATATGTCAATGTGCCGACGATGACGCCTGTCGCCAACTGTGTAAGCCGTCTCAATCTCAACAATCATATCGGTCATTGCGAAATCATCGTCGACCCTGCCGGGCAGATGTATATCCGCAATCTTAAACCTCAGAACGTGACCTTCGTGGATGGGATGTGCATCGCGGAAAAGCAAATATTCCCATACAGCAACGTATGTTTGGGAGAATATCAATATCCGCTCGATCTCAATTCCGTATTGACCCAAGCCGAGATGCTCGCGGCAAAAATCGATCGGCAAATCGCCTCGCAAGGTGGCGGAATGAATCCCGGCGGGATGAATAACGGAAAGGCAGGCAACGGAGGACAATCAGCGAAAGAGACCGTCGACATACGTCATCTCGAACAGATGTATCAATATTATGAGGATGAGAAGGCGGCCATTATGAAGAAGAAAAAAAATCTGACCTTGGTGGCAAGCATTACCCCGATTTTCACAATTGGAGGCTCGGTACTGGCTATCGGTGCAGAAAAATTCGGTATTCAAGGCGATGCGAAATCCATAACTATCGTCTTTATGGGATTGGCCATCGTAGTGATGCTCATCTCCTTCTGGTTGCGTTTCACCGATAAGAGCGATCAACAACTCAAAGAGCTTACCGAGACTTTCCAGCATAATTATAATTGCCCGAAATGCGGTCGATTCCTCGGTATGCAACCATATTTCCTCGTCAAACAGATGAAGAAATGTCCCGGCTGCGGACGCGAATTTAGAGGATAACTCCGAATTTTCGGAAAATCCATTTCGGATAAATATCTTATAGGGAGGGTTGGCTATGAAAGGGGCTGATCCTCTTGTTGTTTAAAAGGGAAATATAGATAAAGGCTACTTCTTCAACGGTCGTTATTGATATTTCATAATTTAAACAATATATTTGATAAATAAAGAATAAAAAAGTTTGGTGATTAGGAATTTGATAGTTAATTTTGCTTCCGAAACCAAAGGGAACTATATCTAACGGATCTCCGTTAAACCGTTTCCACTAAACATAAAATAATTAACCCCGAAAAATACCCGTCAAGATGAACACGAACTACAACAATCCTCAGGATAAGGAATCAAGAAAAGCAACCATCGTCAGTGCAACAGCAGGCATCGCCGGGGGCGTCGCACTCGGAGTTGGCGCGGCAGCAGTATATTCAGCTACGGCCCATGCCGAAAATCCCGGTAATGAATCACCATATATTGAAAATGCTCAAGCACCGGTGGAGGAAGAACCCGTAGTGGCCAAACAGACTGTCGAAGTGCATCATCATCACCATAACACACAGCCTCAGGCTGAGGTTGTAGAATACAACATGGTAGTGGACGACAACGGCAACCATATCGCAGATATGGCACAGGTGAACTATCGTGGGGAGAACATCGTATTAGTTGATTCCGACCTCGACGGCATGGCAGATACCGCTTGGTTTGACCATAACCGCAACAATATAGTTGAGGAAAACGAGATATATGATATGCGTTCCGAGCATATTGCAATGAATACTATAAAAAGCAGCGCACAGAATATCGCTGTTGTCAAAGCTGAGCCTGATCCCGAGTATTTAATGGAAACAGACACGATGGCTTACCGCAACCAAGAGGAAGTGGTAGAAGATGTCACCGGATCAGATGATATGGACTACTCACAGAATCATACTTCCGATAATGTTATCGAGACTCCCGATCTTACGCAGACTACAGACGACATCTCAATGAACACTATCGACACCGATATGCCCGATTACGTCAATGATGCCGACGTAGACGCATTCATCGGCTGATGTAGCCTGCAACTCTATTCAAATTCCTATACCGACGGATATGCACAGATTTAAAAACATTCTTTCAGTCGCGCTGGTAGGCATTGCAGCAGTAGCACAGGCCTATGACTTCTCCTACACTGATCCCCAAACCGGTCTCAAGCTCTGTTTTGATATTGACAGAAGCGATGATTCTGCGAATCTTACCGCCGCGGCAATTGACTCACCCTCAGGCATTAAGCCGGGGACAGTGGAAATTCCTGACGCTGTGAATCACAATGGCAAAATCTATGATGTCACCGCCATTGGCAACAGAGCCTTCGCTAATAATGACAAACTCACAGGCGTCATTCTTCCCGACAACCTCGCTGAATTAGGTGACGGTGTGTTTGAGAATTGCAATAATCTGGAGAGAGTAGAGTTTACGGGGCCTCAAATAGCCATACCTCAACTGACATTTTACAATTGCGGTAATATCAGCGATGTAAAATTCGGAGGAGACTGGAATACAGCCGATTACTCACCATTCAAATATTCTCATAATATCGAAGAGGTTAAAATTCCGGTAAATATCCAATTCGTCAAAGGTATTGAACTGCTTGAATCTCTTGAACGCATCGAGGTGGATTCCAACAATATGTTCTTCAGCTCACCCAATGCTTGCCTCTACTCAAAAAATGGGAAAACGCTGAAAAATGTGCCGGCGGCTGTGGGAGGAGATGACAATATTTTCAAGATTTCAGAAGGCACTGAAATTATTGAACCGGGAGCTTTTAAAAACTGCTTTAACATTACAAGACTTGAAATTCCGGAATCTGTGATGCAAATCAACATCAACGAGCTTATAAATCTGGAAAAACTCAATCAAGTGTTGTTCTACTCGAAGAAGCCGATAATAAATGCATTTCTATACGATCCTGACAAAAAAAAGAAAGGTGAAGGTGTAATGCTTTTGATTATTCAGCCTCAATGTGAAAATCTGGAATTCTACACCTCCGGCAGCGATGATGCTTATAAAAAAGTACTTCCTGCCGCCGATGCAAAAGGATTCTGCGACGGTGCAGGGAAACCGATAAACACGTCAAATAAAATTTTTATCTCGAAGGATAACCTCGGGAAGAAAAAATAAAATTGAAAGGAATGAGGGCAATAGGAATTAAAATAATTACGCTGGCAGTAATGGCGACAGCAGTCTGCTTTAACACTGTGGATGCAAAGAAGCTTGAGTCACGGACAGAACGAAAAATCTGCGAGCTGGTGAAGAGCAAACGCATTGGTCGCAGGGCTCCCGTTAGATCCAATATTCCTCCCAGACTCATCGGTACGAATCCGCATCAACTCAATCGCGAGACAGCATTGAAATTCTATAAGATATTAAAGATGCGGCGTGACGAAAATGTCAGACCATTCGCACACGAAGCCGAACCTCAGATACATCCTGACATATATAATGAAGAGTTACGGCCCGCTCCCCTCTCACAGGAAGAATCCCGTCGTCTGACTCAACTGACGCAGGAATACAACAGGCTGACGAATGAAATAGAGATGGAAGAAAGAATCACTCTCGTGCAAGGAGACAACGAGCTCCCGTCAGACTTTTACAAACGTCTGCAAAAGCAGGAACGCATGATAATGGATCTGAAATCGCAAAGTCTCGACATTGAAATTGAATTGCGAGAGCTTGCTAAAAGGAATCAGGCCAATACTCCCCTCGGCGACAAGATGCTTCAAAAACAACCAAAACTATCTGAATATTAAAATCGGAAAGATAAACATTTAACGAAAATAACACAACCATTAAAACCGGAACAATTATGGACGAAAGCACTATATACGACAAATCAAAACAAAATCGTCAGCCGATAGAAGAGACTGAAATCGACAACATAAATAATGTAATGCAGGGACAGCCAGTTCCTCCGGCATTTAATAGCGCACACTCAAAGGACGACACTTGGAAGAAAGCTGCTCTCGGAGTAGGTGGCGGCATCCTTCTCGGAGGTGTAGCCATAGGCCTTACAAGTATGGCTAAAAATCCCGACGATCCGACACCGGAACCTGAAGAAGAAGCCAAACCGGACTGGCTGAAAGGTGACGTGCAGGTGGCCGACAGCGTCAATGACAATATGAGTTTTGACGAAGCATTTGCGGCAGCCCGCGCAGAAGTCGGTCCCGGCGGAGCCTTTGAATGGCGCGGAGGTGTTTACGGCACTTACACAGCAGCTGAATGGAATAATATGTCAGCTGCAGAAAAAGCTCAATGGGGCGAAAACTTCTCATGGGGCAATCTGCATCCCGAAGAGGGTTCTCTCGCTGCCGGACATCACAGCAGCACGACCGTTGTAGAGGAACATCACCATTATCATAATGATCCTGTTACGGCATCAGTCTCCCGTGCAAGCGACCACGTCATCTCAGGCACAGGAGGAGGCAACGATGTAGGCATAGGAGGCATAGCTCCTGAGCCGGAAGTAAAAGTTCTGGCAGTGGTCAATGCAGAAAACTCTCCTCACGGATACAATACCGCTCTGCTGAGTGTGGATGGCGAAGATGTATTCCTCTTTGACATCGACAACGATATGAAATTTGACTTGATGGTGCATGATGACAACCATGACGATCATTTCTCTCGCGACGAGTTTGTCACACTTAACGACGATAACCTGACGGTCGGCAATTTCGGTGGCTTCCACATATCTCCGGAGTTTGAGGCTCAAGTACAACAGGAGATGGGAGTCAATGAGAATATGACAGCTCAGAACACAGCCCATGAGGGTATGGACTATTCGCGCGACTACGACGAATCCGGCTTCCGTGAAGAAGATATATCAGACAGCCATAACGATCAGAGTGACTATGACGATTTCGATGGCGACAACAATATCGCAAAGGCGGAAATAGCTCACGCCGAGCCCTCGATGGCCGAGGTACATGGAGCCGAACCCGCTTCAGCCGACGTCGCTTACCACCACACCGAGGCAGAGGTTTCCGTCTCTGACACTGAAGGACTTGTGGAAGATTATACCAATACTTATGCCGAGACAGACGCGACAGCAAGCATTGAGGAGATTCCGGGAAATGAACCATTTGCGGATGACAACATAGATACCGATTTGCTGGCAGACAATACCATAGATCCGACAAATCCCCTTGATGGCATGGATGGCATTGACGGCCTCGACGACATCGACCCATCATTAGTATAAAGTGAAACTATATATGATTCACAAAAGGATAATTCTTGCGCTTATGGCTTTGGTCACAATATTCTTTGTGACCGAAGCCAAAGTGTATGTCGTCTCCGTCGGCATCGCCGATTATCCCGGGACGAAAAACGATTTGCGTCTCGCGGCCAACGATGCGAAGGTGATACGCGATCTTTTCAAGAAAAATTCTGACGCATCCACTGTTTTGCTCACCAACTCCGAAGCTACGCGCGAGAATATTATCACTACGATGACCAATCTTTATGCTCACGCGACACAAAACGATATGGTGCTTCTCTTCTTCAGCGGACACGGCTATCCGGGAGGCTTTGTGGCCTATAACGGACGTCTCCCCTATTCCGACGTACGCAAAGCCATGGCGAATGGACGCAGCAAGCATAAACTCATTTTCGCCGACGCTTGCTATTCCGGTAAAATCCGCAATAAGAAGTCAAGCTATAACGAAGACTCCGAGGCAAAGAAAGCCGATGTGCTTCTCTTCCTCTCCTCGCGAGGCAATGAGAAATCATACGAGAGAAAGGGTTGGGAGAACGGCATCTTCACCACATTCCTCGACAAAGGATTGCGTGGATATGCCGACAGCAACCGTGACCGTATAATAACGGCTCTCGAATTATTCCGCTACGTGAACAGTAATGTAAAAAATTCCGTAAACGGAAAACAGCACCCTGTGATGTGGGGTAAATTCCCGGACAATCTGCCTATCATGAAATGGTAAGCCGGATAGTGTCCGTATGAATTGAAAATAATAAGACAATAATATAAAGACGAGAAAATACAACGATAATAAAATGTCGGAATATATTCAGAAAAAATGTCCGCGTTGTGGCGCGATATTGACAATCCGCAATCAGAGCGGCCTTGAAAGCACTACTGTAACATGCCCCGTCTGCCATCAGACTTACCCATTCGGACAGATGCGAGAAGTCAATCTTAATCCCAACGGGGGTGCAAATAATGGAATGTCTCGTCCCGCAGGGGGCGGGATGACGCCACCACCTATGTCAGGGCGCGGTGCTGTGCCTCCGGCTCAGCCCGGCAGAGGTTATCAGCAACCCGGAGGCTATCAGCAGCAGCCGGAAGGTACAATGTATCCCGGAGCTGCCGGAATGAACAACGGCCAGTATGGAAGCGCTGACAAAGGCACGGATTACCGTCGCCCCATCAACCGTCGCCCCGGCATTCTCGTTCAGCGCCAGACGAATATGCGTTACCCACTCCGTATGGGCCGCAATATCATAGGCCGCCAAAGCCAGTCGTCGCAATCCACCATTCAACTGAATACGGGTATGAGCCGGCGTCTCAGCCGTCAGCATCTCGCTATCGAGGTGACGATGGATCAAATGGGCAACGTAATACACCTCTGCTCTCTCTGCAAACCCAACTGCAACGATACATTCATCAATGGCGCCCAGATTCAATTCCGCGACAAAGTAATTCTTCGCCACGGTATGGTAATCCGCCTGCCGGACGCCGAATTGCAGTTCATCATAGAAGACAATGACCGCACGGAGTATAATAATAATACAGGGTGGTAATATAAAAATACTTTACCAAGAACGCAATTATGAAATTTAAGATAAGAGTAAAGAGCATTTGGGAATACGGGCAACGTAAAGATGCCATGGGACAGCCCCACCAAGAGGACGCGCTATTCCCGGCATATCAGACAGAGAACGATTCCGACCGTCTTTTCATCCTCTGCGACGGTATGGGAGGCCATGCCAAAGGAGAAGTGGCCAGCAACACCGTTTGTCAGGAGATGGCAAAAACCGTTACGGCGGAATGTCCTGATCCTGAAGGTTCATTCTCCGACGTAATCCTCCAGCACGCGCTTATCAACGCTTTCAAAGGGCTTGATGCACGCGATACGGGTGGAGAGAAGAAAATGGGCACCACAATGACGTTCCTCAAGCTGCACGACGGAGGATATACCGCCGCCCACATCGGTGACAGCCGTATCTATCAGTTCCGCCCGGGAGAGAACGAAGACTCGACAGAAATCATTTTCAAATCGGAAGATCATTCCCTTGTAAATGACCTTATTAAGATAGGCGAACTCACCGAGGAGGATGCTAAGACTTTTCCGCAGCGCAACGTCATCACTCGCGCCATGCAGCCGCACGACGAGCGACGCCCGAAAGCCGACGTACATCACTCGACAGACATTCGCCCGGGCGACTATTTCTATCTCTGCTCCGACGGTATGCTTGAACAGGCCGACGACGGCAATCTACGTTTCATCTTCTCCCGTCAGCTTCCGGGCATCGACAAGAAAGTTGAAACACTTCTTCAGACTTCCGCGCTGAACAGCGACAACCATACGGGTATCATTATTGAGATTGTAGACGTGGAAGGAGCGCCCGCCGCACCCGCACCCTGCAATCCGGGCGAATGTTCTTTGCTTATAGACAAAGACTTTGAAATAGCTAACCGACAGACACAACCCGTCATTGCCCCGTCGATGAACGCTCCTATGGCCGACGTAAGTCGTCCGGTTTACGCACCGTCGACCGCCGGCGCTCCGAATCCGCAAAGGGATATGAATATGGCGTCGCAGCAGCAATCTCGCAAAGGGAAAACGGGCATCCTCGTCTATCTTCTGGTCGGTCTTCTCATCGTCCTGATAGCTCTTATAGCTTTTCTCTTCCTCAACAAAAATAAAGAGACCACATCAAAAGATAAAGAACCTGAAGAATATGAAGCACCGGCACCGGCACCAAAATATGATGCTCCGACTATAGATCGCACAGTAAAAACGACTCAACCTACTCACGATAATTACGATAGGAACGAGCAACCTGAGCGTAAGTATAATCCTACCAATACTCATCCCAATACTCATATTGACCTGAACAAAATCCAGAAACGTTCGGGACAGGTTGGTGGGAATAAACCTCAGAAAGAAGTTAGACAAACTCCTACTACTGTGACCGGGTCGGCGGCATCATCTTCTTCAAATACGTCTTCTTCAAATAATGAGAATCAGAATCCGGAGAAAAATAATAGTCTTAAAAATCTAAATAGGAAAACAGAGTAATGGGCAACCATAAGGAGATAACGAGCGCTATGACAATCGGTACTGAACTCGAAGGAAAAGAGTTCAAGTACCGGATTGTCCGCATCTTAGGCCAAGGGAGCTTCGGGATTACCTACCTTGTCGAACTCGTCGGCAAGACAGGTCAATCCACGCAAATCTATATGGCTCTAAAGGAGTTCTTCCTTCGCGATTTCAATGGGCGTGATGGACTGACGGTGACCTGCAGCAGCGAAAGCGGCCTCTTCAACGATTATCGGAAAAACTTCATCCATGAAGCCGAAAATCTCTCCAAAATACGGCATGACAACATAGTCAATGTAGTTGAATGTTTCGAGGCCAACAACACGGTCTATTTCATAATGAACTACATCGCCGGTGAATCGCTCGACCAGCTTATTTCCAAATATGGAAGTCTTTCGGAACCGCAGGCCCTTGAAATTACGAAGCAGCTCTGCGCTGCGCTCGGCCATCTCCACTCGGAAGGTCTTCTGCATCTCGACGTCAAGCCCGGAAACATCCTGATGATTTCAGAGCGTGTCCCGATGCTGATTGATTTCGGTCTGTCCAAGCACATCAACAAAAACGGAGAACCCGAAACCAGCACCCGCATCGGTACGGGCACTCCCGGTTTCGCTCCCCTCGAACAGACGAGTCTCCCCAACAAGAAGCGTCTGACGCCGATGATCGACATTTATTCTCTCGGCGCCACTCTCTTCAAAATGCTCACAGGCAACCGTCCGGCAAATGCCGCCGAGTTGTTGAATCAGGGATTCCCGGCAAATTTGCTTAGAGAAAAGGGCGTTTCTCCGGCCACAATAGCTATCATCGAGAAAGCTATGGCGCCGTCGATGAAGGACCGATACACGTCAATGTACGACATCGAGAAGGACATCAATTCCATTCTCGGCATTACGGAGCCCCCTGCAAAGAAAGAGCCGGACTACACACCTTCCCCTGCCCCGGTTAATGAAACACCTGCAGAGAGAGAAGAGATTCCTGTGCTGATGGCAGAAGTCAATGAAATGCCCGCACAGGCTGAAATCTTGGCAGCAGAACCCGGTTCGCCGGAAAATACATATAGTGACCGCCAAGAGGAGGAGAAAAAGAAAAAAATGCCTGTTGTGGTATATATGCTTTGTGCCCTCGGCATCATCATCATCTGTCTCATCGCTTACTTTGCCCTCATAGGCAAAGGTGGGGATCCTAAGACATCCGCAAATGATTCCGACAGCGTTCAGACAGAGTCAGTCGCCACTTCGCCTGACACTACTTCCGCACCGGCTGCGCTCGTGCCTGCACAAGATTCAACCGCGATTCCGGCAACAAAAATCTCCAAGCCGATTAAGAAACGTGAAAAAGTCAGACCTGCGGCTGAACCGGTAAAAGAGTCAAATGCTCAAATACCACAGCGACAGAATCAATCTGACAACAATATGAAGAATCCGGTTTCCCCGGCTGCCCAACCTTCCGAGTCACAACAACAGACGCGAAACAACTTGAAGAATCAACCGTCTGAAACCGACTAACAAATAAACGTAAGTATGTGATGTCAAACAACATAACAAACGAAAACTGCTTGGCCCCGGGTACGGTGTTGATAGGAGGAATCTATCAATACCGTATCATACGTGTAATAGGCAACGGCACTTTCGGCATAACATACCTGACTGAAATATTTGATTCTAACGGCTATAACACTCATCAGCTCGCGGCCGTCAAAGAGCTTTTTATGCGGGATTGCAACAGTCGCGCAGCTGACGGCAAGACAGTCCTGATATCGGGATATGGCGATATTTTCCGCAATTATTTCCGTCGTTTTCGTCGAGAAGCGGAAGCAATTCGTTCCATTCAGCAGGAAAACGAATTGAATGTAGTCAGTGTGATCGATTGTTTCGAGCAGAACGACACCGTCTATTATTCAATGACTTATATCGACGGTGGCTCGCTCAACGACCGTATAGAGCGCGAAGGGTATCTCTCCGAGAATGACGCATTGCGCATCGCCTCCATTACGGCGAAGACACTCAGCGTGCTCCACACGCGAGATATGTTGCACCTCGACATCAAACCAGCCAATATTATGCTGCTTGGTGGCGAAACACCTATGCTTATCGACTTTGGTCTGGCCAAACATTTCGGATCCGACGGAGCTCCTGAAGGAACAGCCATCATAGGCAGCGGCACACCCGGCTACGCACCCCTCGAACAAAGTAGTTATCGACCCGAAAACTCTGTTCCCTACACGATTGACGTTTACTCTCTCGGCGCCACCCTCTTCAAGATGGTCACGGGTAAGCGTCCGCCTGACGCCAGTGATATTTTCAACGACCATTTCCCGGCTGAAGAACTCGAAGCCAAAGGCGTCAGCGACGCTACTATACGTATCATCCGGCGTGCGATGATGCCCGGCAGTTCATCGCGTTATCCCAATATGGCCATCTTTGCCGCCGATATGGATTACGTGCTCGATTGCATCGCAGATGGCACGGAAGCCGGCATCCTCCCCAGCGAGATTGGCACGCAACAGCTCAACGGATTCGCAGGCGACCCTTACAGCAATCCATTCGGATGCGTTCCCGAGAGTTATGGATTCAACGATACCGGCTTCATTTCTGACCCGGCATATTCTCCTCAAGCTGAAACAGGATTCGAGACAGTAGACGGTGTAAAACGCACACCCGGAGGCTCCATAATTCCCGAAACTAACGATTTATATCCTCAAGATAGCAGTGTCTCTCAACAGCTCGTCAACGGACAACCGGATTTCGTACCCGGCTATGAAGAGCAGCTCAAGAATGAAA
>JAGAUF010000016.1 GCA_017620885.1 Muribaculaceae bacterium
ACGAAGCAAAAAAGCGACTCTATGCCGATGTGCCGATACATTTTGTGGCGGTAAGCAATTGGCTGGCCGGCAAATGCCGCGAGTCGTCGCTGTTGCGGAATATGGATATTTCCGTGATTCCCAACGCGTTCCCGATAGATGAGTTTGAGGAGGGGAGAGGGAGTCGCGATGGCAAATTCCGCGTCGTGATGGGTGCGGCACGCCTCGACGACCCTATCAAAGGGTTGCCTCTGCTTATCGAGGCTACCAATATTTTGGAAAACGAGTATCCCGAACTTGCCGCACGAATGGAGCTTATAACCTTCGGGACAGTGAAAAATCCCGACGCTTTCGAGGGAATCGGCGTTGCGCACAGACATTTGGGGCGATTGTCAGGTACGGAAAGCGTCAGCGGTGTTTACCGGAGTGCGGATTGTGTCGTGAGCAGTTCGCTTTTCGAGACATTGCCCGGCACTCTCATAGAGGGGCAAGCGTGCGGATGCGTCCCTGTAAGTTTCAACCGTGGCGGTCAGCCGGATATTATAGATCATCTTCGTACGGGATATATTGCCGATTTCAGCAATGATGCCACTGAGTCGGCTCGCAATCTTGCCGAAGGCCTTGTATGGGCTTCGGAGCAGCCGTCCGGTATTAAGCGAGAGATGCGTGCCGCCGTGGAATCCCGCTTTTCACCCCATTCCGTTGCTACTGCATATCTCGCTCTCTTCCAATACGCCCTCGCAGGGAAATAAGAAACGGTCAGCGGCGTAGGATTCGAGCCGTGTTGTCGGCGACGAGCGGCAGTAGATCCATGTCGCGTGCGGCAGAGAGTGACGCGATGATTTCCCGTATGGATAGGGGAGATTCGTCTGTCTCGGCGAGGATGCGCGAGAGGGGGCAGGCACGCAGTGTGTCGGCGTTGAAGCGGGCGCCGAAGCTGAAGTATATTCCCGAAGGCTCGGAGGCGTTTATGTCACCGTTCAGCCGTTCAAACATCTGAAGAACTGACAGTTTATTGCGGAAGCCGTGAATAATCCATGGCTGCGACGGCCCGAGCTCTTTGTAGAGTGAGAGAATTACGTCGTGCATTTTTACATCGTGGATTATGAGAGGCTTGTGGAGGCTTTCCGACAGCATTACATGGTGCCGGAATATGTTGATTTGGCGAAACATCGGCGCAGGGTTCTCGTGCGTCATGTCAAAGCCTGTTTCCCCTATGGCAACGACATCGGGACGTTGTGCTAACTCCTCCAGCCGGCTAAGCGTCCCGTCGGTCATTTCGCTTATCGACCACGGGTGTATGCCGACGGAATAAAGCTGACCTTCGAGTGGACAGAATTTATCGGGGACAATGGATATGATAGCTTCGGAATCCGGAGCGGGATGATGGGTGTGGATGTCGAGAATCATCGTAGGGGAATATACGAAGTTTTAAGGACAAAAGAGACAGCGTGGGAGCCGTGCGTCGGTCACGGCACAGGGTCATATCCGGAGCCTCCCCATGGGTGGCAGCGTGCGATGCGTTTTATGGCGAGCCATCCCCCTTTGAAGGGACCATATTTGCGTATGGCTTCCACGGCGTATTGGCTGCACGTTGGCACATATCGGCAGGACGCCGGGAAATGCGGCGAAATGGCTAACTGGTAAAACCGGATGGGGAGAATCAACAGTTTGCCAATAACGGTTTTTATGAAGGAGAGGACGTTGATCATTTCAAGGACGAGCTATAGCGCACTGTCTCAGCGATTTTGTCGAGCAGTTTGCGCATTTTTTTATTGACGAGCTGAGAATCCTCGTTCTTGTCGCCGATATAGATGAAAATCAACGAAAGAGTGCGGATTTCGTGATTATCTTCTACGAGATGTTTGAGCGGGAGGCGGTTCAGGCGATAAGCCTCGCGGATGCGCCTTCTCATAAGAACTCTATCCACGGCATGGCGGCGACGTTTCTTGGGCACTGTGATCATCATCTGGAGCGATCCGATGGCATTCGGAATCTTTGCGCGGAAGCTGCCTGAAAGTCGTTCGGGTGACAGAGTGCGCCACGTGACTCGCAAAGGGTAGGAATACAGCGTCTTTCCCTCGGAGAAGAGCGTATCAATCAGTGCCTTATGGCGCAGTTTCTCCCCCTTGCGTAGCGTGAGCCTTTGGGCGTTTGCCGTCGCCGGAGGTGTCTGGAGGGTATTTTCTGTTTCCTTATCCATTTCTTGTCTTTTTTTGCAAGTCGAGAAGTTATTTAAATGGCAGCCTCAGCCCGCGAGGAGCCAAGGCTGCCGAAATATAAATTCTTACTTGAATTGCTTCGGTATTAATTACAGTTGTTGATCAGCTTTATCGGGTTGCGTTTTTTGAGGGCGCGTACCTGTTCGAGAGCTTTCTGAGCCTTGTCGAGATTGGGGAGAGTCTGGAAAATCGTCTCGGCGGTGTCGTAGTCGCGCTGGAGAGCGGCGAGAATACCTTCGGCGTATGTCACCTCTTCGGAATCGCCGGCCTTATTGAGGAATTTAGCTGCCGTCTTGTAGTCGCCTCTCGACATGGAAGCGTTGGCTGCGTTGAGGTTCGCGATTGGATCGTTAGGGAACATACGCACGGCGATGTCGAAGATATTGTTATATTCTTCGGAGCCAATGGGGAAGGAATTGGCGGCCAGATAGAACTCATTGAGGTCAAGGTTGCCGGGGTTCTTCTCCATAACGGCCAATATCTCTGGCACGCTTGTGTAAGTTCTCACTGTGTATTCGATTACGTAATCCGAATGACGTAAGGCAGGATATTCGTTCTTGAGAAGGAACTCATATTGCGCGGGATATGTGGTCTGGATTTTTGTATTCTTGGCGTCCGGCTCAAGGTCGGAATCAATGATAGCGAGGATGCCTTCGCGATTGTCAAGATTTGATGCGGCGACATATTTGCGAAGTCCCTCCCAGTCTTCGGCCTCATAATCCGTATGCATGATGTTCTCGGGGAAATTGTACAGTTGGCGTACATACTCCTTGAGCGATTGCGTACGTCCTTGAGCGAGTCGCACGTTGTTGTCGTAGGGGCCTTCAGGTGATGCGAAACCTTTGATATATAGGTTTTTGATTGTGATGTCGGCGTCTCCTCTCACATCGTCGATTGTGGCGATGATTTTGGCCAGTTCAGAGGGGTTTTTACGATATTCAGGATTGATGTCGGTCTTGTTTACTACGAAGTCGATAAATGCGGAGCCGTCCTTGTGGCGCGTCTTTGTACCTTCAGCCTGTGGCGGGATATAAAGGAAATCTGCCATAAAGTCCTTGGGTCCGTTGTCGATTTGGGCGATTGTGCCGCCGTCAGCCTTTGCTTTCGGCTCATTGCAGCATCCGTCCACTTCGATTTCATAATCAACGTCAGAATGATTCATCCATTCCTGCATAGGCACCGACTGGCGGTAATGGTATACGGCGTCTTTGCCGTTGCGCACCATAAAGGGATTTTTCTTTTCGTTGCGCTCGTGGAAATAATATCTGTTGCGTCCCGCGAAGGTGACAGGCTGCAGACGGAGCGTCTCGACTCCGTTTGTCACGTATGGGGTGATGATGTATTCCTGATTGGATTTGATCTTTACTTTTGTGAGGTCGATGTCCATGCTTATCAGAAGATTGCGGTCTTCCGAGATTGCTGCGTCAATATTGTCGATGAGAACCCCCTCGACATTCACAACGGTAGCTTTGGCAAATGCGGAAGATGCCGACATCAGGCAGGCGATAACCGCAAAAAATATAGCTTTTTTCATATCTTATTTATGCAAAGGGGATTAGAATAGGTAAACGAAGTTGAGAGCTGCTTTTGTCGGGCCGAAATAGTTATGGCTTTTGTCGCTTTCGAGTTTCGTGCCACAGTTTGCGCAGGGGTAGCGGTCATATTTAGCATAGACATAACCTACGCCTATTTCCGCTTCGAGATTCCAGTGTTTTCCGAGCACCCATGCGTATCCGTACGCGATGCCACCACCTACGCCCCAGCCTTGATAGCGGCTGTTTTCGAGGGTGGAAAACTTATTTCCGAGGAAATCTTTCAGTCCGCCGATGTTGCCGACGTTAAACTGTCCTCCGAGGGCGTGCAGGGCGATGAAATGGCCTTGAAAACGTTCGCAGAACCAGTATCTTGCTTCCGGCTGTGCCAGCCAGTGTTTCCATTTGTGTCCGTTCACGGTCCATGCGTTGATGTTGCCGCTGATGTCGAGTGTCCATCTTGGCGCGAGACCGATTTCCACGCCGAGGTTCGGCGAGAGGGCGGCGTCATAAAGGATATTGGTCTTGATGCCGACATCCTGTGCGTTGGCCTTTGACGGGAGAAGCGTCCATACGCAAGCCAAAATGATTGAAATTTGGATTAATCTTCTCATACTGAGGTGTTTCTTGGATATCCTGGATATAATTTTAGATTCTTTTGTGATGAAGATTGCAACAATTCATTGAATTAGAGGTAACGAATCTTCGCTTTGTCGGTTACGCGCCATGCTCCGTTCTCGAATACGGCTTTGCCGGATTCCTCTGTGATGACTTCGTTGCGTCCGTGAGTTTCGTTGAGCTTCGGACCGATGCAGGCGTTGAAGAGGATGTCATCGGGAGCTACGAGAGCCTGTTCCCATACAGAGGGATCATTGATGACGGAGAATTTGCCTGTCGTGCCGTCGGAAGTGACGAGACGATAGTAGGAGTTGCCGGGGTTGAAGCTGCGGTCAGCTCTTACGAAGATGCCTTTGGAATTTACGCGGCCGAGGAAAATGGTGCGTTCGGCAGCCGGAGTCGAGGTGCGCGGCATATAGATGTGTCCTGTTTCGTCAGGGCTGGGAGTTTTTTCGTCATCGGGCTGCTGTACGGGACGCACTTTTGCAGAGGCAGCTTCAGCGGCTGTCTCGATGCGAGGTGCGGCTACCTTCTCCTCTTTCGGCATATAGTCTTTGTGTGAACGTACAGGCTCGCTTTTTACGACTGCGGGTCGAACAACGGGCTCAGTGGCCGGTTTGGAGGGGCGTTCCGGTATAGCTTCGGTAGGACCGTAGACTTCAGCTTCTATGGGATTCTTGTGGAAGGAATGACGGGGACGGTCGGCGTGCTCTTCTGAAGTCTTGGCCGGGACAACGGCGGCAGCACGCAGGCGACGTATTTCTGCACGCGCTTCTTCGAGCATACGGTTGGTTTCATCAAGCTGAGCCTCTGCGTGGCGCAGATCGCCTTTCGCCATTTTAAGGTCGGCTTCAAGACGACGGATTTCAGCCTCCTTGTCGGTCAATTCACGTTCCATACGACGCAGACGGGTGTCGTTGGCACGAGTATCGCCGATCGTTTCACGTTTTACGGCAGCAGATTGTGCGGGACGTTCCTCGACGCGACCGGGACGTGCAGAGGGGAAATCATCGTCATCTATGCGGCGACGGCGTTCTGATGAACGGCGAGATGCGTTTTCGTTTTTCTCCTTCATCGACTTGGATGCGTAAGCTACCAGCCATATAACGACGATAATAAGTATGCCGATAAGGATTATATAGGTCCAAGTATTGGATTTCTTGCCGGATTCTTCGGAGGTTGCAGCTGCGTCTACTTCTCCGGCGTCGACGTTGGCAGAGTCAGCGAGGGATAGGGGAGCTGCGTTTTCGACAGGTTGAGAGGCCGTTGCGGGTGCGGGTTCAGGAGTGCCGGGAGCTGAAACAGTCATTGTGCTGACGGCTTCTTTTACCTTATTGTAGCAGTCGGCACCTTTTTCACCGAGTCTGTCGCGGTTGTTTTTAAAGAAATCACCACCCCAATATGCTACGAGTTTCTCCTTGTCCCAAGAGGCATAATCTGTCGGGGTTGCAATAGAATTGAATTTTATAATATTTTCTTTCTCTTTGTCCTTGAGTTGTCCTTCGAGCTCATTGACTGATTTAGGATTGAGATCGTCGAGATAAGCCGACATATTGTTGGCATATCTCAGATACCATTTGGCAGCAGTGGCGCGAGCTTGCTCCATCTCCTCGCGGGTGACGGCTGAAGCCGGAGCTGATGCGGCCAAAAGGCAAATCGCGGAAAAGAGAATAATACTGAGTTTCTTCATTTTATGAAAGTGAATCTAAAATTTAAATAATCTGATTGTCAAAAAGGTGGCCTGTTGGCTCATAATCAGAATGCAAAAGTAGTAAATATCGGAGGAATAGGCAAGAATGTGGCGGAAAAATTGCGGTTTGAAATTTATAAAAGGGAAAATCCTGCACACCGGGACAGCGAAGGTGCAAAATATTTGAGGAGAATGGGTGTGTGCGGTGGATAGCCGGCGGCATCTTTTTGAGGATGATAATGTGAGTGAAAGGGAGCTTTTTGAGGGGAAAGGTAGAGAAAGTGGAAATGAGGTGTCATTTTTTAAGGAGAAAGGTAAAAATTTATTGTGGTTATAATCAGCGAGTTAGCTGAATGGGGTGAATTTTCTCGAAAAAAAGTTGCGAAAAAATTTGGTGGCGGAGAAAAAACGTTGTAACTTTGCACTCGCAAACGGGAAACAAACACCCCGTTAAGCCTCCCGAAAGGGCGAAAACAAGACTGGTGCGGTAGTTCAGCTGGTTAGAATACATGCCTGTCACGCATGGGGTCGCGGGTTCGAGTCCCGTCCGCACCGCCTGAGGAGAGAGGAAGGAGCAAGATTGTAAACTTCGGTTTCGTCTTGCTCCTTTTTCGCTATTTCGTTTGAAACGGGATATTTTCATTTGAAACGGTATCTCGGGCAATAGACAGGTCAGGATGATAAGTGCCCGCCTGTCTACACACGTCGCGGCCGATACCGCGAATTTGAAAATTTAGAGATTATGAAAGTATTGATATTGAACGGGCCGAATCTTAATTTGGTCGGGAAGCGGGAGCCGGAAATCTATGGCGACGTGACAATCGACAGCTATATCGATGAATTCCTTCGTCCCTTGTCGAAGCAATTGCGGACACAGAGCGGCGACATCGTGGAGGTGTCGGTTTTCCAGAGCAATAGCGAGGGTGAGATTGTGACGCGTATTCAGGATGCTTGCTATGGCTCCGCCAAGCAGCGCGTGGATGCGATTATACTTAATGCCGGCGCATATTCCCACTATTCGCTTGCGATAGTCGATGCTATACGCGCGATAACGGTGCCGGTCTATGAGGTGCATTTATCGAATATATATGCGCGTGAGGAGGTTAGACGTCATTCGGTTATTTCCGCCGTATGCGCCGGTGTAATCGCCGGTTTCGGCATGGAAGGGTATTCGATGGCGTTGCTTGCTGCCGTGAGAAGAGGGGAGATGTATAATACTCAGAATGAGCGCAGGAATGACTGATGAACTGGAGTATTACATTTTGAGCCATATTGACCCTGAACCCGCATGGCTTCATCGTCTTTACCGGCGTGCGAATATCGCGTTGGTGCATGGACGTATGGCCTCGGGACATTTGCAGGGGCGTCTCCTTAAGATGCTTGTAGAACTGACAGGGGCCAAGCGCGTGCTGGAATTGGGTACTTTCTTCGGCTATTCGGCTCTGTGTATGGCAGAGGGAGTCGGCGAAGGTGGCGTCGTGGATACGGTGGAAGTAAACGACGAGTTGGAAGATTTTATCCGACGCGAGGCGCTGACGCTGCCTTACGGCGACCGGGTGCATCTTCATATCGGCGACGGAGTTGAGGTGATGCGAGGGCTGAAGGATGAATATGATCTTATATTTATCGACGCGGACAAACGCCGTTATCGGGAATATTACGAGGAGGCCGTCAGGCTTGTTCGCCCCGGTGGGCTGATTGTGGCCGACAATACTCTGTGGGACGGTCACGTAGTGGAGGCAGCGTATGACAGGGACGCGCAGACGCTCGGAGTGAAAGAGTTTAATGATGCCGTGGCTGCCGATGTTCGTGTCGAGAGAGTGATTTTGCCCGTGCGCGACGGTCTGACGCTTGTGCGTCGGAAACAAAGTGCGGTTATGGAACGTTAGGAATAAAAGGGAAAGGGAATAAAAATCATACAAAAATGGAAGGAAAAAGACAAGCAAAAATAGCTCGGTTACTTCAGAAGGAACTTAGTGAAATTTTCCGCAAGCAGACAGCGATGCTTGGCGGAGTATTGGTATCGGTAAGCGCAGTGAGGGTATCGCCTGATCTGAGTATAGCACGTGTTTATCTCAGCATATTCCCGTCGGAGAAGGCGCAGGATATACTTGCCAACATTCAGCGACAGGCAAAGACTGTGCGCTATGATTTGGCTCAGGCAGTAAGACAGACGCTGCGCAAATGTCCCGATTTGACATTCTATCTCGATGATTCGCTCGACTATATAGACAATATCGACCGCCTATTGGAAAAATGAGTGACGAGGGCTGCAATTGGCCTGTAATAATGAAATGAAGAGAGGACTTCCATCGCGCATAGCGTTGCGGTATCTGTTGTCGAAGAAATCGTACAGTGCCGTGACCGCAATATCGATTGTTTCGGTGACGGGCGTTGCCGTGGCGACGGCTGCGATAGTGTGTGTACTGTCGGTTTTCAACGGATTCCGCGAAACACTTACTGCCAAGCTCGATATTCTTTCGCCTGATGTGACTGTTACGCCCGCAAAGGGGAAGATTATCACCGGTGCCGACTCACTTCTTTCCGTTCTGAAAGATGTGAAAGGGGTGGAGAGGATTATGCCGACAGTGGAAGATAATGCTCTCGCGGTGTATGACGCACGCGAGATGCCGGTGAAGGTGAGGGGGGTGGATGAGACTCTCTACCGACGTATGACGCGCATCGACAGCGTTATTGTGGAGGGGGGTAAGTTTAAGGCTGCGTCGCGGACTCTCTTAGGTCCGGAGGATGAATACGGCGAACGTATGGAGGAATTGCGCGGCGACGTCTCTGTGTCGGCAGGTGTGGCTGTGCGCCTCAGCATCTACGATATGAACACCGGAATGTTGTTGTTTGCTCCGCGAAGGGGCGTGCGTGTCAATCCGGCTAATCCATTGGCGTCGTTTGTATGCGATTCCGTGACGGTGTGCGGTGTCTATCAGACTCAACAGGCTCAGTTTGACTATGATATGGTGCTGACTGACTTAGCGGTGGCACGTAGCCTGTTTGAACTGGGAGATGATGAAATAACGGGAGTGGATGTGCAAGTGGCGCCGGGGGAAAGCGATGCGGCTGTTGCCGACCGAATCGATGAGACGTTGGGCGCCGAATATGTCGTGAAGAACAGGCTGCGGCAGCAGGCTGAGAATTACAGGATGATAGAGATAGAGAAATGGGTCACATTTCTTCTGCTTTTCTTCATTCTTATGATTGCCGGCTTCAATCTTATCAGCACTCTGTCGATGCTCGTGCTTGAAAAGAGAAAATCGCTGAAGACGCTTCACAGTATGGGTATGCGTCGCCGCGACATAGGGAGGGTGTTTGCATTCGAGAGTTTCTACGTCACGCTCTCGGGAGGATTGCCGGGTATGATCATCGGCGTTGTGCTGTGTCTGCTTCAGCAGCGATATGGTTTTATCAAGCTGAATGCTGATCCGAGCACGATGGTGACAGATGCTTATCCTGTGGCTGTGCAATGGACGGATCTATTGATTGTGATGATTCCGCTGGTTGTGACAGGCGCGCTGACGGCTTTGGTTGCGTCAGGATATGCGAAGAGGAAACTCAAAGAGTAGCAAATTAAAAGAGTATCAAATAAAAAACGCATCCGAATGGGGATGCGCTCGTTGTATGCGTTAAGGGGGAAATTCCCCGATTGATGTATAATTATTCTTTAGAGCCTTCCGGAGCCTGATCGATGAGATCGAGGAACTGGTCGAGCTTCGGCGTGATGATGATTTCAGTGCGGCGGTTACGTGATTTGCCGACTTCGCTGTCGTTGTCCGTCAGAGGATTGTATTCGCCACGGCCACCTGCTGTCATACGTTTGGGGTTGATGCCGAATTTGTCCTGAAGAACCTGAACAACCGAAGATGCTCGGAGAGCGGAGAGGTCCCAGTTGTTGCGGATGTTGGTTTTCTTGATGGGCACATTATCGGTGTTGCCTTCTACGAGAAGGTCGTAATCGTTATAGTCCTTGAGAATCTTGGCAATTTTGCTGAGGGTCTCAAGAGCAGCGTCAGACACTTCGTAGCTGCCCGACTTGAAGAGCATATTGTCGGCGAGAGAGATGTAAACAACACCCTTGAGTACTTTTACGTCTACATCCTTAAGCTCTTCGCGGCTGAGCGAGCGGGTAAGGTTGTTGGTCAGCACCATATTGAGGGAGTCGGATTTCGATTTGGCCTCTACGAGATGCTTGATATAGGCGTTTGAAGCGTTGATCTCGTCGACGAGCTTGGAGATATTGACGGATCCCTGAGAGGAGGATTTGAGGCTTTCGTCGAGAGAAGACTTGAGAGCGGCCATACCCTTCTTGAGTTCGTCGTTTTGTTTGTTAGCCTGATCAAGGAGATATTGGAGCGACTTCGAGTTGGCGTTGCACTCCGTCAGACCGTCTCTGGTGGACTGATACTCAGTCTGGAGAGTCTTATAGTCCGCCTGAAGCTTCTGATAGTCTTTTTTGCTTGCGCAGGAGACGAGCAAAAGAGCGGCCGATGCACAGCAGATCAATGATTTTACGTTCATAATTATGATGGTTTTAAATTAATAATCCATTTATCTGAGTTGCAAAGTTAATCATTATGAATGATATATGCAAATTTGTTTCTGGATGTGGCGAGTCAAGAGTGTTTCGGGAAGAGGGCGCGTGCTATTGCGTCGGAAGCCCCGAGTTTGGAGTGGATATATTCGCCTGCATTGCGTCCCATCTTCTCTCTGGGGGCGGCTTCGAGTAGTGCGGAGGCCTTCGTGTCGAAATCCTCTTTGCCAGATATGGAGAAGGCACCCTCGTGGGCAATAAGCTCTTCTGCTTCGATAAACCGGTGGTAATTAGGCCCGAAACCTACCGGGATGCCATATACCGCGGCTTCGTTGATGTTGTGGATGCCTACGCCGAAGCCTCCGCCGACGTATGCTAAATCGGCAAAGCGATAAATCGACGAAAGGAGTCCGAAGCAGTCTATGATGAGAATGTGTTTGCCTTCGCCCGCATCAGGATTGCGAAGCAGTTCGGAATGAAGTACTGCTTCGCCGTCAAAGCGGTCGAGAAGTTTGCGTAGACGTTCGCTGTCAAATTCGTGAGGAGCGATGATGGCTGCCACTTCGCTATGTCGAGAGAGCCACGGGATGTAGACCTCTTCATCGGGCTGCCAACTCGACCCTACTACCATGACGATTTTGCCGTTCTGTCTCAGCGGGTTGATAAACTTCTGAATCTCAGGAAGGTCCTTACGTTGTTTCATAATGTCGGTCACGCGGTCAAAGCGCGTGTCGCCGGCAACGACGGAACCTGTGATCCCGATAGAATCAAGCAGTAGGCGACTGTTTTCGTCCTGCACGTATATGGCGGAGAAGAGGCGCAGCCATTCGCGATATTTTACGCCGTAAGGACGGAAGAAGGCTTGTCCAGGACGGAAAGCGGCTGAAACAAGATATGCCGGGATGTCGGCGTCGCGCAGCTCAAGGAGATAGTTGCGCCAGATTTCATATTTGATGAAAATTGCAAATTCCGGATGCGCGGTCTTTACGAAGCGGCGGGCATTCTGCGGCGTGTCGAACGGCAGATAGCACACCCAGTCGGCCTCGCTGTAGTTTTTGCGGATCTCGTAGCCCGAAGGGGAGAAGAAGGTGAGAAGCACCTTGAACTCGGGATTGGAAAGTCGGAGACGTTCGATGAGAGGACGGGCCTGTTCAAATTCACCAAGCGAAGCGGCGTGAAACCATACGACGCGGTCGTTCGCGCCGATGGCTTCAAGCTTTTCCCATACTTCACGTTGTCCTTTAGCGAGGAACCGTGCTTTGGGATTTTTATATGCCGCTATATCGACGGCTTTCGCGTAGGTCGATATTGCCAAGTGATAGAGGAGATTTTCTATTGGAGCGGATCCTGACATTTCAGCAGTTATTGCTTATAGAGGAACTATAAGATTTTATTCTTGGGGTGCGGTAATAGTGTCAATAGCGCGACGAATACGACGGATTATTTCCTCTTTTGGCATCAGTTCGGTTATGTCGAACATGTGCGGACCGCGGCAAGCGCCTACTACTGCGAGGCGGAAGGCGTTCATGACATTGCCGAGGTGGTATTCTTTTGAAGCTATCCAGTCGAGGACAATTTTC
>JAGAUF010000017.1 GCA_017620885.1 Muribaculaceae bacterium
AGGCGTCGAGCCGACGCGCCTGCTTTATGTGCGCGACATCAACACCAACGAGATTCTGTGGGGTGACCCCGGACTCGACCCGGCCTATAATGCCGTAGGAGAAATCACTGCTGAACCGGTGTCCGAGGTTTACGGCGGAGATGGCGTCATTGAGGTGCGTGGAGAAGGCAACTTGAAAATCTATACCCTGTCGGGCGTTCTTGCCGGCAGCGTGGACGCGCCGGCGACTGTGGCCGTCGCTCCCGGCGTCTACATCGCTGTCAGCGGCACTCAATCGAAGAAGATAATCGTCCGCTGATCTCAGACATAAAGTATTTTTAGAGCCGGTATTGACATTTATGGTCATGCCGGCTCTCTTTATAGAGGAATCGGAAGAATGGTCAAAAAGTTGGATAATACGGGAAGTCTTGTATGATTTCGAGGATTGGATTTTGCAGATTGGCGAGAAAATATTAATTTTGCAAATTCCGAGGGAAACGCCAAAGCGCGCAATTATCTTATAGAGGGAGTGGGTGAGAAATGGGTAACATCGAGACATCAGATGGCTGATATACGAATAGCGGGCGTCATGCGGTCGGGGATTTATTCCCCGAACCATGTTGGCAATGACGCGGCGATAATAACGGATGTGGCGAAGCAACTGCGCAAGCGTGGTTGCTCTGTGACGTTGTATAGCGAGACACAATTTCAGGAGACTGACATCAAGGAAGATGTAATCCTGAGTATGGCCCGCGAGGAGGCGTCGATACTGAAGTTGCAGCGTCTGGAGAAGCTCGGTAAACTCGTGATTAATTCTGGCAACGGTATCTCCAACAGCGTGCGTGAGGTTATGGCGCGTCTGCTGATGAATGCAGACATCCCGTATCCTGACTCGATTATTGTAGATACTAACGAGAATATAGTAAAGGAACTTGAGAAATTAGGCATCAACAATTGTTGGGTGAAGCGCGGTGAATCCTATTCGCTGCATAAGGAAGATGTGACTTATTGCCGTCATCGTGCCGAGGCGCAGGATATGCTTCACGAATATTTTTACCGTGGAATCCGTCGCGCGGTGATTAATCGTCACCTCGAAGGCGACCTTGTGAAATTTTACGGAGTGCGTGGCCGTAACTACTTTTACTGGTTTTATCCATATTACGGTTATCGCGAACGTTACGGATTGGATTGGGTGGATGACGACCGTGACAGGGAGAAGAGCAAATTTGATGTAGAAGCTCTGATAAACTATTGCGAACGGGCGTGCGAGGAGATGGAGATAGAGATCTACGGGGGCGACTGCATCGTGGATAATGAGGGGAATTTTCAGATAATCGATTTCAACGATTGGCCGAGTTTTTCGCCGTGCTGTAAGGAGGCGGCTCGCGCGATTGCCGGTTATGTGCTTAACCGGATAAAAAATTAATTAAGAAAGCTATGAACTGGAAATCAAGATGGCCTAAGCCGATAACAGATAAGAAGTTCCCGTTTGTTCCCAAAATGTTGGCGACAGCGTTTGGTGTCGGGTTTCTTCCGGTGGCTCCGGGTACGTGGGCCGCACTTTTGGCTATCATATTGTGGCTCCCGCTGTATCTGCTTTGCGACTTCGGCGTGACGTTTTGGGTTACAATAATCGCAACTGTAGTGTATTGTATCGCCGGGACGTGGGCAAGCACCGAGTCGGAGAAATATTGGGGTAAGGATCCGGTTGTGGCAAGTGCCGACGAGGTAGTGGGGCAGTGGATAGCGTTGTTGCCTCTCTGTTCGGGCGTTGATGTATCCCCGTGGTGGCTGATTATAGTGGCTTTCGCACTGTTTCGGCTTTTTGACATCTTCAAGCCGTTTGGAATCCGTAGTTTGGAAAAACTTCGTGGAGGCTACGGCATGATGGCCGACGATATAGCGGCAGGCTTCCTTGCCGCCATAATTGTAATGGTTCTCAATATATTTGTGTGAGAATGGCAGAAAAGAAAACAGACACGGGAGGAAAGAAAGTGAGCCGCATAGGTAATAAACTTATGCACAGCGACAACTGGTTTTTCGAGTTTTTACGTTCTGCAGTATCGTCGCAAGCGGCGTCTTGGTGCGATATGGGAGTGCGTTTTCTTCTCTTTACCGTGGCGAGTCTTGCTCCGTGGATTTCTACGGCGTGCGGATGCGTGGTGGGAGGTGTGATTAATTGCATAATCAATTATAAGTTCACGTTTCACGCTGATGGACAGTCGTGGCGCGTCGTGGGGGTGAAATATGTAATGATATGGTTCGGAAGTCTGCTGCTTAATTCGTTTGGAACGGAGGCTGTATATTGGCTACTGAATCATTGGACATGGCTTGAAGAAATCGGCTTTAAGCCGACAGGATATTATGCTGCGTCGACGCTTTTTGTATCGCTTGTGGTGTCGTGGGCATGGAACTTTGTTATGCAGCGCAATTTTGTTTATAAGTGTGTAGGCTTCGATAAGTATGCGTTGCGATTAATGGATCAAATAATAAAGAGATGAGTGTAAAAGAGAGATTCAAACGTATGCGCGACGGACTTCAGCAGGGAATTTATTTCATAATAAATCCCTTTGTCCGTATGATGATAAAGATAGGCGTTACGCCCAATATGGTTACGTTTGCCGGAATGCTGGGTCAGGTATTGGCCGCTGTCGTGATGGTGTATGCGGCCTTGAACGGCAGGGATGGCTCTCCGGATTATGCGCTGGTGACGTTGTCGGGCGTTCTGACGATTGCCTTTTCGGTGTTTGATATGCTTGACGGGCAGGTGGCGCGCTTAGGTAATATGGCATCGAAATTCGGCGCGATGTTTGATTCTGTTCTCGACCGTTATTGCGAGATGGCAATTTTAGGTGGTATCCTGTTTTATCTGATGCTTGACGCGATAACGTCGACGTTGGCCTTCGTGGGCGCAGTAGCGACATTTGTGGCAATAGTGGGAAGCATAATGGTAAGCTATACTCGCGCTCGTGCCGAGGGTATCGGCATAGAGTGTAAAATAGGATTTATGCAGCGTCCCGAGCGTGTAGTGATTACAGCGGCAGCTCTTCTTGCCACCGGTATTGTAGGGCAGAATCTCTCGCCGGAATCCACCTTTGATCCCAACTGGATACTTACAGTCGCTATGGGCATAATAGCGGTCTTCTCCAATATGACGGCTGCTGCACGTCTTGGGTTTGTCAAGAAGCGTCTCTCCGAACAGAGTGAGAAGTAACGGAGATAGAATCGATAATACGGAAATGAACACACTGAAAAAAGGGATGCCGGATATGAAGGAGGGCATAATATGCCTCGTCGCGCTGGCTCTCTGGCTGACTGTCACGGTGCTTTTTATCGGCTTTCGCCCGGAACATATTCTGATGGCGGCGCTAATCTTAGGACTTTTCTTCGCCTGTGGCGTAACGCGCCGGCTCGTAGTGGCGCTTCTGCCGTTTATCCTCTTCGGCATCAGTTACGACTGGATGAACCTTCTCCCCAACTATGAAGTAAACAGCGTGGATGTCGGGGATCTATACAACAAAGAGAAACTTCTCTTCGGGATTCAGACTGCAGAAGGGATCGTGACGCCCAATGAATTTTTCGCTGTCCGCACTGCTAAGATTATGGATTTCATGGCCGGCGTATTCTATCTGTGCTGGGTACCGTTGCCCATAATCTTCGGCCTGTGGCTCTATTTCAAAGGGCAGCGCAAAGGTTATCTGCATTTCTCGATAGTTTTCCTGCTTGTCAATCTGATAGGATTTGCGATGTATTACGTTCATCCCGCCGCTCCGCCATGGTATATACCTCTCCACGGATTCGAGGCCGTGCCGGGCACGCCGGGCAATATGGCCGGACTGTCAGCTTTCGATGAGATGACGGGACTCGGTATTTTCAATGCCCTTTACGGACGTAATGCCAATGTATTCGCAGCTTTCCCTTCGTTACATTCTGCTTATACGCTCGTGGCGTTCATATATGCCCTGCGCCTGCACAGCGGTAAGGGATGGCAGATTGTCCTCGGCGTAGTGACGGTGGGAATATGGTTTACGGCAGTCTATACCTCCCATCATTACATAATCGACGTAATGGGCGGCATTTTGTGCGCATTGGTAGGTTATGCGCTCTTTGAATACGTGCTGATGAAGTCAAACAGTTTCAGCAGATTTATCGACCGATATGCGGATTATATCTCTGCACGATAGCAAGGCAGATGAAATTTGTCTGTGAATAATGTTAAATGGCTATGGAAGAAGACAATAGAGGGGATTGGGAACTCTCGGATGAAGAGTTGATAAAAAAATACGATATACGCCCGGATGTACTGACTTTTGACGATGTGGCGAAGATGGTGCCCAAGCTGACCAATCATAAGAAACTTGTAAACCGTTTGCTGCATTTTCTGAAAATTGACGAAGTGAACCGTGTTCACGGCCGATGGAGCGGTACGCCCGGGGCAAAGTTTGTGCAGCATCTTGTGGAGGATGATTTCAAATACAAGATGGTGGTGGACAATGCCGAAATACTTGAGCGCTTTAAGGAAGGGCCGTTCATTACTGTCAGCAATCATCCGTTCGGGGCTGCCGACGGCATCACGTTGATATATCTCCTTACGCGTCTTCGTCCGGATTTTAAAGTTGTTGTGAATTATTTTCTCAGCCATCTGAGTGCGATGCGTCCGAATTTCATCTCGGTAGATGCGTGGTCGGTTGATCCGAAGAAGCGTTCGATCAGCATCAACGGAATCCGTGAGGTGATGCGCCAGATTCGTGGAGGGCATCCGATCGGCTTTTTCCCCGCCGGGGCTATGAGCAAGACCGATTGGCACGGGCGACTCGAAGACCGCGAATGGCAGAAATCCGTTCTGGAGATAATCGCCAAGGTGAATGTGCCGGTTATTCCTATATTTTTCCACGGCAGCAACAGCTGGTTTTTCAATTTCCTCGGCCATGCGTGTTGGCCGGCACGCTCGGCTCGTCTGCCGATAGAATTGTTTAAAAAACGAGGGAAGGTGATGCACGTCTCAATAGGAGAGCCGATTATGCCGGATAAGCAGAAAGAATTCAAAGGGAATACTGAGGCGTTAGGCCATTATCTGCGCGAGCAAACGTATTCGCTTCGTGAGAAATACGGAAAATAAACAAACAGCGACAGCATACAGAGAGCCGGTTTAGCATTTATTGTTGAACCGGCTTTTAGGTAAAATAGGAAGGAAGAAAACGCGTTAAAAAGCGAGTGACCCCTGTTTACAAGAATTAACAAAATATGAACTGAACGAATTGATATTAATATAAATTATGTGAATACCCTTATTATTAACATAATTTAACCGTTTGAGGTATAATATTTTTTCAAAAAAGCTTTGCCAATTCCTAAAAAGGAAGTACTTTTGAGCCGTCAAAATGAAATTGATGTCCGGATGCCTTGATTTCGGCGTCGTTTTGTTGGGTGTTTACCTGCGACGGATATAATTTCCGCCACAGAGAAAAAGTAAGAAATTAAAAATAAAAAAATACAAAAAACAAATGGCAGCAAAAGCTAAAGAAGCTAATGGTAAATTAGGCGTTATGGTGGTCGGTCTCGGTGCCGTTGCCACTACATTCATAACAGGCGTGATGATGACCCGCAAAGGTCTTGGCAAGCCCGTCGGTTCAATGACACAGTATGACAAGATCCGCGTAGGTCGTGGTGAAAATAAGAAATATCTGCATTACAAGGATATCGTTCCCCTTGCAAATCTCGACGACTTGGTATTCGCAGCATGGGATGTTTATCCTGCCAATGCTTACGAATCTGCAATCAACGCTGAAGTCCTCAAGGAGAAGGACATCGAGCCGGTAGCAGACGAGCTGAAAGCTATCAAGCCAATGAAGGCTGCTTTCGACAAGAACTATGCAAAGCGTCTTGAAGGCAATAACACTATGGGCGACATCACCCGTTGGGAGATGGTAGAGCGTCTGCGTGAGGACATCCGCAACTTCAAGAAGGAAAGCGGTGTTGATCGTGTAGTAGTTCTTTGGGCTGCTTCGACGGAAGTTTACGTTCCCGTTGATATGAAATATCACGGAACTGAGAAGGCTATGGTTGAGGCTATGAAGGCTGACGACAAGGAGCACATCGCACCCTCTATGTGCTACGCTTACGCAGCACTGCTCGAAGGTTGCCCCTTCATCATGGGTGCTCCTAATACTACCGTTGACTTCCCCGCAATGTGGGAAGTGGCTGAAAGAACGAAGATGCCTATCGCCGGCAAGGACTTCAAGACGGGTCAGACCCTCGTGAAATCCGGTTTCGCTCCTATCATCGGCACCCGTTGCCTCGGACTCAACGGCTGGTTCTCAACTAACATCCTCGGTAACCGCGACGGTCTTGTGCTTGATGAGCCCGCTAACTTCCGCACCAAAGAGGTTTCCAAGCTCTCTACGCTCGAATCCATCCTCGTGCCCGAAGATCAGCCCGACCTCTACGGCGTCAACTGCGGTGGCGAAGGAAACGACCACAACGGATAATACCACAAAGTCCGTATCAACTACTATCCCCCGCGCAACGACAACAAAGAGGGCTGGGACAACATCGATATCTTCGGCTGGATGGGCTACCCCATGCAGAT
>JAGAUF010000018.1 GCA_017620885.1 Muribaculaceae bacterium
ATTCCCATCGCAACATATCAAGACTGATAGGAAATACCCGATGCGTGTGCAACCAGTTGGGCTATGTCAGAGCATTGGAGCATCTCTATTTCAAGACAGATGCAGTCATAGAGTTGTAAGGAAGATATATTTGCAATTCGCGAATTGCAAATCATACCATTGCTTGCTTCGGCAAACGGAGATTATATTATATTTTCTCAGTTTGTTTAACAATTAGTTATAAAAGAGTTAAAACGAACCTTCGGACTTGCACGAGCGAAAAAAATTGACTAAATTTGCATATGGCTTGGATACTTGTGGAGACAAGTAATGTAGCAGAAAAATCAGAACTGAATTTTCAGGCACTGCCAAGGCACTAAGAAATTTTGAGATTGTCTATCTACTTGATAACGGCATATTTGGAGCATTGGGAACAAGTCCCTCCATCTCCACTATGTATTGTTTTCCGGAGCAAAGCGCCAAGGCAATGACCGGATACTCTCCGGCCTCACACAACACAAAACCAACACAAAAACCTCGGACTATCAGGTAGTTCCGAGGTTTTTCATATCTTTTCTCCATGACCTCTCACGGCTTGCTATAGAAAAAAACGCACTTTTGACTTAACTTTAAGGTGAATTTATTTGTTGTATTGGAAAAGAGTTATTAACTTTGCGTAGTTAATCTTTAAGTTAAGTATGACGCAGAAATATTCCATAGAACTGATTGAGGAACATGACGCTGTGAATTTTTACAGTGTTCATCTTGGTGAGGAAGAACTCTCTGAACTTGAAAGGTTCTTTGAGAAATTTCCTGAAGGCTGCGAATATGATGAAGACATTGACACCATAATTGCATGGCTCGACAGAATTGGCGAGAGTGGTGCCTTAGAAAGATATTTCCGCCATGAAGGAAAGTTTGGTGATGGTGTCAGTGCGATACCTATTGAAACAAGCAATCTTCGCCTTTACTGTATCCGGCTTTCAGACAAGATTCTCATCTTCGGTAACGGAGGTGTAAAAGACTGTGCCAAATGGCAGGACAGTGAAACATTGTCAGAATATGTAAAAACGCTCGTTGATACAAGTCGATTTATCTCCTCCAGATTGTCAAATGGTACACTCTATATTGTAGATAAAGGAATTATTGGAAACCTAAATTTTACCCGCGATGAAAAGAAGTAGCATCATAGAAGCTCGCCGTGCTAAAGTTTCTCCCGAAGTCCGTCGGCGAGTTGACCTGTCTTTCCTTATTGTGGACAGGATTCACAGCATACTGGAAGAAAAGGGTCTTAAACAAAAGGATCTCGCCAATATGCTTGGCAAGAAGGAGTCCGAAATCAGTAAATGGATGCGAGGTACCCATAACTTCACGATTGAGACAATATCATCAATCGAGAACGTTCTGGGAATTCCAATTCTTCAAGTTGCTGGCGTTTGAAACTCGTGCTTGCCTCTAAGCTGTGAGTGGCGGGGAAGAAGACGGTCTTAATCTAATGTTTCGTATTCTTTGTCGAGGCGTTCGCGCACTTTAGGCCACGCGATGCCGTTGAAGAGGCAGGTGTCGCGCACGAAACCGACCATCTCTTCAAGCCGGTGACGAGAAATGGCGAATATCAGTTCGTTCTCCCTGACGCGAGGGCGGACTGAAGGATCGAAAAGACCGATGAAGCATCGTTTTCCACCACGCTCATTCTCCCGGATGACTGCACGGATTGTAGCCGAGCAACCGCTCCCCCACTGCGTGCAGACCACATCGTCGCTATCGCCAAGAATTATATCGCAGGCTGTTCCTCCGATTATCACATAATTGTCGGCGAAGTCACTGAAAGCCTCGCGAAAAGTTTCTATTCCGTTTACCATTTGATGTTTTCAATTAGCTGTTCAAGAGCGTCCTCTACACGGGGATTGGTTGATTCTCGCATGGATAGATATAAAGAGAGTGGGTCGGCATATTCGGTGCCTGTGATTGTCGGGGGATATTGCCACTCCTCGATTTCAGTTGCACCTTCAATAGGGTTGGTAGTGAGTGATTTCGTTACCTCTATTAATTTCTTTTTATCGAATGCCAATGTGTTCTTCCGAACCGGACTCAAGGATGTATAATGAGCTATACCATTTACACCGGAAATTGCTCCGCGATTATTCAGTTCAGTATCGGTGAAACACGTTCGTTTTACAGGTGACTTCATAAATGGCAGGGCTCCATTCCACAATCGACGGCGATCAGAATCAAAAACAAGTTCTTTACCTTTCCCCGGCCGATAGTCGGCTTTACACAATCCGAAGTGCTCCAAATCAGTCACCGCACGTGAAATCTGCAAATAAGAGAATGGAGTGACGGCCTCGATATTCCCGATGTTATGGAAATTGCAATCGGGGTGCTGTAGATAATACAACAGTATGTACTGGGCGACAGGCGACAATTTGCCGTTTTGTTTGCTCGGTTTCGCGGACTCTACTGCATTAACGAAAAGGTTTGGGAGGTTGGCGTACTTGCCGGACACGACAAAATATACCCCTTGCTCAATCATCCGTTGTCGCTGATAGAACGGCAACGAATCAAAGAGGAAAACCACCGTTCCTGTTACATCGCCTTTAATCCTGTCGGCCGTTTTTCGGCAAATGGATGGCGTAGGAATTGCTGCATCCTTTTTCGCTGAAAGAAAGCACAACATCAGCCCCTTAAATTCTCCCTGCGCGAAATCGAAGCGAACATCAACGTCTACGGGGATATTCCTAAGCTGTCTGTCCGGCATCTTGTAAAGTCGGGTTTTAAATCCTGCTATATTGATAGTCTTTTTCATAATTCTGCATCATTATCACCACAAGTGATAATAGTGCAAAATTAATGATAATACTTTAAACTGCCAAACTTTCCGACAAGAATAATAAGAATTTTAACGGATGGTCATAAAATTAGGTCAGGAATTCGGTAATTGAGGTAGAAATTAAGGTAATATGGGTTATAATGCTTTGGGAGAATAGTTGTAATTTTGTATCAAATAACTATACATAAAATTTATCCCCGTAGGAATATGAAAAATGTACTGATAATATCGTCAAGTCTCCGTAAAGAAAGCAATTCCGAAGCCCTTGCTAATGAATTTGCTCGCGGAGCTGCCGACGCAGGAAACAATGTTGAAGTTATTACATTGCGTGGTAAAGAGATACATTTCTGCCAAGGTTGTCTCGCCTGTCAGAATACGCAAAAATGCGTGATAAAGGATGATGCTCCCTTGATAGTCGGCAAGATGCATGATGCCGATGTGATAGTATTCGCATCCCCGATATACTATGATGAGATGAGCGGACAACTCAAGACTCTTCTCGATCGTGCTAATCCTCTCTACCCTTCTGATTACAGATTTTGCGACATCTATATGCTTACGAGCGCGGCAGAGAATGAGCCTTCTACTCCGGAACGCGCTGTGAATGGACTGACCGGATGGATAGACTGTTTTGAGAAAGCACGTTTAGTTGCGACTGTATTCGCCGGTGGTGTAAACGATCCGAATGAAATACAAGGTCATCCGGCTCTTGAAAAAGCATATTCCCTCGGCAAAAATGTTTAATTGCTCCGATCCAACGACAATCGTTTTCAACGATATAATTTATTAAACAACCATTATTAACTTCTACTAAGCCAAAGAGAAGTGAATAAATTAACTATCGCATTTGTTGGCACGTAGTATGACGGCATGTCATACAAAGAAATGAGAGACAGCGTACTTAAACATCGCAAGTTAAGTGCTGCTGTCTCTCAATTTATATGCAAATTTGATTCTCACGAATTTCAATTTGCGATACTTAGTAATTAAGTGAAACTAATGAATGTGTCCAAAATTTTATGATTGTATTGCTACTATTATATGTGAAGTTTAATTATGGTTCTTGAGTTTATATTTTCCCTGTTTTAAGGTTTTCCACGAATTCATCAATTCGATGCAATTCCTTTGGAATATCAATGCTCTGAGGACAGTGGGGAGCGCATTGATAACAACCGATACAATGATTTGCCTGCCTTAATTTAGGCACACTTCGGTCATATCCGACAAGGAAAGCTCTCCTCGCCTCAGCGTAATTTTCACTTTTGGAAGATTCAGGCACGTTTCCTTCGTTGACGCATTTATTATAGTGAAGGAGAATCGAAGGTATGTCAAGCCCATAGGGGCACGGCATACAGTATTTACAGTCGTTGCAAGGGATGGTGGGATATTGCATCATGAGGTCAGCGGTGCTGTATAAGAAATTCATTTCTTCAGAGCTGAGCGTCTTCAGCGGGCAGAAAGAATTGAGATTATCTATAAGATGCTCCTTATACGTCATTCCGCTGAGCACAGTAAGGACGTCGGGATGTGAACCGGCATAACGGAATGCCCAAGATGCTACGCTTCGCTCGGGTTCGCGTTGCTTAAGTCGCGTCACGATATGATCGGGCACATTTGAAAGGCGACCTCCCAACAACGGCTCCATTATGACAGCAGGTATGTGGCGTTTGGCCAATTCATTGTAAAGATATTCTGCGTTAGTATTTCGCTCATTTATCTCTTTGGCATGCTTCCAGTCCAGATAATTGAGTTGGATTTGCACGAAATCCCACTTATATTTGTCATGGTTAGCCAATAGATAATCAAACACGCGGATATCTCCGTGGTAAGAAAAACCAAGATTCCGGATTCGTCCGGCTTCGCGTTCGGAAATCAGGAAATCAAGAATTCCGTTGTCTATATATCGCTTATTGAATTCATCCATTCCATCGTCACCCATACCGACGCCATGAAGCAACATATAGTCAATATAATCGGTTTGCAACTCTTTGAGTGAGTTGCGATACATATCTATACCGGCTTGGCGACTCCACGTCTCCGGAGCGAAATTAGACAGCTTCGTGGCTATATAATACGAGTTGCGCGGATGACGACTCAAGGCTATTCCTGTAGCGTGCTCGGATTTTCCTTTGCAATAAGCCGGTGATGTATCGAAATAATTGACGCCATATTTGATTGCGGTATCGACAAGATTATTTACTGTCTCTTGGTCGATTTCCTCATCTTCGTAGCGTGCGCTTCCGCCTGATTTTGTCGGCCAACGCATACAGCCGTAACCCAGTATCGAGACTTTTTGTCCCGTCTTAGGATTGGTGCGGTATGTCATTTTCCCCGTCGGCAGTTCAGATTTTGAAGCTGTATAGGCCACTTTATCCTTTGTGGAATCGCAACTTGCGAGAGTGAGTCCGACGACTGATGCACCCAGCCCGAACCGCTTTAGAAAATCTCTTCTGTTTATGTCTTTTTTCATTCGATTCAAGTCTATGATTTTACGGATTGGGTTAGATGATTCTGTGGTTTTCGTGCCCTTCCACGTATATAGCACTGAATGGGCGAGCAGGACAAAGGTTCTCGCAAGCGCCGCATCCTATGCAACGTTCAGTATTGACTACCGGTATTTTCTTCGATTCCGGATTGTTCGGGTCTGAATTCACCATCATAATTGCACCTGTGGGACAATGGCGGGCACAATTGCCGCACTCAACACCGTCGGTCAGCGGTATACAATTTTCTTTCACCCAAACGGCATGGCCGATTTGTACGGAGGATTTATCGGCTCTCGACAGTGGAATTATTGCTCCCGTGGGACAAACATTGGAACAGCGAGTACATTCAGGACGGCAATATCCACGCTCGTATGACGATACGGGTTGCATCAACATCGATACGTCAGTAGATGGGCGTAAAACGTCGTTGGGACATTCTGAGATGCAGAGCTGACATGCAGTACAATGGCGTGTGAGATGACGGATTCCCTGCGCGCCGGGCGGCACGATAGGTGTTTTGCGATTGGGTATCTTCTTCTCCTCGATGACGGCAAGACCGCCATCAGTAGTTTTCTCTTTCGCCTCAATCATAGCTACCGTCGCCATAGCAACGCCTGATGCAAGGAATCCACGTCGCGATACATCAGTTTTAGATGATGCATTGATTTCAGCTTTTGTGTCCGCATCAGAAATCTTCACTTGGTCTCCTTCGACAGAAGAAGCCACATTCTTTTCGGGGCGTCTATAGGTATAGGTCATCGCACCTTTAGGACATTTTTCAATGCAATCAAAACACGTCACACAGCGGGAGTAATCGATCTGATGACCGTTGGCAATGGAGATGCAAGATGCCTTGCAGTTGCGTTCGCAAAGTTTGCAGTCTATACATTTCTTTGTGTCGATGACGGGGCGGAAAATGGAATAGCGGGCAAAGAATGAAAGAATCGTGCCTACGGGACAAATAGTATTGCAATAAGTTCGTCCATTGCGCCAAGCAAGAATGAAGAGCACGACAAACGTAACTATCGCTACGCCCAAAGTTATTCCCCCCTTTATGTAAGTATCAACGGTATAGAAAGCATAGCTTTCATGTTTTTCTGCCCAGTCAGCAAGCAAATTGTTGCAACCATCCCAAATTGGAGCGAATAAACTCGAAGCGATTCGTCCGTAAGCGCTATAAGGCGCCAGAAGAGCCACGAATGATGCTATGCCGGCAATGAACGCAATAACGGTCAGGACGAGCATCACATATCTAAGGATGCGTTTCTCTTTAGAATATGTATAGCGATTTTTCTTAGCTTTTTTACCTATCCAGCCGAAACCATCCTGTAAAATACCCAATGGACAGATGACAGAGCAGTATACTCGACCGAAAACGAGCGTCAATGCAAGCAGAAAAATTATCACGCCGACGTTAAGCGCAAGCAACGCCGGAAGAAATTGTACTTTGGCAATCCAACCTAAATACCGTGCTGCAATTCCGGTGAAATCAACGAAGAGAAACGTAACCATTATAATGCTGATTACAGCTATAATCTGTCTCACTCTTTTAAGCATGGTTGCGATGTCAATTATTTTGTTACTTGATGAAAAACTCTATGCAAAATTAATATTCCCTCTACCCCATCGCAATACCCTGATTACTGAAAATGTTACCAATTTTACCGCAATGGATATTCTGAGAGGGATGCGTTGGCTATTTGAAAAGTTGCGGTAAGAAAAGAGAAAGATAATCTCGCCAGTTGCGCCAGATGTGTCCGCCGTCGGAAAGGTGGTAGGTGTATTTGAAATTATTGTCGTCGAGCACTTTACGGAGTTGATCATTCAGTGGCATCAGGAAATCGTCTTTCCCTATTCCTATACAGTAGAGAGCCGGAGGATTATTGAATATTCCCATCATTCCTTCTGACAGGAGATGTTCGTTATCCATCGGTGTGATGTCAGAACCTCTCCATCCTGCGGCTGCGGAAAAGAGACCGACATAATCGAAAAGCTCGGGATTCTGCATGGAGATTCGCCAAGAGTGTCCGCCACCCATCGAGAGGCCGGCGATTGCACGGTGCTTACGGTCAGTGAGGGTGCGATAATGCGAATCCACATAGTCTATAATTTCTTTGAAAGAGGCCTCAAACTGATTGTCGGACGAACGCGAACGCGACCCTGAGGGGAGATAGAGACCTTCGGGGGTTTCACCGGGAGCCGCCACCTCATTGGCGTTTCCGTTGGGCATAACAACGATCATAGGCTCGGCATCGCCGGACGCTATCATATTGTCGAGTATATAGGATGCGCGTCCCAATTCCGACCAAGCGTTCTCATCGCCGCCCATACCGTGAAGAAGATAGAAAACGGGATAACGCTTACTGTCACTATCGTCATATCCTGCAGGAGTATATACCGTCATACGACGATCTTTGCCTGAAGAGGGGGAATGATACCATACTTTGGAAATATTGCCATGTTTCACATCGTGCGGAAGATAATGATTCTTTTCTCCGTCAATGATGAAATAATTGGCCACCCCTGCTATGTCGCGCAATTGATACGGATTAAAGGGATCATTGACGGGAAGTCCGTCTACTATAAGGCGATAGGTGTAAAGTTCCGATGCAAGTACATCTGTCGTGGCGCTCCAAACTCCGGCCGTATCTTTCTGCAATTGCAAAGGAGTCGTCTGGAAGTCACCCCATACGAGTACGTTTTCCGCCTGCGGAGCGAGTACCTTGAATGTGGCTTTCTTATCGGCAGTTATTTCAGGATTAAAAAGATTATAATTGATTCCGACATTTTGTTGGGCAAAAACTGTAACGGTCATAACTGCCGCCAGTACAGAAAAGGTTAGTTTCCGTTTCATCTTTCATACGTATTTGGGTTGTCAGCATACTTCTGATGCATATCGACAAATTAGTAATTGTCTTAATAATCGCAAAATTAACATTTTATGCCTTTACCCACAAAGATGATAGCGTTAAAAAGTATTAATGCCTAAATAGGGATATTGCCTCGACCGGAAAATCTACTAATAAATAGATGTCAATTGAAAGGAGAAACATCGTCTATATTTACAAGATTATTGATAATCGCATATATGACAAGCCCGGCGGAGGAATGGATGCCGAGTTTATTGCAGATGTTGCGACGGTGTGTCGCGACAGTATGGATAGAAATGCAGAGATCAAATGCTATTTCCTTATTCGACTTTCCCTTAGCCACCTCTCTCACAATATCTTTCTCACGGTCGCTCAAATGTTCAAGTGTAACATCAGTGGAGTGTTTTTCATCGCTTGATGATTCTTGTCTGTGAAAATTGCGGAGCAGTTTGGACTCCAACAATTCGACTGCGGGAATAAAGAGTTTGCTTTCAACTTGAAAATGCGTCATCAGATCCCGTTCGCACATAATGATTTCAAACAGCGCATTGCTGAGGCGCGTGTTTTCTTTCTGCTTGAAATGATAGATAAAGATGTCTTTGATTTCCTTCAGCTTATGGGCAGTATCGACGTGGCTGACAGAATACTTATCGATGGTGAAATCTTCCGTTACCTCTCCGCGGAGCAATTTCTCCGCGTATGGGAATATTATGTTATTCTCATGTTCCATATGCTTTCGCACTTCCTCCACGTATTCATCATAGAAACGCATCAGCAGAAGAGCCGTCTCGTATGATTCCGAGTGATTGACGGCATCGATGAGGTATGATCTGATTCTGGGGAGTTGCACGTCGAGAAATGAAGTGTGAGCCCGTTGAAGATAACCTGTCAGTGAACGGAGCGAGACATCGGTGGACAAATACTCATTCCCACTCAATAGATTGCAAACACTGAGGAATGTCCGGACATCTACATTATTCAAATTACAAATTTCTCTAACAGAAGCGTCGCCGAACCCGAATGCAATATTGAAACGGCTTATTACCGGGAGAAGCATGGCATTGTCGCGAATCAAATCTCGCATAGAGTGCTTTGGTAAATATCGGGAAATATCACTCATAGTTTTCATTAAAATTTCACCGCAAAGTTACACCTATTATAAAAAAAAGACAATACTCACATTTAGTTAAAATTGCCTTTTTATATACCATATTATAAGGTATTTTTCAGGCACACCTACACCCTATTTCATTATTTTAGAGTATTGTCACGGCACCAATCTACCTGTAATTTTGTACTCCAAAAGTTCAGGAATATGAGACGAATAACATTACTCACGATAGCGACATTTTTGATGATGGCCGGAGCATCAGCCAAAGAACATTCGGTGCAGCAGGCTGAGCAGGCCGACACTGCGGATTACACCAAATTCCGTTTCAGCGGCACGGGCGAAATGCTTGCACGGTTTATGAATTATGGTCCGGATCGTTTTAACAGCACTACTGCGGGCAATACAAAAAAGCATCGTGCTGACATCTCCATCCCCGGTTTATCGCTCGAATTCAATTATAAAATCACCCCTAAATGGATTCTTACAGCTGAAATGACTTTTGATTTGGAGGGAGCGTCGCTGGAACATCTCAACATAACTCGTCTTTTCATCCCCGAATTCAATGTCCGTGCCGGATATCTGACGGTTCCCGTAGGCCTGACGAACGCTCACGATGATCCTATTGATTTCTTCGGACCGGAACGTCCCGAGGCGGAGTCGGCGCTATTACCCTCCACATGGCTCGAAACCGGCATCGAAGTTTTCGGCTCGTTCGGTAGACGATTCACACGGTTTGATTATCAACTGATGGCCGTAGCCGGGCTGAATGCAGGAGAATTCACCGGCAACAGATGGATTGCGGGAGGAAGCGGCAGTATATTTAAAATAAATAATTTCGCATCACCGGGATTTGTAGCTCGGCTCGACTACTCCGGCGTCCCAGGATTCCGTACGGGAGTATCTTTCTATTACTGTCATAATGCGGGCAGTAACGCCGACGAAGATCAGGACTTTTCAAACATTGGACGAATCCCTGTCGCAATCGGCACTTGGGATGCACAGTATGTAAACAGCTTCCTCTCGGCACGCGCCAATATCACATACGGCTACTTGGGCAATTCCGCAGCATTAAGCGATGCTGCACAAAACGACTTCACTATAGCAAAAAATACCATTGGCTATGGAGCCGAAATCGGATTGAATCTCGCTTCGGTGACAAAGGGTAAATGTCCGGTCATCTATCCCTTCGCACGTTATGAGTATTTCAATCCTCAATATCGCGGTGAAAATCATCAGACAATGGATTGTCGCCTTGAGGTAAGCAAATGGTCCGTAGGTCTGAATTGGTTCATATTTGATAATCTTGTAATTAAAGGCGCATACGTAAACCGTCAGATTGGCACATCAAATCCCTTCGCTGCAGGCCCATATAATTCAAAAAATGAATTTCAGATCGGCATCGCCTATATAGGCACTTTTATCAGCCGATAATTATGTTTTTTATGTTTTGCCCGTCCCGATTTGGCAGTCTGACAATTTAGATGTAATTTTGCACGTATGTCAGACAATGCGATTGAAATACTTGAGAATGTGGAGATCAAACCGACGTCAAACCGCATTCTCATTTTGCGTACATTGCTTCGGGAGCACTCTCCCCTAAGTCTCGTTGAGATTGAAACGGAGCTGGGAACCCTCGAACGTTCCAGTATTCTGCGCGTGCTGAATCTCTTTCTGGAGCATGACGTCGTACACACAATTGAGGATGGCCGCGGAATAACCAAATATGAAATCTGCCACGGCAATCATCATTGTTCGATCGACGATATGCACCCTCATTTCTTCTGTGAAAAGTGCAATAAGGTATTCTGCTTCGAAAATGCCGTGACACCTCATATCGATCTCCCCGAAGGATTCCATATCCGCACGGTAAACTATATGCTCAAAGGTATTTGTCCTGCATGTTCATCGCATTTGAACAATATGACTGAGTGAAACATTTTAACGAATATATCATTATTAAGACTATGAAAAAAATTGCTGTCATAGGTTCAGGAAATATGGGTGGAGCAATAGCCGCCTCACTCACGGGACACTCCGACCGAGTAATCTGTACAGCCGCATCCACTTCCACTCTAAATAGAATTAAAACAGAATTGCCGGAGGTGGAGGTAACGTTGTCAAATATAGATGCAGTTAAAGATGCAGATATAGTCATTCTTGCTGTCAAACCATACATTGCTCCGACTGTATTTAAAGAAATCACCGGATACATCAAGCCCGGGGCAATCATTATGTCGGTAATTGCTGTCCTTCCGATTGATGAGCTTCGCAAAACTCTTGATGCCGACAGCAAAAATCTCCAGATACTCCGTATCGTTCCCAATACAGCGATAGGATATGGCAAAAGTGTCACCTTCATTTCTGCCGCAGACACAGTCACTGACGAAACGCGCGATTTCGCTTTAGAGATCTTCAATCGCTCCGGCAGCGCTTTCATAGTCAGTGAAAAAGATCTCCCGGCCTGCACAGCACTCGCCTCTTGCGGCATAGCCTATTTCCTGCGATTTATCCGCGCTGCAGCTGAAGGAAGCGTCGAATTAGGGCTCCGGGCATCATTCGCGACTCAAATCGCGGCTCTTACAGCTGAAGGAGCAGTGGCTCTCCTTGCGGATGGTTCTCACCCCGAAGCTGAGATAGACAAGGTCACTACTCCGGGCGGAATCACCATCAAGGGACTTAATGCCTTGGAGGAGAATGGATTTACAAAAGCCGTTATTGCTGCTTTGCGTGCCTCGTGCGTAAAATAACGTACTTCATCGCATTTGAAACAGTATGACTAAATGCACGCACATACTCATCGTGGATGATGAAGAAGCCCTCCGCACAGGTCTAAGTACATATCTACAGCTTGAAGGGTACACAGTCTCTACTGCCGAATCTGCCGAGGAAGCTCTAAACATGAACCTTTCAACAATTGACTTAATCCTTCTTGACATAATGATGAAGGGTATGTCAGGCATCGAGATGGCACACATTTTGAAACGAAATACAGCCACGTCACTTATTCCGGTTATTTTCCTGACAGCAAGGGGAGATGAAGAAGATATGGTAGACGGGCTTAATATCGGCGCCGACGATTATATCTCAAAACCATATTCAGCCCGCAACGTAGTGGCACGGATAGAGGCCGTGCTTCGTCGTATCCGATCTACACATAAAACTGACGGAGTAGTGTGCAATCGTATGTCGCTTACGTGCCACGTTGATGGGAAAGAGATTAAACTGACTCGTAAGGAATTTGAGATTCTCGCACTTCTGATTGAGAACCACGACAAAGTCTTCTCTCGGGAGGAATTGCTTACACGCGTATGGCCTGACAATGTTGTGGTAGTGGATCGCTCTATCGATGTGCATATAGCTCGAATACGTTCCAAAATTTCTCCTTACGGCAAAAGAATCGTATCTCGTTCAGGCTATGGATATACTTGGCAAGACTCTTGAAATATGAAACTTACAGTCTCCTTCCGTTATCGCTTTCTTTTCATTATTCTTGCCATCAGTTGGGCACTCGCCGGCACACTTCTAATCTTCCAATATCAACGCGAGAAGAAATTTCGTACAGAGCTGCTCGACGCCAGACTTCAGGCTGATAACGCTATGATTGCCAACGGGCTGCGTCGAGGTGCAGACATTCGGGAAATTGTCGGAGATCTCGACAGTTCTGTTGAGAATCCGCGAGTAACAGTGATTGGGGAGACGGGTAATGTTATTTACGATTCGCGTGGCATGGTATCGGCCGCCAACCATAATACGCGCCCGGAAATAGCTGCAGCACGTGCTTCAGGCCACGGAATAGCCACCGAGCGTCATTCCGAAAGCGACGGCAGCACTTATTTCTACTCTGCCACATTGACTGATGATGGAGTTGTAATCCGTACAGCAGCTCCTTACACCCATTCGCTTGAAACATTCTTGAAAGCAGACCGTTCCCTAATTTGGATTATGCTCGCCATAACATTGATAATGAGCGTAGTGGCATTCATCGTTACCGGCAAAATCTCTCTCTCGATCAGACGTCTCAGCGCCTTTGCCGAGCAAGCGGAACGTGGCGAGCCGGTACTCTCAAGCGAAGCGTTTCCCAACGACGAGCTTGGCAATATCGCTTCAAACATTGTTAAACTTTATATCCAGAGAGACGCACGACACCGCGATGCGCTCCGCCACGAGAAGGAAAAAATACGCATAAAAAAACAGCTCACCAATAATATTAATCACGAGCTTAAAACGCCCGTTTCCGCCATCCTCGTTTGCATAGACGTCCTTGCTGATCATCCCGAGATAGAAGAATCGAAAAAATACGAACTGATTACACTTGCCAAAAGCAACGCTCAGCGCCTTGACACACTTTTGAAAGACGTGGCCGACATAACGAGAATGGATGAAGGTCAGGAGATGATAAAAAAATGCGAAATAAACCTTGCAGAATCCATTATCAATATAATCAATGAATATCGTATGCGCACCCACATCGTCATCGAGGCAAATATTCCGCCAATGACGATATATGGAAACCGTCGCCTGATCGAATCCATCTTCCGCAATCTCTTCGATAATGCGATCGCTTACAGCGGTGCTTCCCGCATAATTCTCAAAGCCGATTCTCAAGGCAATTTTTGCTTTTCCGACAATGGCTCCGGCATATCGGAAGAACATCTTCCTCACATCTTCGAGCGCTTCTATCGTGTCGACAAAGGGCGTTCACGTGAATCGGGAGGCACCGGTCTCGGCCTCGCCATAGTAAAAAACGCAGTAGCCATACATGGAGGCACAATTCGTGCCGTTTCTCTCAACGGTCTGAACTTCTATTTCAATCTCCCTCCGAAAACTTAATATTTTCGTAACATATTTGAAATATTCCCTCAATATTTAGGCCATAATTTTGCGTTATAAATTAATAACGCAGGGATTTCCCTCCCGATAAATACCGCAAATTATGGATATTATCTTTTTAGGCTTGGTGATATTTCTCTTCTGCCTTGCCATTTTCGACCTCACAGTAGGTGTGAGCAATGATGCAGTAAATTTCCTCACCTCTGCCGTCGGCACACGAGCCGCCACATTCCGAACGATCATCATAGTCGCTTCCGTAGGAATCTTTCTCGGCGCCGCTATGAGCAACGGGATGATGGACGTGGCACGACACGGAATTTTCCGGCCGGAAAATTTATCTTTCTACGACGTTATCGCGATATTTATGGCCGTGATGGTCACAGATATAATACTTCTCGATCTCTTTAATTCGCTCGGTATGCCGACATCAACTACCGTTTCACTCGTCTTCGAGCTGCTTGGCGCCACTTTCGTGGTCGCGCTCTTTAAGATAGCCGAACCCGCCAATTCTCTTGCCATCGGCGATCTTCTCAACACCGAGAAAGCTCTTTCCGTAATACTCGGAATCTTCCTTTCTGTCGCCATAGCCTTCATTTTTGGCACCATAGTACAATTTCACACCCGACTCGTCTTCACTTTCCAATATAAAAGCAAACTAAAATGGAAGATAGCAATATTTGGAGGTATTGCAAGTACAGCGCTCGTATATTTTATGCTTCTCAAAGGTATCAAGGATCTCTCTTTCATGACAGATAGTCTCAAGGCATGGATCGATGAAAATACCGCGCTTATTCTCACCGGCTCGTTCGTCTTCTTTACCCTACTTATGGAAGTGTTGCATCTGTGTAAAGTCAATGTTCTTAAAGTCATAGTACTTATGGGCACGTTTGCTCTCGCCATGGCCTTCGCAGGCAACGATCTGGTAAACTTCATCGGAGTTCCTCTTACATCCCTCTCCTCGTATCAGGATTTTGTGGCTACAGGTAGTGGTGATATTCACGGATTTATGATGAGAAGTCTGAACAGTCCTGCTTCCACACCTTTATATTTTCTTGTTGGTGCAGGTGCTATAATGGTCGTTTCGCTCGCCACCTCCAAGAAAGCACGCCAAGTTACGCAAACTACTGTCGGACTCAGCACAAAAAGCGAAGGTGATGAAATGTTCGGTTCATCACGTCTCGGACGATCGATAGTGCGCAGTTCACTCGGCGTCTCTACATGGATTCTCGCTAATACACCTGACAAGGTAAAAAGTTGGATCGACAAACGCCTTGACACTACCGTTACGGAAGAAGAGGATGGCGCCGCATTCGATCTAATCAGAGGATCGGTTAATCTTATATTAGCAGGGATGCTGATTGCTTTAGGCACCTCTTTGAAGCTCCCTCTTTCCACAACATTCGTAACATTTATGGTGGCAATGGGAACATCTTTGGCCGACCGTGCATGGGGACGTGAAAGTGCAGTATTCCGAATCACAGGAGTAATATCAGTTATCGGCGGATGGTTTATCACTGCAGGTGTGGCTTTTCTTGGTGCCGGAATAATCGTATGCCTTATGCATCTTGGAGGCGTTCCCGTAATGGTGGCAGGCGGCATCATCTCACTCATTGTCCTTATGAAAAGCAACATACGATTCCGAAATAAGAAGAAGGAGGAATCTGGCGACACACTCTTCCAGACAATCCTCTCCACTGAAAATGCAGCGGATGTATGGCCTCTGCTCCGCATTTATATCAATGAGAAACAGAAAATGTTTCTAACATTTATCGCTCATATTTATTCTGATATTACAGATGGTTTTGCAGATAATAATATCAAGCTTCTCTCCCGGGCACAAAAAGCTCTAATAGCCGAAATAAATATTCTCAAAGGTCAACGACGCAAGCTTACCCTATGTATGCGCAGGGTAGCGCCCGCGACGGCTTTCGAGAAAAGTACATGGTTTCATCTCAGCAACAATATGGCCATGGAAATGACTTATTCTCTCCGCCGAATCAACGAGGCCTGCAAGGAACACGTAGACAATAATTTCCGTCCTCTACCCGAAGAATTCCGTGAATCGTTTGCCGACGTATGCAGCAGCATAGTCACGCTCCTGAAAGACTCGGAAAAAGTTATTGATGAGAACAATCCGGAAACCATCGACACCCTTCGCGATCGTGCTGAAGTCATCAAGAATCGTCTGAGATTGCTGACCCGTGGCGTTTACACACTGCTCAATAATGGCGACACCGGTAATATTACAGTTGCATACGTCTATCTAAATGTCCTTCAGGAAAGTCAGGAATTCATCACATCGCTGCGAAAGATGCTTCGTGCCGCCGGCAAACTCAATCTCGCACCGTCATCATATCGAAGTTTCTCTAAATTTGCAACTGTTTCCCAACCGGCCAATACGTAAAAACAACAACGTTTTATCCGATTTTGCAATTAAATTGTTTAGTGAATGTACAACTTACCCGACTATCTAAATGTCACAAAATAAAAACTATAAGGGACTATCACAGCAGGAAGTGGCTCAAAGCCGCGAAAAATACGGTATCAATATACTTACACCTCCTGAGAAAGAATCCCTTTGGCGACGGTTTATCGGCAAATTCAAGGATCCTCTGATCATTATTCTTCTTGTTGCCGGTTTCCTATCAATAGGCATTTCCTGCTACGAATACTGGGGACTTTCAGAACCTGCAACCGTCTTTTTTGAGCCGGTAGGTATTTTCATTGCAATAATTCTTGCCACAGGTCTTGCCTTCATTTTTGAGGTAAAGGCCGACAGGGAGTTCGCCATTCTTAATAAAGTCAATGACGATGAACCTGTCACAGTGATTCGCGAGAGATCGGCGATAAAGATTCCCAAAAGGGACGTCGTGACCGGGGATATTGTAATTATCTCAACAGGCGAGGAGATTCCTGCCGACGGCAAGCTGCTGGAAGCCACATCTTTAAGCATAGACGAATCTACGCTCACAGGCGAACCTATATGCCATAAAACCGTGGTCGAAGCGGATTTCGACCCGGAAGCTACTTTCCCTTCCGATGCCGTTATGCGTGGCACTAAGGTGATGGAAGGGCATGGCGTGATGCGCGTTACTGCCGTTGGCGACAAAACTGAAAACGGCAAAGTATTCACGGCGTCTCAAATTGACGATCACATTAAAACACCTCTCAATGAGCAGCTGGACCGTCTCGGCTCACTTATTTCAAAAGCATCTTACGCTATCGGCGCGCTCATAATCGTAGCCAGAGTCGTTATCTATCTGCTCAGTGTGCCCGATTTTGAGCTGATTCCATTCCTTGCCTACTTCCTCAATACAATTATGGTGGCTGTCACTCTCATCGTTGTGGCTGTTCCCGAAGGCCTCCCGATGGCTGTAACACTCTCCCTTGCCTATTCAATGCGCCGGATGCTCAAAACCAATAATCTCGTCCGCAAGCTCCATGCTTGCGAAACGATGGGCACCACCACTGTGATCTGCACCGATAAGACCGGTACGCTGACTCAAAACCAAATGCAGGTGGCTCATACGGATTTCTTCATCTCTGCAGATGATCCGGTCATCGCCGAGGGTATGGCTGTCAATTCCACTGCCATGCTGAATCTATCCAAGTATAAGCCCGAAGTACTCGGTAATCCTACTGAAGGCGCCATCCTCCTTTGGCTCAATTCGCAGAATATTGACTATCAGAAGCTCCGCGACAATGCCGAGGTAATAGCAGAAATACCCTTCTCCACGGAACGGAAATATATGGCTACACTTGTAAAGTCGGCTTCCGGGAAGGAGATACTTTACGTAAAGGGCGCTCCGGAAATTATTTTCTCTCTTTGCACCGACACATCGGGAGTCTCAAAAGAGGAGATACAGGCGTTATTGCTCGGCTATCAGAATCAGGCTATGCGCACACTCGGCTTCGCCTACCGAGAACTTGCCCCCGGTGAAAAAGCAATTTCCGATAGTAAAATTATCATAGAACATCTTAAGTTTATCGGAGTCGCGGCAATTTCAGACCCCGTCCGCAAGGATGTTCCCGACGCCGTCAGAGAAGTGCTCGACGCCGGCATCAAGATTAAAATAGTGACCGGAGATACCCCTGCCACTGCAAAGGAAATAGGCCGACAGATTGGCCTCTGGAATGATAAGAGTGATTCAGATAGGAATATAATCACTGGTACGGAGATTGAAAAGCTCTCCGACAAACAGCTTGCTGAGCGTGTAGAGGATTTCAAAATCATAGCCCGGGCGCGACCCATGGACAAAAAACGTCTTGTCGAGGCTCTTCGTTCCCAAAACGAGGTTATCGCCGTGACGGGCGACGGCACTAACGACGCTCCGGCATTGAAAGCGGCTCACGTAGGCCTCTCGATGGGCGACGGTACGGCCGTGGCAAAGGAGGCTTCCGACATCACAATTATCGACAACTCTTTCTCATCTATCGGACGTGCAGTGCTATGGGGACGCTCACTTTACAGAAATATTCAGCGCTTTATCCTCTTTCAGCTGACGGTCAATGTCGTGGCCTGCCTTATAGTACTCTGCGGATCATTTATGGGACTCCAGTCCCCTCTCACCGTTACGCAGATGCTGTGGGTCAATCTGATTATGGACACTTTCGCGGCCGTAGCCCTCGCTTCACTTCCACCCTCGGAATCCGTCATGAAAGAAAAGCCCCGTAGCCGTACTGCCTTTATAATTTCCAAGCAGATGTGGGAACGCATATTCGATATAGGTGGATTCTTTTTCCTCATCCTGCTTGCCTTCCTCTATTATTTGGAGCATACCGATCTCACATCACTATTACAAATCGGCTCTCTTCCCGTAGGGGCAAACCGAGGCCTTTCACCCTACGAATTGTCCCTCTTCTTCACAACATTCGTAATGTTGCAATTTTGGAATATGTTTAATGCACGCGCTTTCCAGACCGGACAATCCGCCTTTCATCTCAAAGGGTGCAAGGGTTTTCTATATATATCCACAGTCATCTTCTTCGGTCAAATATTAATTGTCTCGACAGGTGGCGAATTTTTCTCCGTCGTCCCAATCAGCATCTGCGACTGGCTCATAATTATTTTTTCCACTTCCTTGATATTATTTATCGGCGAGTTTTTCCGCCTTTACACCTCCCGCCAAACTCGTTAAATCATATAGCGGCTCGATTTTAAAGATTTTAAAGCTGGAAGAATACCGGAATATCGGAGGATTTTATTAATTTTGCAGTCGCTCCGCCGACGAATGCGGGAAAGAAAGAGAAAAAGAAGCAGATATGGATTTTAAGCTTGAAGCGACAGCGCCGGGAACAGATGCACGGGCAGGATTGATCTCTACGGATCACGGTGAGATTCCAACGCCGATATTTATGCCTGTCGGAACCGTTGGAAGCGTAAAGGCCGTGCATCAGCGAGAGCTACGCGATGACATCGACGCAAAGATTATACTTGGCAACACGTATCATCTCTATCTTCGCCCCGGAATGGAAATTATGCAAAAAGCCGGCGGCCTGCACAAATTCATCGGTTGGGAACGCCCTATTCTTACAGATTCCGGCGGTTTTCAGGTTTTCTCCCTATCATCTAACCGTAAGCTGAAAGAGGAGGGAGCTTGGTTCAGAAGCCATATCGACGGTTCAAAACATCTTTTCACACCCGAGAAAGTGGTGGATATTCAGCGTCAGATAGGTAGCGACATTATGATGGCGCTCGACGAATGTCCGTCGGGAACAGCCGATTATGATTATGCTAAGAAGTCACTCGGGCTGACGCTCCGTTGGCTTCAACGCGGATGGGATCATTTCAACGCAACTGAACCGTTATACGGTCATCGTCAGGCGTTCTTCCCTATTGTACAAGGATGTGTCTACCCGGATTTGCGGCGTGAGTCGGCCAAATTTGTTCGCGATCTCGGTGCCGAGGGGAATGCTATCGGAGGCCTTGCCGTGGGCGAGCCTGCCGAAAAGATGTATGAGATGATTGAAATCGTCAACGAGATTCTACCTCAGGACAGACCACGCTATCTTATGGGGGTAGGAACGCCTGCGAATATTCTTGAAGCAATCGACCGTGGAGTAGATATGATGGACTGCGTCATGCCGACACGTAACGGACGCAACGGTATGCTTTTCACACGACACGGAATTATGAATATGCGCAATAAAAAATGGGCTGACGATTTTTCTCCTCTTGACGAAGGTGGCGCTGCATGGGTAGATGAAGTGTATTCGAGAGCGTACGTCCGGCATCTCTTCATTTCCAACGAAATATTAGCAATGCAGATAGCGTCTGTGCATAATCTCGCATTCTATCTATGGCTTGTCAGACAAGCCCGCGCGCATATTTTGGCCGGAGATTTCAAAGCGTGGAAAGAGGAGATGATAATAAATGTAACTCGTAGATTGTAACATTTTTAGCTAAATGAAATTCGGTATTTTCAAACGTTTTTTCAAGAAAGTCACTCCCTCTGAAGCAGTCGGAGAAAGTGCTTCTTTGCCCGAAGAAACAGTGGAAATCTCCGCAGAGATAGAGCAAAACGAAAATATCGATATTACAAACGTCGAGGAAACAGAAATTATAGAGAAGGAGGAGGAGACGGAGGAAAAAGGGAAGACGAAGAAAAAGAAGAAAGGAAACAAGGATAAGAAAGAAAAGAAACGCTTCGGGATGAAGGTGCTCGACCTTTATATTCTGAAAAAATTTCTCGGTACATATTTTATGGCGACAGCAATGATTCTCGTCGTCGTTTCAATGTTTGATATCACGGAGAAACTTGATGCCTTTCTGACAGCCCCGTTGAAAGAAACACTCTTTGACTATTTCGCTTCGTTTATCCCCTATTTTGCCAATCAGCTTTCACCCCTCTTCGTATTTATATCGGTGATTTTCTTCACAACGAAGATGGCAGGCAATTCGGAGATTATCGCCATCCTTTCCAGCGGCGTCAGTTTCCGACGATTTATGCGTCCTTATATGATCGGCGCTGCCATCATTGCGGCATTGACGTTTGCGCTGACAAACTATATTATTCCTCCCACTAACGTCAATCGTCTGAATTACACCAATAAATACGTAAAAAACAAACGTATCAGCTCAGGAACGGATATTCAATTGATGGCTTCACCCGGGGTGGTTGCATTCATCGGTCGCTTTGACAACGACACAAAGACAGGCTTCCGTTTCTCGCTGGACAAATTCGAGGGGAAACGACTCGTATCCAGACTGACAGCACAATCAGTACAATATGATACCACTAAATTGTATCATTGGCAGGTGCGCGACTATATGATACGCAACCTCGGTGAACGGCGCGAAACAATACGCCGCGGCACACGTCTCGACACAATAATCCCCATCGAACCGCGTGACTTCCTTATTCAGCGCAACGATCAGGAGACTATGACAACACCTGAACTTGCGCGATATATAGACAAACAGCGTTCGCGTGGAGTCGCCAACATCAAAGCTTTCGAAATAGAGAAAGAGAAGCGTTATGCCTCAACAGCCGCCGCATTCATCCTTACGCTTATCGGAGTATCGTTATCATCTAAAAAAGTGAAAGGTGGCATGGGGCTAAACATCGGTATCGGTCTGGCGCTCAGCTTCAGCTACATTCTATTCTCTACCGTAACAAGTTCCTTCGCCATATCCGGCCTCACAACGCCCTTCATCGCGATGGAAATCCCCAATGTAGTCTATCTCATAATAGGAATCGTGCTCTACATCCGCGCCTCCAAATTCTAACACCTGATGTATCGGATGTGTCTGATGTACACATAAATCACATAAGTCACACAAAAATTTACATAATTTAACTTTGGAGTGCCTTGAATTGGCATACACATCGATATAACTTTGCGCCAAACGGAATATTTCGTTTTTTCATCTGATAATGATTTTAACATTCCTCATTTTTTGAGAGGCAACGGAATCAATGATTTGGACGAGTCAGAGTTAATATGTTTGTAAATTAAAAAGAATTGATATGTTTTTTATATGTTTGATTATCTGGGCAGTCGTCAAGACATTCGGCGATTTGACCAACGGTAAAATGGATATGTATTGATAATTTATTCTTCAACTCATTGCTTATCTCAAAAATAATTAATAAATTTGCGAGTAGTAACAGCAAAATCAGTTATTTAAGTTATCTTGAATGGCAAAAAAAACCAAATCATATTCGCAAGTTCAAGCGCTTGACGCGCTTGAACAACTTGGTAAAACAGGAACGTCGGCTCCAGAATTTATCTACGACCTCCTCCGTATCTTTGCAGGATTCGGTGACGGTCAGATTCGTCGCACAAAAGAAGGTCCCGGAAATCTTGCAAAGGATGGCGAAACCGTCCTTATCAAGAACCTTGTCGCCTACCGAGAGGCCGCAGTCAATACGCTCGACTGTGACTGCTCCGGTATGTATGACGTCATCAACGCCATGCGCGAGGACAAGAAGATTTCCAAACATTCTCCGCGCCTCTACGTTACGAGCAACGGCGTCCATATTGTGGCTTACGACCCTAAGGAAAATGATTGGTACGAAAACAGTATCGAGCTGCTTTGGAAAGACTTTGAGTTTTTTACACCTCTTGCAGGCATCGAGAAAATAGAATATACCACTGAAGCTGAGGCTGATGTTAGGTCTGCCGAACTGATGGCCAAGCTGTTTGACGATATACGCCGCTACAACGATATACGCAATCCGGAAACCGTCCATGCGCTCAACGTATTTATGTCGCGCTTGCTGTTCTGCTTCTTTGCCGAAGACACAGGACTGTTTCCCGGCGACAACCTTTTTACAAACACTCTGAAAACGCATACAAAGGAGGACGGGTCCGACCTCGCCGAATTTATCGACCGCGCTTTCTTCGCGATGTCGACCAATGATGCAGCAGCACTCGACACGCTTCCTCAGCTCTATAAAGTTTTTCCCTACGTCAATGGCGGTCTCTTCAAGGAGCATTATCCCATCCCGACACTCTCGCGCCGTGCTCGCACGTTGATAATAAACTGTGGCGACTACAACTGGCGCGAAATCAACCCCGACATCTTCGGCTCGATGATTCAGGCGGTCGTAACGCCCGAACAGCGTGCCGGACTCGGTATGCACTACACCTCGGTGCCGAATATCGAAAAGGTAATCCGCCCGCTTTTCCTCGATGCGCTCGAAGAAGAATTTGATGCAGCTTGCGCCGAGGCTCGCGAAAAGATGGCTAAGAAAGTCAATCACGACCGCGCCTCACAGCGTTTGCGCAGCCTACTCATCCGCTTGTCTAAGATAAAATTCTTTGACCCGGCTTGCGGCAGCGGCAACTTCCTTATCATAACCTACAAGCGTTTGCGCGATCTCGAAATCCGCATCTGGCAAGCCCTGCGCGAGATTACCAATGTGGCAATGTTGCCGTTCCCAAGCATCACGCTCACGCAATTCTATGGCATCGAACTCGATGAATATGCCTGTGACACGGCCACACTTTCGTTGTGGCTCGCCGAACATCAGATGAACGTCAAGTTTCAGGAAGAACTCTACGTCCTCCCCGAAACCCTGCCGTTGAAACCATCCGGCCACATCGTCTGCGGCAACGCCTGTCGCCTCGACTGGAACACAGTCTGCCCCCACACACCCGACGATGAAGTCTATATCATGGGCAATCCGCCGTATCTTGGTAGTAAATTGCAAGATGATGCTCAGAAAGAGGATATGCGAATTGCTATGCAAGGTACTGAAGCAGCCAAAACTGTTGATTACATTGCCGCTTGGTTTTGGAAAGGAGCCAAATATATTCGAGGAACTAAAGCAAAATACGCTTTCGTTACGACCAATTCAATCAGTCAAGGCGAGCAGGTTGCAATGTTATGGAAACCCATATTTGACCTCGGCGAAGAAATCTTTTTTGCTCGTACATCCTTTAAGTGGAGCAATAATGCAAAATACAATGCGACAGTAACAGTTGCAATAATTGGAGTTCAAAACATAGATAATTCTGAAAAGAGGCTATTCATAGAATCTTCACACACAGAGAAGAAAGTGAAATCTATAAATCCGTATCTTACTGATGGAGATTCAATAATCGTACCAAAGACGACTAAGATTCCCAACGGTATGCCGGAAGTCCTTTTTGGAAGTATGCCGAGAGACGGAGGTCATCTTAATTTTGAACGCGAAATTGCCGATAAGATCAGAGACCAGTATCCTGAAGCTGCTCATTTTGTTAAAAGATATATGGGTTCCCAAGAACTTTTACAAGATGTTGAGAGGTACTGCTTGTGGATTGAGGACACTCCGGAGAATGTTAAATTGGCAAAATCTGTGCCTGAAATAAATGCTCGCTTAAAAGCAGTTTCTTCCGAACGTGAAGCGAGTAATGCTCCAAGCACTCAAGCCTATGCCAACAGACCTCATATGTTTGTACAAAGGGCATATAGACCAACGAAAGCCATAATTGTACCTTCGGTATCATCAGAGCGACGTGTCTATTTCCCAATAGGATATGTAGATAAGGATACCGTTGTATCTAATCTTGCCTTCGCAATCTATGATGCCGAAAAATGGCTGTTCGCTTTGCTGACCTCAAAGATGCACAATCTTTGGGTAAGAGCGGTGGGTGGACGTCTTAAAACTGATTATCGTTATTCAGCGACCCTCTGCTATAACACTTTCCCATTTCCGAAGCTAAAAACCGCAGAGAAAGAGGAACTGGAACAGCTGGCACAGCACGTGCTCGATATACGTGAAGAGAATTTCGACCTGACGCTTGGCAAAATGTATAATCCGGAAACCATGCCGGAGGCGTTGCGCGAGGCCCACCATCAGCTCGACCTCGCCGTGGAGCGCATCTATCGCCCCGAGCCCTTCACCTCCGACGAAGAACGCCTCGAACACCTCTTCAAACTCTACGCCAAAATGACTAAATCATAACATTCATCGTCAAAACGCTATAGATTATGGAAATAGTTCAAGGCAAGAATAACGAGAGCAATCTCATCGTTGACATACGACAGATGATTGAGGTGGCTAAATCGCAGGTTGCAGCCACGGTCAATTCCACCATGACGCTGATGTATTGGCATATCGGCGACCGCATCAACCGTGAAGTTCTCGGCGGTGAGAGGGCGGCTTACGGCAAACAGATTGTGGCCAACCTCGCAACGCAGCTCACCGAAATCTACGGCGGTCGCCAGTTCTCGGAAAAGAACCTCAACCGTATGCGTCTCTTTGCCGAAAGATTCCCTGACGCATCAATTTGGACATCAGTGATGTCCAAATTGTCGTGGTCTCATTTTCTGCAAGTTATCTCGCTCGACGATGAATTGGCTCGCAATTTCTATCTGACAATGGCGGCCGACCAACGATGGTCTACACGCACGCTGAAAGCCAAAATCGACGGTATGCTTTATGAACGCACAGCCATAGCAAAGCAGCCGGAGGAGGTAATACGCCACGACCTTGAGGAGCTAAGCAATGAGCGCAAGATGTCGGCCGACCTCGTATTTCAAGACCCTTACTTTCTTGACTTCCTCGGGCTACACGACAATTATTCGGAGAAAGACCTTGAAAGCGCTATCGTGGCCGAACTTCAGCGCTTCATCACCGAGCTTGGCAACGACTTCGCGTTTCTCGCCCGGCAGAAAAGAATAACGGTCGATGCCGAAGACTATTACATCGACCTGCTGTTCTATCACCGCCGCCTGCGCTGCCTTGTTGCTATTGATTTGAAACTTGGTAAGTTTCAGGCTGCATACAAAGGACAGATGGAACTGTATCTGCGTTGGCTCAAAAAATATGACATGGCAGAAGGCGAGAACAAGCCTATAGGCCTGATTCTCTGCGCTGGTAAGAACGAAGAGCATATCGAGCTGATGCATCTTGATGAGAACAACATCCGTGTGGCCGACTATCTCACGAAGCTGCCCGACCGCAAATTGCTCGAACAAAAATTGCAGCAGGCAATCGCAAGAGCGCAGAACCGACTAATCGGAAAATAATATGGAAAATCTTGTAAATATAGAATACGCCCAAACCGGCAAAGCAACGAATGTCGACGACCTCGGTATGCGCGAAATGCAAGCTATGGTATATGAGCAGCGTAACCGCCAGTATCTTCTTGTCAAAGCTCCGCCCGCTTCGGGCAAAAGCCGCGCCATGATGTTTGTCGCTCTCGACAAACTCGCCAATCAAGGCGTTAAAAAAGTTATAGTGGCTGTGCCACAACAGAACATCGGTCGTAGCTTCAAGGACACTCCCTTGAAGAAGTTCGGCTTTTTTGAGGACTGGACGATTGCCCCTTACTGGAATCTTTGCTTGAACGCCGGAAGCGAGAACTCCAAGAAGTCGATTGTCCGCGAGTTTCTTGACCATCCCTCTGCCACTAAACTCGTCTGCACCCATGCCACGCTTCTTAACGCGCTCAACGGCATTGATGCTCGGAAGCTCGATAATGTTTTCTTCGGCATCGACGAGTTCCATCATGGCTCTGCAGATGAGAACAATCGCCTCGGCACTCTTATTCGCCGATTGCTTAACCAAACATCGGCGCATATCCTTGCCATGACCGGTTCTTATTTCCGTGGCGATGCCATCCCTGTGATGCGTCCGGAGGATGAAGTGAAATTTCAGCCGACCATCAACTACAATTACTATCAGCAGCTAAATGGCTATCGCTGGCTGAAAAGCCTCGGCATTGGCTACCACTTCTTTCAGGGCAACTATCTGACAGCTATTCCGGAAGTTCTCGATACGCATAAGAAAACTCTTATTCATATCCCGCGCCCCAACAGTAAGACAGGCGCGTTTATGAACAAATACGACCAAGTAGCCGAAATACTAAAATATATCGGCGAAGTGGTTGACCACGATTTCGATAATTATCTCTACAAGGTTAAAACGCCTGACGGAAGAATCCTTACCATTGGCGACCTTGTGGAAGATAAAGCGGAGTGCCGAGGCGCGCTTCAATCATATCTGCAACGTATGAACAGCCGTGACTCGCTTGATATATTGATAGCTCTCGGCACAGCCAAAGAAGGTTTCGACTGGGAATGGTGCGAACATTGCATCACCGTCGGCATCCGTTCGTCGCTCACTGAGGTTGTGCAGATTATCGGCCGATGCACACGCGACTGCGAGGGAAAGACCCATGCGCAGTTCACCAACCTCATACCCTGTCCTGACGCGGTGCAGGACGATGTGGCAATGGCAGTCAACGACTTCCTGAAGGCTATATCGGCATCGCTACTCATGGAGCAGGTTATGGCGCCACGCTGGAACTTCAAAACAAAAATTGACGAACCGGAACCCGGTGACCCAAAGAAACTAAAGAAACCCAAACGTGTTATCGAGGTCAAGGGGCTCCCTGAGCTCAACGATAAGACAAAGGCTATCGTTGAGAACGACCTCGACACTCTCGTTGCCACCACGCTCTCTGATACAAATATCCAAAAGGCAATTATAGGCGAGGACATGGCTGAAATGATTACGGAGGTATATATACCTAAAATCATTCGCGACACATACCCTGACCTCAACGAGGAGGAAGTTGAAGCCGTCAGAGCACACACTGTCCTTACAATTGCAACACAGGGGAAACAAATAATTGGACCGGACGACTCCGGCAATAAGTTTATTAAGATGGCCAACAAGTTTATAAATCTTGATGACCTTGACATAAACTTGATTTCCGAGATAAATCCTTTCCAACGAGCCTACGAGGTAATCTCTAAGTCGCTTACGCCTGAGACTCTGCGCACCATCCAATATGTAATCGAGGACAAGCGCACTGAATCAATCACAGATGAGGAGGCTATTCTGCTTTTCAAGAAGTATTTCCCGAAATGGAAAGAAGAAAACCCGGGCAAGACTGAGCCTCTGATTACCGACGGCGATCCTACGGCACGTCGCATAGCTATGGCCATTGAGCGTCTCCGCCAAATCAAACGTAGAAAATTATCTGAACAGCAATGATAAACTGGGGAAAAGAACTCGAAGAAATACTCAAAGACCCGTTTTTCGATAACGTAAAACCTCTCAAGAAGAAACCTACATCGAGCGACCGCCTTGTAGCCGGCTTTCAGGAAATCTGTGATTATGCAGAGGCGCATGGTTGCCCTCCGACCGAGGAGACAGATCGGAAACTGTATCGCAGACTGAAAGGCATACTGGAAAATGAGTCAAGGTTGGAGCGGTGCCGTCCGTTTGATACCTGTGGACTATTGCCGATACCTGAAAATGAAATAGCCTCTGAACCTGAGGCAGATTATAAGCCGAAAGAACTTACAGAAGCAGAACAGTTGGAGGAGATAATGAACGATCCGCTGTTTGATGACATTGAAAGCGGAAGCGACCTCGGTCTGTTTGATATTCCTGATTATATGCGTGAACGGCTTAATGCCCGGAAAGAAGCCGAGTATGTTGGCAAACGTAGGGAATGTGAGGACTTCGAGAAATACGCCAATGGATTCAAGGAAGTACAGCAAGGCTTGAAGTCCGGGAAATTCCGACTTGTGAAATTCAGTGTCAAGAATCTCAAAGTCGGAAGTTACTTCGTAGAGGACGGTATGATTGGCTATCTTGCCGCATTTGATGATGAAGGCGTTAACCGTCATGGCGACCGCGATGGCCGAACCCGCGTTATCTATGAAAATGGCGCTGAGGCTGACATAAAATTTAAAACTATAACCAAGAATCTTAGCGTAACCGGCTATTCGGTTATAGACACCTCAGAAATGACGACCGAAGAATTAGAGCAGTGTTTCACAATCAACGATACTGACGTTGAAAGCGGCACAATCTATGTGTTGCGCACGAAATCAACACGTCCTGAGATTGCCGCAATAAAAAACCTCTACAAAATCGGTTTTACTGCCACTTCGGTGGAAAGCCGTATAGCCAATGCGCGGAATGAGCCTACATATTTGTGTGCAGATGTCGAAGTTGTGGCAACTTGGAAAGTCTACAATGTAAAATCTTCCACATTTGAGGCACTGATACACAAGTTATTCTCATCCGTTCAGTTGCAGGTAACAGTTGATGGTCACACTCCAAAGGAATGGTTCATCGTGCCGTTCAACATCATAGAGGAGGGTGTGCTTGCTATAATAAATGGTATTCCGGTTGAATACGATCGGGATCTTCAGCAGATTATTCGGCTATAATCTTGGCACTTGGGGTGATTAATTGGGTGTGGTGGTGGTGATGAGGTGGAGGCCGTGGGTGAAGTATGAGCGGGCGTAGTCGCGAGGACGGATTATCTTCCCGTCGGCAATGACTATGTCAAGATCAATGGGCACCTCTCCCCTTTCACGGCACGCTGCGGTGCGTCCGGCTCGTATTTCATATTCTTTCAATGTCTTATCAAGTTTATCGACATCGAGTTCGGTCGAACAGATAAGTACGCAATTGCAATATTTTGTGCCGTCGCCGTTGATGGAATCGGTTTCATAAATCGCCGAACACTGTTCTACGTGGGCGATGGTGTCGAGCCAATCTATTGCCGCACGTATATTAACGTGACGGTCGCCACAATTACTGCCCAGACTGAGATGATAAATTGTCGCCATATCCGTTTCAGCGTTTTAGAGTAATCCGGGTGATTTCAGCATCAGCGCCGATTCTGTAAGGCATTCCTACCTCACCGCAGCCTATATTTACATAAATGCTTACAGGCTCCCCTTTGTCGGTTTTACGATCATACCGGCCGGTCCACTGTTCATATATATACTCCGAAGGTGACCAGCGCCATCCGAATAAGTTCAACATCACCTGCATGGCATGCGTATGGCCGGAGAGCGTCAAGTCTATATTGGTCTTCTTAGAAATGTGCCGATTCCAGTGCTCGGGATTATGCGAGAGAAGGATTTTGAAATTGCCGTCATTTACGTGATACGCGCTGTCAGGGCTGAGCGGAAAAGCCTTGCCAAGATTTCCGTACGTGGCGAAAGGTGGCTCGCCCCAGTTCTCGACGCCGATTATGGCAATCGAATCGTTTCCGCAGTGCAAGAAAAGGTGCTCGTTGTTCAGATGCTTCCACCCCATTCTCTTCTGAATTTGAATCAATGAGTCAAGGTTGGCCTTTTTCTCTTCGGGCGTATTCCACGTAATGTAATCGCCATAATCATGGTTTCCGAGAATGGAGATGACTCCGTCTCGCGCGCGCAAACGCGAAAGCACTTTCTCAAACGGTCGAATCTCTTCCGTAGTACGATTGACTATATCGCCTGTGAAGACAATAAGATCCGGCTTGAGCGAATTGATTGAATCTACGAGTTGAGAAACGAATGTCGTATCGTTGCCCCACGTGCCGACGTGAGCGTCAGAGAATTGCACGATAGAATATCCGTCGAAAGCCGCCGGGAGTTTTTCCGAAGTAAAAACAATATCATTGACGTCGAGCCTATAACGACCGACAAGTGCGCCGTACCAAAGCGTGCAGAAAACCAACAAGCCCACAGGGAGGCCGACATAAAGTCCGAGACGCAACCTGCGTTTCTTGAAAATCTGCGGAATCAAGCCTATCAGCGAGAATACGGCAATGATGAATTTGGGAATATATACTGAAATATATGCATACAGCGACCACATTATCGGCATAATGTCGCCGTCGACCGACCGCCGGGGCATCAACAGAATGACTGCCAGAGCAATCCAGCACAGGATTGCTGAAACGCCATAAATTACTGTAACCCAATTTTTCGCGCCATATTTCCGCCGTATGCTTTCATAAAGAAAGACATCCGTCAGAATCGTGAATAATGGAAGGAGAATAGCTCCGAACAACGGGATTCTCATAGAGATGATTTACATATTTTATTATTCCATTCCGCCAAGCAGAGCGCGGAGTTTGTTCTTCAGCGGATTGGCATACATTGTGAGCATCTTTTCAATGAGGAAATCATGCTCTTCCACAGTTATGCCCGGCACGTCGATTTTTGCCACCTGAGCATCCACATAATCACAGAATTTATTTTTCTGCTCCGGGGAATATTTACGCACGAAGCGTTCGCTCTTGTGCAGAAGATCGTAGGCAATATAATTAATGCTGAAAATCTCATAACTGCGATGAATGGCTTGGTCAATCAGACACCCCGCATGATGGGCAGCAACGTTCTTGTCCTTGAAATCTCCCATCATATCCAGTTTGGAATTGATACGTGGCGTGAGCTGTAAATGCACGCGTCCTTTGAACTGGAGCAATCCCGTCTCCATCGAGAATAGATCGTCTCGCTGCGACTTCTTATAATTCGGGTCACGGTGCTTGAGAAGGAATTCCTTCGCCTTCAAATAATCATTGGGGTCGTATTCGTAAGATATAGACACCGGCATCAGATTTATCTCCTTGAGACGATCCATAAAGTCGCCATCTCCTCCAAGCGCCATCATCTTTACAAGAGAATCCTGCGTATGGTCGGAACTGTCTTTCGCTCTCCCCTCCCGCTGTGCAATCCAGACGGATTCGCGCTTCTCCAAAATGCAATAATGAATATAAGCCGACAGCTTGCGCGCAGCCATCAACGCCTCACGCACACCTGTATCGCGCTTCACAATAAAGCTTTTATTGAGACGCACCAAATCCGTAATCCAGTCGTATATCAACAGATTATTACCTATTGCCACTTCCGACGTAGTAAAGCCCTTGCGGAGAAAAGCAAGATTTAGAAATGACGCGTCAAGAACGATGTCCCGGTGATTGGTGATGAATGTATAATTCATCGACTGGTTAAGATATTTGACACCGCCCAAAGTAATTCCTGAAGTAGTCTTTTTCGCGAGCATTTCAAGAAAGGGGAACATCACTTGCCTCTGGAAATCGTATTTATTGTCAATTTTCAGAAGTTCCTCGATAACCGCCGGCACAGCCTCCGGAGGCATCGCATAATTGAGCGCGTGGAGAAATCCGGGTTCCTTCACGAGGTGTGACATTTTCTCCTGAAATAGGGAGTCGTCGTATGGGGCTATATCACGAAAATCAAATTCCTGTGTCATTACTTTCTGCTTTCTATTGTTACTGAATCGTCACAATCGAAGTCGCTATATAGTTTTTCAAGATGTTCTGCAAAATTAACAAATTTGCGCCGGATAACGACAATTCCAAACGAATTATTTACCTCTACCCTATGTTAAGAATAATTAAATCCCACATCTCCTTAGCTGTCGCGACGGTAATCGCGCCACTTTGCTATCAATTCTTGCATATCGTCGGGTATAGGACATTCAAAATCCATCTGCTGCCCCGTGCGAGGATGAACGAAGCCAAGTGTACGTGCGTGTAGAGCCTGTCGCGGGCATATCTCGAAGCAGTTGCTGATAAATGTCTTGTATTTGGCAAATGTGGTGCCTTTGAGAATGCGGTCGCCGCCATATCTCGCATCGTTGAAGAGTGGATGGCCCTGACTCATCATGTGGACACGTATCTGGTGAGTCCTTCCGGTTTCCAAGATACATTTAACTACAGAGACATAACCGAATGATTCTATCGTCTCGAAATGTGTTACGGCGTGTTTCCCTATTTCAGGATCGGAAAATACAGCCATCTGAAGGGGATTTCGCGGATTGCGGGCTATATTGCCCACGATAGTACCGTTCTTTTCTTTATATTCGCCCCAGATGACTGCGACGTATTCTCGCTTGGTGGTTTTATTGAAAAACTGCTTGCCGAGGTGAGTCTTGGCCTCCGGAGTTTTCGCCACTACGAGCAGTCCGGAAGTGTCTTTGTCAATGCGGTGCACAAGTCCCATACGGGGATCAGAGACGTCATAATCGGGGTTGTCGCGGAAATGCCATGCGAGGGCGTTTACCAGTGTGCCGTGATAGTTGCCGTGACCGGGATGCACAACGAGGCCGGCCGGTTTATTGACCACAAGAACGTCGGCATCTTCATATACAATGTCGAGAGGGATGTCTTCTTCGATGATTTCCGATTCATATCTCGGACGGTCCATCACGATGCTCACCACATCGTCGGGTTTGACCTTATAACTGGATTTTACCGCCTTTCCGTTTACGATAATGCACCCGGCGTCGGCCGCCTGCTGAATACGGTTGCGCGAGGTTTTCTCCATTCGCGCCACAAGAAATTTATCCACGCGCAGAAGCTGTTGCCCCTTGTCAGCCACGAAACGGAAATGCTCAAACATCTCTCGTCCGTCGTCGGTGACAAAAGATGACGATGATTCAAGCTCATCTCCGTCTTCTACCGGAATATCATTTTCTGCCTCTACCATCATTCAAAGTTGGCATTGCTTTCCTCCGACGATGCTTCCTGTACCGGTTCGTTGCTTACTTCCGAAGGCACAACAGGCTCAGTGGAATATGACTCCGACGAATAGGATTCCACTGGTTCTGATGAGTAGCCTTCCTCAAGCTGTTCTTCAATCGAGCGTCGGCTGCCGAATTCGATATTCATCAATGAATCGCTCAGCTCGCGCAGACGTCCGTCAAAGACCTGAACAGTGATTTGAGAATTTACAGGAACACGTTGCATCTTTTTCACAACGCGGCCGTTAGCAATAATCTTCGATACGCCGTCGTAAGAGCCCAATAGTCTGACCACACGCACTTTTTTAAATCCGAGTTCTTCAAGACGCGACAGCGCCGAACGCAACGAAACTCCGCGGAAGGCATCGATACGCGGATTGTTGTCGTCGTCGATAACCACTTCCTTCGGATGCACAGCCTGAATATATAAGAATATTTTGCGACCGGGTTTTACGGTAGAGTTGGCTTTCGGAAATTGTTCGATGACGTAGCCGGGACGGACATTGTCGGTATAAAGGGAATCACGAATCTCGATTTTGAATCCGGACTCATGCAACTTTGCTATCGCGTCGGTATAGCTCATTTTTTCCACTCTCGGCACTTTAGCCTCTTCTCCGTGCTTGGTAAAGACGGCAAGTGAAAGGTAAACAATAAGCACGCCGAGCACACCTACGATGGCGATCACGACGATGTTGGCCAATATCGGATGACTCCCTTTCAGAGAGTCTTTCCTCATCTCATTTTCAGGATAATTATTTCGGCTCACGCTGTTCTCGTATAGTTTCAGGCGCCAAAGTTACTAATTTTTTCTCAATCAGGAGGGATAATTCCGAGAAATTTATTAACTTTGCACTCTCAATAGTAAGAAAGATGCGCAAATCTCACCTTATAATAGTCTTCAGTCTCGCGGTAGCCGCACTCTTTTCGTCGTGCGGCGAATATAATAAAGTATTGAAAAGCCGCGACCTCGACTATAAATACGATTATGCCAAACGTGCATTTGAAGCCGGCAAATACACACAGGCTTCCACTGTGCTGACAGATCTGATCACTCCCCTTCGTGGCAAGCCCACCGGCGAGGAGGCTCTCTATCTGTTGGCGCGTTCTTACTATGAGAACAAAGATTACATTAATTCCGGAATGTACTTCAAGACATATTATCAGCGTTATCCGAAAGGTAAATTTGCCGAGGACAGCAGATTTTATTCCGGCTATGGATATTATCTTGACAGCCCGGATCCGCAGCTCGACCAGTCAGTGACCATCAAAGCCATTGACGAGCTTAAGACATTCCTTGAACTCTATCCCCGCAGCGAACATCGGTCGTCTGCTCAGAATGCTATCTTCGAGCTTCAGGACAAACTGACGCTCAAAGACCTTCAGAACGCCCAGCTTTATTACAACCTCGGCAACTTTATGGGCAACAACTATCAGTCGGCGATCATCGTGTCGCAAAACGCTCTGAAAAATTACCCTTACTCAAAATATCGCGAGGATTTTGAATTCCTCATTCTGAAATCGAAATTTCAGGAGGCAAAACAATCCGTGGCCGACCGTCAGGCCGACAGATACCGTGAGGTTGTGGATGAGTATTATTCATTCATCAACAACTATCCCGATACGAAAAACAAGCGAGAAGCTGAAGCTATCTACAAGATAGCCAGCAAGCGCTCGGGAATAAATTGAAAACAAATACAAGACGTCTAACGTTATACGTAAGCAATCAATAAGAGAACTTACATCTTTAATCTTTGACTTCAGCCACGTCTGAAAATAAGAATTATGGACTACAAGAAAACAAATGCACCGACCAACACCGTGACACGCGATATGATCGCGATGTCGAAACAAACCGGAAACGTCTACGAAACCGTCTGCGTTATCGGCAAGAGAGCCAACCAAATAGCAGTGGAGATGAAGAAGGATCTCGAAAAGAAACTTCAGGAATTCGCTTCATCTGACAATATGGAAGAGATGTCAGAAAACCGTGAGCAAATTGAAATCTCGCGTTTTTATGAAAAGCTTCCGAAGCCGACGCTCATCGCTGCTCAAGAGTATATGGAGCATAAACTTTATTTCTCAAATCCCTTGAAGGAGAGAAACAAACTCGACGACTGATTTCATCGTTGAAGTATGAGCCATAAACGCCTATTGGTGTTCAATCCCGAGACTGACTTTGCGCTGGCCTCGGGTCTTGCACATTATACGGCACCGGCCAAAATCCGGCTTCTGAGAAGCAGACTTGCGTATCTTCCGGCACTCTGCGGACGGCGCGGCGACGCAATTCTGATTCCGGAACCGACAGATAACTTCGACGAGGGTATGGATGTTAAGTCCCTCCCCTATCGGCAGTTGTGCATCGACAAAGGAATCGACGCGCTCACGCCTTCGCAATTGAGAGATTGTTTGAGATTAGATCCGGACAGATTCGACGAAATAGTGCCGTGGGGATGGAACAGGACAATTATCACTGAGCTGGAAGAGCTTGGAGTGCTCAGAGATCTGATGCCGTCAAAAAGGCGTATGGATGCTCTCCGACAGCTTACTCATCGACGGACGAGTATTGTCTTCAATCGCGAGTTAAACACGCTTACAGGGCTTGAAACGCCCCTTCCTGTGGAACTATTCTCGGAAGATGATGCAATGGAATTTATGCACCGCTGTCCGGGATGCTATTTCAAATCACCGTGGAGCAGCAGCGGGCGCGGAATAATGGTAGGTGGAATGCTTAACGAACGTCTGTCACGCGAATGGATTCACGGCGTAATACGTCGTCAGCGATCCGTAATGGCTGAGACGCCCTGCCTCCGTGTGATTGATTTTGCCACTGAATGGCGTTGTGCCGGTGGAAAAGCGGAATTTATCGGGTATTCGCTATTCAAAACGACATCGGGAGGAAGCTATACTGCCAATGTCATTGACACTCAGAATGCACTTGAAGCAGAGATAGGACATTACTCTCCAATCCCGATGCCGACACTTCTCGCAGTGCAGAAACGCGTGATAGAAAAGTGTGTCGCTGCGGATTATGAAGGGCCGCTCGGGATAGACGGATGCGCATCTGAAAACGGAGATTTCCGTCCCTGCCTTGAATTGAATCTGAGGCTAACAATGGGACATTTGGCTCTCACGATTCCGGTTGCGGAAGAAAGAACTTTTTTCAACCCTCTGAAAGGGTCTGTTTCTATATAGAAGAATTATGAAAGACGATAAAATATGCATTATAGGCTCAGGCAATGTTGCCACCCACCTTCTCAAAGCTTGGGCGGGGATTGACGTAGTTGCCGTCAATGCACACACGCTCGACGGTCTGCCGGACGACGCCTCTGTATATCTTATCGCGGTAAAGGATGATGCAATCGAAGAAGTTGCCAAAAAGATTCCACAATATAATTCCATAGTGGCACATACGTCAGGCAGCGTGCCGATGGAAGCTGTGGCGCGACATCACAGATGCGCCGGGGTGCTCTATCCGCTTCAGACTTTTTCAAAGGAAGCAGAGATGGTTTATTCCGACATTCCTGTTTTTATAGAGGCAACAGACATACAATCGGCTGATACGCTCAAACGTATCGCATATCACTTCACTTCATCTGTCTATGATGCATCCTCAGCTATAAGAAAAACGCTACATATCGCTGCAGTATTCGGATGTAATTTCGTCAACCATCTCTATGCATACGCCGCCGACGAACTGAAAGGAGCCGGATTACCGTTCGACATTCTGCGCCCCCTTGCTGTCCGTACACTTGAAAAGGCTTTTGATTCAGGTCATCCGGAACGAATGCAGACAGGACCGGCGGCACGCGGTGACATAAATATATTAAAAGAACATTTGCGTCAGCTCGAAGGGAAAACAGAAGCGCAAAATATCTATCGTCTGCTTTCGCAGGATATTCTTTTGAAGCACAAACAATAAAACAGAAATTATGAGCGGAATTAACTATGATCTGACCAAGATAAAAGGATTCGCCTTCGACATCGACGGCGTGCTTTCCCCCTCCACAATACCGATGGACGCCGAAGGAACGCCCCTGCGTATGGTGAATATCAAAGACGGATATGCCATTCAGCTCGCCGTGCGCCACGGCTACAAGATTGCAATTATTACGGGAGGAACGGCGAAAGCCAATGATGTGCGCTACGGCGCTTTGGGGGTGAAAGACATCTTTCAGGGTGTGGCGCATAAACTGCCTTGCTTCAAAGAATGGATTGAGAAAAACAATCTTGACCCTTCGGAGGTAATCTATATGGGCGACGACATACCCGATCTTCCGGTGCTTAGGGCTGCCGGCCTTGCGTGCGCCCCGCACGATGCCGCCTCAGAGGTGCTGGCTACGGCAGATTATATTTCGCGTTTTACGGGTGGATATGGGTGTGTTCGCGACATCATCGAACAGGTTATGAAGGCCAACGGCGACTGGATGTCGGGCGATAAAGCCTTCGGATGGTAAGGCTCATAAACTTTAATTGAAAAAATGCTTGAAAACCTGAAAAATTACAAGATACTTCTGTGCAGCAAATCACCGCGGCGCCGTGAGTTGCTTGCAGATTTACGCATCCCGTTCACTGTAGTGACTGCCGGCGACGTAAAAGAAAATTATCCGGATACACTTCCCCCAATCGATGTGCCGCAATTCCTTTCCGAACAAAAGGCCGAAGCCTACCGGGGAATAATGAAGGATGGAGAACTCCTTATAACTGCCGATACTCTCGTGATTTGCGAGAATGAGATTCTTGGCAAACCACACGACGCAGATGAGGCAGTGGCAATGCTCAAGAAGCTGAGCGGAAAAACACATCAGGTAGCTACCGGCGTTACGCTCACGACACTTAGGAAACGCGTATCGTTCACGACTGTCACAGACGTGAAATTCGCCGAACTGACCGACGAAATAATTCGCTATTATGTCGACACTTTCCAACCATACGACAAGGCGGGTGCATACGGCATACAAGAATGGATAGGATGCGTGGCTGTAGAATCCATACGCGGTAGTTTCTACAATGTAATGGGACTTCCCGTGCACCAGCTCTACCGCCAGCTTTCCTTATTCTGACAAATAAATAAAAACGTAAAATACCAGATTAACGCTTATATGAAACATTTCCACTATTTAATTATGACCGTGGCGGGGTTGCTGGCTCTGGCGCAATCCGCGATGGCAGTGCCTTCACGCCCCGGAACACACACGTTTAAGAATCCCGATGGCACCAGCATAACGCTGATGCGTGTCGGCGATGAGAATTTTCACACATACGTCACGACCGACGGTCTGACCGTGGCTCGCGCTAATGATGGCTTTTTCCATTACCGTACTAAGAATGGAATCACATCAATGCGCGCATCTGATCCCGCAGAACGTACTGCCGCAGAAACAGATTTTCTCAATGCTTCGGGCAACGGAGCATTTACGGTCAAGTCGCTTGCAGCGTCTCAATACTCGACAATCACTTCTCGTCGGAAATCGGCCGCTGCAGCCCGTCATCGCGCATACGGTATGACAAGAACACTGACTTCTCAAGTTCCGCAAACCGGCTCACCCCGTATTCCTGTCCTTCTTGTGCAGTACAGCGATTATAAGTTCAAGGATTCCAATCCGGAGCAGGTTTTCAATAATTTCTTCGAGACCGGAGAGAAATCCGCGCGTCAATATTTCGTCGACCAAAGTAACGGACGCTACACACCGCAATTTGACGTCTACGGGCCCGTCACACTCCCGAACAATCGCGCGTATTACGGAGGTAACGATGCGTATGGCAATGACAAGCGCGTATGCACGATGGTCGGCGAAACTTGTGAACGTCTCGACTCAAAAATCAATTTCCGCGACTATGACAATAACGGCGACGGAGAATGTGATGTCGTAATTGTGCTTTATGCCGGTGACGGCGAGGCTTCCTCCTACGAGGACGATTGCGAAGACGCCGTATGGCCGTGCCAGTGGGGTCTGAGTGCCGAGGGTTCTGATTTCTCGAAGGGGGCTCTTACACTTGACGGAACACGCGTGGATCTATTCGCTGTATTCAACGAACTTAATGGCATGGACCTAAAGAAGATAGACGGCGTCGGCACTTTCTGCCACGAGTTCTCGCATTGTCTCGGTCTGCCCGACTTTTATGACACGCAGTATGGTCCCCACTTCGGAATGGCTTGCTGGAGTCTGATGGACGCCGGTTCATATAACGATGACGGCTACACACCAATCGGCTACAGCGCCTACGAGAAAAATTTCATGGGATGGATCGAACTTCCTGAAGCAAAGGAGAATACGCTCTATACCCTCCCGGTGATGAACCTCAAGTCGGCAGACACGGATAAGGCAGTCAAAATCACCAACGATGCCGACAAGGATGAATATTTTATCCTCGAAAACCGTGCCAAGCAAGGATGGGATAAATTTATGCCGACGGAAGGTCTTATGATTTCACACGTCACATACAATGAAAGAGCGTGGATAGAGAATTACGTCAATGACTACGATATGCAGCGTATGACGCTCGTCCCGGCCGACGGTGAACTCCAGCTCGACAAAACCGATTATTTCGGCGAAATCTATTATGACCCCAATGAGGAAGGTCTTCTCGGCGACCTTTGGCCGTGGAATGACAGCAAAGATTTCACCGACGAGTCTACACCTCCGGCCAAAGTCAATACAGGGAAATATCTATCCAAACCGGTTACTGAGATTACGCGAAACGATGACGGTACAATCTCTTTCTGGGCAATGAAGGCGCCGCTTCCTTCGCTCGAAACGCCGGATGGATTGAGCCATACCCTGCTTTCGGATAGCTCCGCACTGATTTCGTGGACGCAGAGCGACAGCCAAAGCAACGACTATCAACTGCAAGTATGGCCTCACCGCGACATAACGTG
>JAGAUF010000019.1 GCA_017620885.1 Muribaculaceae bacterium
GTCACGGCAATCGTCGTATTTGCCGCTTTCAGCGCATACAACTGGTATATCAAGACTCCACCCTACGTCGACCCACAGCTCTACCCCGTCAGAGGCATCGACATCTCGGCACACAACGGTATGATTAGCTTCGAGGGCGCGAAAGAAGACGGTATAGAGTTTGTCTTCATCAAAGCCTCCGAAGGAACAGATTTCCGCGACACGAATTTCCGTCTGAACTATGACAAGGCATCTACGGCCGACCTAAAAATCGGCGTATATCATTATTTCCGTTTCGACAAGGACGGTGTATCGCAGGCGCTCAATCTTCTGCGCACTATAGGAGATCGTCCCCTTGACCTCGGAATAGCAGTCGATGTGGAAAGCACCGGAAATGCGAAAAATATACCTCTTGACTCCATACGGCAGCGGCTGTCGGCTATGATAGACTATCTCAACCTGCGTGGCTACCGCGTGACGCTATACAGCAACCGCGACGGATATTATGACTATCTGAAGAACGATTTCCGCGGACTGCCGCTTTGGATATGCTCTTTCAGGAGTAATCCTATCGAAGAAGATTGGACTTTCTGGCAGTATTATCACCATGGGAAAGTAAAAGGCATCAAAGGAGATGTTGACATAAACGCCTTCGGAGGCTCCCGCAAGCAATGGGCGGAATATTTGCGCGAAACGGCCGTTGTGCCGAATAAGCATAAATCTTCCCGCTTTCGCAATAAAACACCCCTCCGTTCCGTTTATTAATAAGGTACAATTATAGATTGGACCGATTCTACCATCTTCATTGTCAAACATTTGAGAATCAAAATAGTGAAAATAAACATAAAATATTTCAAAACATACGTTTTAGCAATCCTTACGCTCCTTCTTTCGCCTGCGCTCCCCTATTCTCCTTACGTGTATGCGAAAGCCCCGGAAGCATACGCATCATCATCGCGTCTTGCCTCTGGGAAATGGGTGAAAATCAAGGTGACGGAAACGGGAATCCAGACGCTCACCACGTCGCGCCTGAGACAACTCGGATTTTCCGACCCTTCGAAAGTGAAAGTCTACGGCTACGGAGGCCGTATGATTGCTGATGCGCTCGACGACAATCAGAAGGACGACCTGCCGCAGCTTCCTGTTGTACGCACGCCCGGTGCCATCCTTTTCTATGGCGTCGATAATATTGGTTTGCAGACGTCACCCGACAGAAACGGCAATCTGCGACATATACAGAACAGTTATGCCTCAGACAGTTTCTATTTCCTGAGCGATATGGATACGGAAGATGTTGAACTCGCCCGACGCGACGCCTCCCCCTCTGCTTCGGCGTCTACCATAACATCGTTCCGTCAGATGATACTGCATGAGAAGGAATTGACTGCGCCGGCCGCTATGGGACGAATGATGGTAGGAGAGGATTTCCGCACCTCAACCACTCAGTCTTTCCCTTTCACACTCGTTGATAAGGCCGATGAATATGTATATCCCAACATCAATTTCGTGGCTCACACCACAGGCAGCAGTTCATCTGTGGCCGTCTACAACGGTGATACATCTCTCGGTTCTGCAATCAATATCAGCCCTGTTACAGGAGAGATGTTCATTAACGTCGGGCAAAGTTCCTATCCATTCAAAACCGCCGACGACAAAATCAATCTCCGGCTTGTATTCAAAGCCGGAGGAATGCTTCAGAAAGCCAATCTGGACTGGATAGAGGTGTTTTACAACCGTAGTCTAAAGCTGCGCAATTCTCAGCTTTATTTCTATAATTGTCCGACGGATGCCACAAATATGGCTATCGAAGGATGCAATGAATCCACCCGCATCTGGGACGTCACCGACCCCGCTGCACCCGTCGAGATACAATACACGCTCAACGGGTCAGTCGCCACGTTCCTTTCCGAAAGCGGCTTTCACGAATATGTGGCCTTCAATGAGGATGCAGCGTCGCTTCAACCCGTGGGAGCCGGTGCCGTTGCTAATCAGGACATCCACGCCCTTCCCGTCCCCGATATGCTCATCATATCCCCCTCCGACTATACGGCGGCGGCTGAAAGAGTGGCCAATCTTCATCGCGACAACGACGGGATGATTGTCCATGTCATTTCGCCCGAAAAACTATATAACGAGTTCTCCAGCGGAGTGCGCGACATCAACGCTTACCGCAAGGCAATGAAAATGTGGTATGACCGTGGCGAGCAAGACGGCCACAAACTACGGTACTGCCTGCTGATGGGACGCCCTGCGGCCGACTGCAAGTCGCTCAATGTATCCGCCGACGGCGTTTCTTATCCCGTAATGCTGACATGGCAGACCCCCGTAATTGTCAATCAGCTGAGCGAGACAACCTCATATAGTACCGACGACTATTACGGTATGCTTGACGACAGCACTCCGACGAGCTTCGACATAAAATCGGAGAAAATCCGCGTGGCAGTCGGACGCTTCCCGGTTAAAACGCCGGCAGAAGCCAACGCCGCCGCTGACAAACTTGA
>JAGAUF010000020.1 GCA_017620885.1 Muribaculaceae bacterium
GACGCGTAAAAGCGCCTCCACCCACGGGTTGAGCGGCCAAAGCACGCACCGTAGCCCCTGCCGACGGCATTTCCGACACTGCGACAAACGGATTTCCCCTCGGGCACGTCACAATATGCTCAGGATCATCCTCCCACACTGCCTCAGCTATCGCCGCCGGCATCTGGCACGGCACGCTCATCCGGTCGAGCGAAAGCGGAACTCCGTCCGCCGCCGCATAGCAGGCCGCATCTTCCCCCGACACAGGCGTCAGTGGCAAACGCACCATATTTCCCAATCCGTTAGGGCTCTGGAAATAGATGCGCATCTCTTCGGCACGGCTGTCGCCATACCACGCCAACGGCCGCAAATCAAGACCCTCCATAGCTGTCTGCGAAACCACCGTCAGCACTCCGCGTCGCGTACGGATATCGACCTCCACGCGTCCCGCCCCCGCGAATTTTCGGCTGCCGGCAGACGGCGACGGCATCTCGGGCGATTTAAGACGCCTGCCGGTATTGCCAAGATGCAGAAAACCGTCGTGCGACGTCATCGCAGCCGCACGCCCGGGCACTCTCTCTGTCACCTCTTTTGCCGGATAGCTCAATTCTCTCGAAGCCACATTCCCTACGCTATACTCCGTCTCTTCGCTGTCATACGGAATCACGGCGCACAGACGCATCCCGCTTTCCACCAATTCTTCCGTCATTGTCGCCGTATCGCGATGATTCAGCTTGACAGTCAAATTGTTGCCGTCGGTAATCTGACGGAAATAGACATCGCCGCCATTTTCGCCTATGCGATAATCATAGCAATCGGAAACCCACACCTCAAGCTGCTTTACGATTCCCTTCCACGACGTCGAGGCCACCGCGCCCTCTTTACGCTTAACTAAAATCTTATAACCGCTCACAGAGACAGTCGCCGCCGATGCGCTTTCATAGCCGTTAGAGCCAAGTCTAAGCGCAAACGAAACTTCGGTCCCGATGTTTCCACGCACGCTATCACCGACTACCTGCGGAGCCGTGAGAGCAGCCATACTCCCGTCCCAAAGACGCATCCCTATACGGACGGCAGATGGCGACGTGCGCAGCCCTCCGGCCGACGCTATGCGCATAGCCGACGCTATCCCCTCCGCGGCGGAAGCCGTAAGCCGATCAGCTATCGCGGAGTCTATACCGGGGCGAAAATCCGTTACCGGTTTGCTGAACGTCATTCCGGCGGCTGTCGCCGTAACTGCCGGTTGCTCTATCTCTTCCACACTCAGATCGGGCATCTCCGGAAGAGACCCAAAAGCCGTATAAAGTCCCGTAGAACTGTTATAGCTCAGGTAAAAGAGCGTATTGTCGGCAAGGCGCAGCACAGTGAAATCACCCACACGGGCACCCTCAATCACACGACGGTCCAATTCGGCCACAGTGCGATTGACGTGCGTGGCCGATCCAAACGCATCAATGCTCACCGACTCGCGCAACACTCCCGCATCGCTCTGAGTGAAGATGTGCGTCCGGCCGCCCCTCTCCTCCGTGAAAACGGGACGATAAGACACGGTAGCAAGCACCTGAGGTCCGTTTACGGGTCGCAACACGTCGCCGTCGCGTCGCAAATTCTCCGCGTACGCCGTCGTGCCCAACGAAGTAGGACGCGACGTGGCCTCCCCCTTCATTTTTCTCCTCACCGCACTACGCTGCACCGTGCTCACACGCATCATGCTCGCCGGCAATTCTATCTCCCGACGGAGATATGTGCCCACCCTCCCGATTGTGCTCTTGCGCCCCGGTCCGCGACCGCGCCTCACGACGCTCCCTGCTGCTCTATTTTCATTTCCCTGAATCATAATATAGTTTTTTAAATGGTTAAATTTTTTACTTTAAATTTCGGTTAATTATTTGATTGTCAGTCGGTAGCCGACCGACTGTTTCCCCTCAGCATCTCATCCCTCCTCTCCGTGAATCCGCGGAATGTGGACAAAAGGTCATAGACCGACACCGTGGCCTGTTCCAGTTCCCTCGCCATCATCTCGGCACCCTTCGCCGTACTGCCGCTCCCGCGACTCGACGCATTGGTACCGCTGATTTCATCGAAAAGTTTCAGCTGCGTCTGAAGCATCTCCGTGGCTCCGCTCACCGTCCCCGACGTATTGAGTTGATAGGGCATAATATTCTTCGATGTTCGGCGGAACGGCAAAATTCCGCCCGGCTGCGCCCATATACGCCGTACGTCGTTCCACGTCATGCCGCGAGGCAGCTGATCCGTCGGAAAGAGGACGATACCTTTGGCCGACGCACGCAGCACGTCGTCAAGCAGCATAACGAGATTATTGACATATTTCTGCTGATCTATCACGTCATCGACCAACGAACGCACCTCGCCGTCCACCATCGGATACAGCGCCATCACGAAGGGATGATTCTCCCCCTTGCCATACGCGAGCACCTCACCGCCGGGCGCAAGCCAAAAATATTCCCAACCGTCATCCAGATCAGGATACCATCGCAATTCCTTCCCTCCGCGCTTGCGTCGCCTTGCGTTCATTTCCCCGATGCGTCTGAGCGTCTCCTCGTCGTAATCTCCCGTGGCGTATGCCCCGCGCTCCGGATCATGGATGCGCAACACCGGCGTGCATCCACGGCGCCATACCTCTATCACGCGCCACATCCCGGGCGACATCGCGTGAAAGAAATCGCTCTCGGCACCACAGCAGGGCGACGCCGACGCATTCAGTCGCAATGAGGAATTTTCTGATGCCGCACCCTGATAAAGGGCGTGTATCTCCCCGAATCGTACCGCGTCGCCTGCCGAAAACCGCCTCAACACCTCGGCAGGACGCATATCATGGAGCATTCCGACAAACGAACAGTCGTCGCCATCGCTGCGCTCAAACCGGCGGAAAAACACCCTCGCCGGCCCAACCGGAGAAATCTTTCCCCTCTCCACACGCTGTATCGCGCAGCCGGATATCAAAAATTCTTCAAAGGTGCGCGCATCAATATCGGTAGCCACGCCCACCTTCTCATCACGCTGCAGGTGCCTCCATCGCCCTACGATGCTCTTCACGAGCTGACGGATAAGATTGTTGCATAGAGGAACGCGTCCGCGGTCGAGCCATCCGGCCTCTTCGCTCACTACACGCCCGTCGCTCAGCCTATGCCTGTCGCTCCATTGCCTCCCGAACGTAAAATCCTTGCAGCGACGCCGACGCCGACGAAATTCATCCAGCGACGTCCACGCCTCAAGCGCGTTATCCAGTAATTGTTTTTCCCTTCTCATCGAAAAATGTCTCTATAAGTGAAGAATCAAAAATATATTCCCCTTCGGGAGGTCTGACGACAGCCATCACCGTTGCCACGCGATGTTCGGGTCCGCCTGACTGTCCCGTCAGCGGTGGGATCCTCTGTGCGCTCCAGTCGGGATGACGGTCCATGCCGTACACCTCGATGCGCCCGTCGCGACATACGTATGCGTGGGGATTATCGGGAGTGGAAGCCAACGCCCTGACCGTCTCTTTGGTCAGGGCGCGGTCGTCGACCGCCGGCAGCCCGTACACTGTCTTGTCCCAATCGGCCATACGCACGGCATACGCGCGCACGCACCTCTCGGGCAATGTCAGCAGCGCCCCATTCGCCGTCAGCGGATTCACCTCGACTTCCTGAGCGACATCCTCGTGGGGAAGGAGCTTCGGATCGGCCGTCTGAAGCAGTTTCTCATACCAGACGCTCACCTCCTCGTGAATCACGCGGTTGAGTTCCGTCTTATCCTCGATACCTCCATCGACGGGCAGCGAGTGCCATCCGTTGCGAAGATACCACCATTCGGCCATCTCATCCTCCGTATATGTCTTTCTCATGGTCTTCCGCAGTTAAAGGTTATTTCCCTATTACTCTCGCGTGCGCCTCGGGATAGCGAAGCGTGAGGCAGCTCGCCTCGGTCAGGACAGTGGCCTCCGTGTTGCGCTGACCGCTGCCGCGAAGGTCGAGAGTCTCGGCCGTGAAGGGGATGAACACGTGTTTCTGAATGTATTCGGGATCCACGATGATACCGTTGCGCGGCATTCCCATCGCATCGAAGACGTCGGAGAATATCACATACAGGCGTCCGAACTTCGAGCATAGCTCGGAGAAATCAATTCCCCAGAGAGTCACCTGATCTCGCGCCGTGATGACACGTTGCGCGTCAATCTTATTCAGCGCCGAAATCAGTTCGCTGCCCGCTATCAGAATCTTGCGGCGACTGCCGCTATTTTCCGTGAACGCTCCGCGCAGAAGATCCACCAGCGCTTTGGAATCGAATTTTGCCAAATCCACATTCAGCTCCTTGCCGGCCTGCTGCCAGATACCCTGCGTCAGCATGACGGTCTCGTTCTTGTTGGGATCAAAGAGCTTCATGCGGGTGCCGAAAAGAAATTGCTTCTCCATGCCGAGACGCATGTCATAAATGGCCGCCTCCTGCTGGTCGGTGAAATCCCACCCGATTTCCTTATGGCTCATCTTCATTATCACGCTCTGCTCGATCTGCATCTTGAAAATCTGGCAGAAATTCGTGTTCTTGCGAGGCAGAACGGAGAACTGCGGCGACTGCACATCGAGCTGCGTAGCGGCGCGTCCCATGCGTATCAGCTTGTCGCCCGGGGCAGGAATCGTTGTCGAATCGGTAATGCACGTCAGCGTTTCTTCGTTCTTCGCCGTCACATACGCCGTGTGCATCTTGCCGTCGGCGGTTTTCCATGCGATAGTCTCGCTCGGCTCGACGAAGGTGGTGTCCGTAAAGAGCGTACACTGCTGATAGGGCGCTTCCACGGCTGCGTTTGCCGTCGCCTCGGAGTCGTCGACCGTCGCGCTGTCGATGCGCGTGTCCACCGAGTAATAGTCCACTTCCATCGAGTCGACCGGGCGCACATGACCCAGACGGCTTATCTGGTCGAGAGGTGTAGCCATAGGGCGTATCTTGACCACTGCGCTGTCGATTGCATTGCGAAGCAACTCGGGCGATGCCTGTTGCGCCAGTTCTGTTGTCAATGGGGCGTTGCTCACATGTTTGCCACCGGCCTGTCCATTCACAAAATTTGCTTGATTGCTCATACTGTTAGTTTTTTAAATGTTTGAATATTTTTGAATTTTTAATTGAAAAATCTGATTTCATCTGATGTTAGCACACCTCAATCGCGTCCGAGAGCGAAAAGCATAGCCGTCACGCGTCCCATACCGATGCTCTGCGCCGAAATATCCTCTCGATTTTCTCCTGCTTGGCGGCTGTCTTATCGTCCTCCTTGAAACCTTCCCACCGCTCTTCGATTGCCTCGTTTTTTCCACGGATATAAGCCTCTCGCACAGCCTCCTCCTGACTCGCGTCGCCATTGTCGGAAGAAACTTGCTTATCGGAAATGGACGCCGATTGCTGCTTCTCCTTTGCATTCTGTTTCGCCGCTTCAAGGCTTGCAAGCGCCTCTTCCAACGAGGAGGATTGTCTTATCGCCGCCCAACGTTCCTCAAGCGCTGACACGAATTTCTCGGAGAGCACTTCGGCTATCTCGTCGCATATCTGACGATAAGCCTCCTCCTCATTCACCTCAAGGTCGCCATCCGGATTTGCCGTCACAACCGGTGTCTTTGGCTCGGAACCATCCGTAGCCGGCTCCTTCCTCTTCTTTTCCTCTTGTTGATCTGATTTTGGTGATGACTTTTCCGATTTCGCCACATTGCCGTCCGACGACGACTCCAAATGTCCCCGTCCCTCTTTATGGAGTTCGACCCCATTCTTGGGCATGGCGGATTTCTTCTCCGACGCTTTAAGCGCCACTGTTTTTTCCTTATTCATTTTCCTTAGTTTTTTAAACGGTTAAATTTTGTACTGCAAAATTACTATATAAAATCTAAAATACCAAATATAAGTGTAGAAAATATTTGAATTATTTTATTGAAAATTTGCAATTAGCTGAACATCAATGAATTTTGCCCCGAAAAAAATCTGCCGTTTCCTTGTCTGTCTCGGATATTTACCTTAATTTTGCACGTATGAATCGGACGAAAAAAATCTTCACGCGGCGTTTCATCAGATTGCGCTGCATTCTTGTCGCGCTCATTATCGGCGTGACACTTCATCTTCGCGCCGATTATTACAGCGATTACATCGATCTTTACGCTCCATTAGCCGTCGAGCAAATGGAGAAATACGGAATCCCGGCCTCTGTCACTCTCGCGCAGGGTCTGCTCGAATCAGCCGCCGGACGATCCACGCTCGCCACGGAAGGCAACAATCATTTCGGCATCAAATGCCACTCCGACTGGAAAGGCCCCACGATGCTCCGCGACGATGACGCCCCCGACGAATGTTTCCGCGTATACGATTCGGCTGCCGGTTCTTTCACCGACCATTCCCTCTTCCTCTCTAAGAAGCGCTATGCGTCCCTCTTCTCACTCGACCCCACAGATTACGCTGGTTGGGCGCGCGGGCTGAAGCAATGCGGATACGCCACCGACCCCAACTACGCCGACCGCCTGATTACCATCATCGAGCGTTACGCGCTGTATTCCTACGACTCACATTCAGCCGGAGAGGGGCACGAAATGGCCGAATTCATCATCTCAAAACTCGCTGACACGCATCCCATTCGTCGTGCCCGCGGGCTGCACTACGTCGTGGCTGCGCCCGGCGACACTTACGGAAAAATCGCCAAGGAATTTCACATATCCAAGAAGGATCTGATGAAATATAACGACGTGAAACACGACGGTGAAATAAAGCCGTGGCAGGAAGTTTATCTTCAGAAAAAACTCGACACACCACCCGACGGCATCACGAAGGCAACTATCGGCGAGGGAGAGTCGATGCACTCCATATCGCAGAGATTCGCCATTAGCCTCGATATGCTCCGCGCCCTCAATCCCGATGCGAAAGATGAAGCGGGAACGGTGTTAAGATTGACAAAAAATAAATAACCTAAAAAATAATAACGGGCTTTCAAGCCTTTGAAAATATAGAAAGATATGTCATTAAAATGTGGTATAGTCGGCCTTCCCAACGTCGGCAAATCTACTCTTTTCAACTGTCTCTCCAATGCAAAAGCGCAGTCGGCCAATTTCCCCTTCTGCACAATTGAGCCAAACGTCGGTGTCATCTCCGTGCCCGACGATCGTTTGACAAAGCTCGTGGAAATGTGCAATCCCCGCTCCACCGTCCCTGCTACGGTTGAGATCGTCGACATCGCCGGCCTCGTCAAAGGAGCCTCCAAGGGTGAAGGTCTCGGCAATAAATTCCTCGCTAATATCCGCGAGTGCGACGCTATACTCCACGTGGTCCGCTGCTTCGATGATGATAACGTGACGCACGTAGACACCACCGTAGATCCCGTGCGCGACCTCGAAATAATCAACTATGAACTGCAGCTGAAGGACCTTGAGACGGTAGATGCCCGTCTCGCCAAAACCCTCAAGGCAGCTCAGACAGGCGGCGACAAGCAGGCCAAGATTCAGGCTGCCGTCCTCCAGCAATATAAGGACGCCCTCGAAAGCGGACAGCCCGCACGGTCGGTAGAGTTTGAAACAAAAGATGAACAGAAATATGCCCACGAACTCTTCCTGCTCACCAATAAGCCCGTTATGTACGTCTGCAATGTAGATGACGATTCCGCCGTCGACGGAAATCATTATGTAGACGAGGTGCGCAAGGCTATCGAGGGAACGGGGTCAAACCTCCTGATCGTAGCGGCCAAGACGGAGAGCGAAATCGCCGAACTCGACACCTTCGAGGAGCGCGCCGAATTCCTTGAGTCGATCGGCCTGAAGGAGTCGGGGGTAGCACGCCTGATCCGCGCCGCTTACGCCCTGCTTGACCTCCAGACATATTTCACCGCCGGACCCGACGAGGTGCGCGCATGGACCTTCATCCGCGGCACGAAAGCTCCGCAGGCTGCCGGAATCATACACACCGATTTTGAGAAAGGATTCATCCGCGCCGAGGTCATCAAATATGATGATTTCGTAACCCTCGGATCGGAAAACGCCGTCAAGGAAGCCGGCAAAATGGCGGTGGAAGGTAAGGAATACATCGTGCAGGATGGCGATATAATGCATTTCCGCTTCAACGTCTGACGCCTCCCGCTTGTTATTCTCAGAAAACACACAGTATGAAAGAGCTTAAAATCACTACCCTGATAAAAGAAGCGGCTTACTCCGAGCTGTCGGCTGAAGACCGGCAGCTCGTAGACGCTGCAAAAGAGGCCACAAAACGGTCGCTGGCCACATACAGCCGCTTCCACGTAGGCGCCGCCATCCTTATGGCCAACGGCGAAATCGTGACGGGCGCCAATCAGGAAAATGCCGCGTACCCCTCCGGCACGTGCGCCGAACGCACCGCCGCCTACTATGCCTCCGCTCAATATCCCGGCGTCGCCATGAAGAAACTTGCCATCGCTGCTTGGACGCGTCTCCACGCTCCGGCCGACGCCCCCGACGAAGAGTGTTTCCAATCCGACCCCATCTCTCCCTGCGGAGCTTGCCGGCAGGCTCTTCTCGAATACGAATCCCTCTACGGCCCGATAGAAGTAATCCTCTACGGCGCCGACCGTATATATATCCTCCCCTCGATAGCCGCACTCCTCCCTCTCACATTCACCTCATTCTAAGGCCCCGTTCCCCAATATTTGTTAAAGCCGGGGAATGGAGTCTAAGATCCTATCTCTCAAGAAATTTTGCACTTATAGAGGCAAGCTCTATGGAAGAATCCGAAGATAAAAATATATTAGAACCTATTGGCAACAGAGATAATTCAGCACTGATGCCAATAGAAAATCTGATTCACTTTATCCGCGGTCAACAAGTTATGATTGACAGCGATTTGGCTCGCCTGTATGGAGTGGAAACACGTGTCCTCAACCAGGCAGTGAAACGTAATATTGAAAGATTCCCTGCAGATTTTATGTTTCAACTTAGCAAAGAGGAATCTCGGAACTTGATATCACAAATTGCGACATCAAGTTCAAGATCACAAAATGTGACCTTGAACGTTGAGAGAGGAAAGAATATTAAGTATCTGCCTTATGCGTTCACTGAAAATGGAGTTGCCATGCTTAGTAGTGTGCTTCGATCAAAAACAGCTATCGAGGTCAACATCCGTATTATGCGGGCTTTTACTGCCATGCGTAGTTTCCTGATGAATAATGCTCATATGTTCAAAAGGCTTGAAACCATAGAGCATAATTATTTGCTTGTAAATCGCCATCTATCTGAACATGACAGGAAATTTGAAGAGGTGTTGTCGCGCCTTGACGATAAGGATTCCGAGCCGATTGAGGGATTTTTCTTTGAAGGGCAGATATTCGACGCATATTCGCTGATTTCCGATTTAATCAGGAAAGCAACAAGTAGGATCGTGCTGATAGACAACTATGTGGATGACCGCGTATTGAAAGTCCTGACAAAACGTGAAGACGGTGTTTCTGCGACAATTTATACCGACCCGCGCCATTCCCAAATAAGCAATGACCTACGCCGACATAATGCCCAGTATCCACGAATAGAAGTAAGGCATTGCACGAATGTGCATGACCGGTTCCTGATAATCGACGATACCGTCTACTTCATCGGTGGCTCAATTAAGGATCTTGGCAAAAAGATTGTCGCATTCAGTCAGATGCAGCAAAATCCCGACAATATTCTGAATAAACTCAAATAATCTGTCCAGATAACCATATTCATTTATGATAGAATTTTCGAAACTATGTATCCTTTATATTGGATTTGCAGGAATCATTTCTTGCAATGCCGACAACAGACACCAAGATACTAATTTGTATGATGAAAAAGATACAGACGTAGAATTCCGGATTACATCTGACAGCAATAATACTAAGATAGTCCAGACTAAAAATACGCAGACCTCTCATGGGCATCAGCTGCGTATAATATCAGCACGGTGCGACTATCAGCTATTGAATCAGGCCGGCAACAATTACCATCCTCGCAATATGGCAGATAATAATCCGGCTACAGCATGGGCAGCTAAACTAAGCACTATCAATGACGAATATCATAATGGTATTATCGTAGGGCCTGTATTTGACATTGAATCAACATCAAAAATCTCTGGCGTAGAACTCCAGAACGGTTATTGCAAGAATTCCTCTTCGTTCAATAATAACACCAGAGCAATATGGATAACCGTCTATCGTTATCATCCGGAATTAGACGGTGAATGTGGAGAGGATCAGATGATGGGCTACATAGATCGTTCCGATATTATTTACGAAGGACCGATTAAAGACTCGATGGAGCCTCAATATTTCTCTGTTGATTCAGGTTTCGACAATTCACGACCCACTCGTGCCGTAGGTCTTCTTTTCAAGCAAGGACATTTTGCCAAAGGTGCCAAATGGAATGACCTATGTATGTCCGAAATAAGAATATATGGTCAATAAACAAACTTTTTCAAAACATTGTAACGGTCAAACAAAAAATATATATTGCAGATATGCCGCACTAAAAAGAAAACCCGCTGAAATTCAGCGGGTTAATTCTTGTATTGGCGGAGAGGACGAGATTCGAACTCGTGGTAGGATTGCTCCTACGTCAGTTTAGCAAACTGGTGGTTTCAGCCACTCACCCACCTCTCCAGTGGAAAATATACGCTCGGGAGAGTCTTCTCCGTTGCGACTGCAAAATTACAACCAATTTTCCCAATATCCAAATTTTTCTCCCCTTTTTTTAATTTTTTATATTAACCCGACGTGCAAGCCGCCGCGGGGAACGTCTTCACGTCCCTTTTTGCGGTGTATCGTGACGTTCCTACGTGACTGCGCGCCGTCAATATTTGAAGCTGGAGCCTCCGAGAAATTCGCGCAGCAGGGAGGTGGAGGGTATCCATTCGAGGGATATCGGGTCGAAATAGCTGAGGAATTTCAGCAGGCGGGTGGCCTGCGCATATTCCGGCACGTTGTGATGCACGCCACGAAGCACGGGTTCCGCAAACTCTTTCATAACGCCCAACTCATATATGAGCGACGAATTGAAGGTGGCGTCGGCATTCTCTTGGAAGGGGAAAATCCATTTTTCCTCGCCGCGGCGCACGCTCGGCCAGCGCCGTATGGTCTCTTCGGCTGTCGTATGGCGGTATTTCGCGTCGCGCACTATGCGTCGCAACAGGCGCGTGTCGGTAGTAGAAATCCAGTTATGGTCATCGATGCGCAGCGTGGTGAGCGCGGAGACATATATTTTGAAAATCTTCTCACGGGGGAGAGCTTCTGTCAGTTTCTCGTTAAGTCCGTGGATGCCTTCGATGAGCAGCACATCCTTTGCGCCAAGCCGCATACGCTTATCCTTGTCGATGCGTTTTCCGAGTTCGAAGCTATATGTAGGGATATTGACTTCTTCCCCTTTCAGAAGACGCGAGAGGTCGGAATTGAATCTCTCAAGATCGAGGGCATAGAGGCTTTCGTAATCGTATTCGCCGTCGGCGTCGAGGGGAGTCTTTTCACGATCTACGAAATAATCGTCGAGCGAAATCATCTTCGGCACAATCAAGTTAGTCATCAGCTGAATGGCGAGCCGCTTGGTCGATGTCGTTTTGCCGGAGGAGGAGGGTCCGGAGATCAGCACAATACGTGCTCCGCCGGCGTCATGGCGTCGCTTGATTTCGTCGCTGATACGTCCGAGCAGCTTATCATGCATAGCTTCGGCCACGTTGATGACGTCGGCCGTACGCTTGTTCATCACGGCCTTGTTGAGCTCGCCGACAGTCGAGACGCCGATGATGCGGTTGAAGCGGAGATAATCCGTGAAGGCCTGATACATCTTCTCCTGCGGCAGCGGCGTAGCCGGGACAGCGGGATTATTCGGGTCACGCCCCAAGAGGAGGAATCCCTGCTTGAAGGGCTGAAGGGAAAAGACCTTCAGATAAGAGGTATCGGGTGCGAGCGGTCCATAATAGCTGTCGCAGAGGCCGTCGAGCGTGTAAAAGACGGTATAGAGCTCGTCGGCGGAGTCGAGCAGAAGCACTTTATCGTTCAAGCCCTGCTTGCGAAACAGCTCCTTGACATCGGTGGTAAGGCGTTCCTTACGCTCGAAGGGGAGGGCGGCGGCACCGAGCTCGTGCATCTTATTTTCAAGATCCATTATATCCATCGGGGTGAGCGTAACGGGCATCCCGCTGGTCATATCGAGAATACGGCAATAATAGCCGTGCGAAATACTGTGTTCGATGCGCAATATACGTCCCGGCATCAATTCGGTAACCGCCTTATAGAGCATCATACAAAGCGACCGTACGGCCACGCGCGTGCCGCTCGGGGTGCTTTCGTCAAGATATTCCACCATTTTCGGCATAAAGACCGGAAACGAGAGGTCTTCGTTCTTATTATTGACGTAAGCACAAATCGGCGTGAAGTCGGCCGGAAATTCGTCGCGTATACGCCCATAAATTGCCAAAAGAGTTTCGCCACCCTCTATCTCCACATACCGTTTAAGATTAACACTATAGATCTTCATAATTTTGCTGTATTTATTCCATCCGTACCCTTTCCGAAGTTTCTTTCCGGTATTTAAGAAAAAAACGACGTCGAGAATATCCCGCGCCGCTTTTTATATTCTTAAATACGTTATTTCGGGCTGCGGAAACGACCGCTAAATCGCCCATACGAGGTACATCGCACCCCAAGTGAATCCGGCTCCGAAGGCCGTCATCATTATCTTGTCGCCCTTCTTGATACGATTTTTGAATTCGTCAAGGCACAAGGGGATTGAAGCAGCCGACGTATTTCCGTAATGCTGTATATTGATAAGTACTTTTTCGGGATCAATTCCTGTGCGTCCGCTGACGGCCTCGATGATACGGAGATTTGCCTGATGCGGCACGAGCCAGTCTACATCGTCCACACTGAGGTTATTGCGTTTCATCACGGAGAGCGTAGACGACAGCATATCCCGCACGGCGTTCTTATACACCACGCGACCTTCCTGATAGATGTAATGTTCGCGCGCGTCCACCGTTTCGTGGCTTGCAGGAAGGGCCGATCCGCCGGCCTTCATCACCAGATTGTGCAATCCTGAGCCGTCGACGTGAAATTCACCGTCCATTACTCCGACGGGTTCATCCGTAGGTTCTACCAGTACAGCAGCCGCAGCGTCGCCGAAGAGGGGACAAGTGGCGCGGTCCTGATAATCTGTCATAGACGACATTTTCTCGGCGCACACTACGATAATCTTCTTGTTGAGTCCTGCCTGTATATATCCTCGGGCGGCCTGCATGGATACGAGGAAACCTGCGCACGCTGCCTGAATATCGTAGGCATACGCGTTAGTCAGGCCGCTCTCGTGAGCGATAACCGATGCCGTGGAAGGGAAGCGGTAATCGGGATTTGACGTAGCGCAAATCAAGAGCTCAATGTCCTCTTTTTTTGTCCCCGTTTCGGCCAGCAGTTTCTCTACGGCCTGCACACCCATATAAGACGACGCTTTGTCAGGATCTTTCAAAATCCTGCGCTCTTTTATACCGACGCGGGTCGTGATCCATTCGTCGTTTGTGTCCACCATTCTTGACAATTCTTCGTTATCAAGAATATAGTCGGGAACGTAAGATGCGATGCCGCTGATTTTTGCGTTTAGCATGTCAATTTCTTTATGGAGCCCAAGCTCCGACATTAGTATTATTTTCGGGGGAGTATATCCTACGCGACACGCCGTGCCATTACAATCACGCTGCCACCGTACGGGATTCCGTCCGGCCCAATGCGCGCCCTTGCGGTGCGAGCATCCATATCGGCCCGTATATTGTCTCTGACTCGGCTGTGACGCTTACGGATTTAATGCGAGAACCGGCTTCCTTAGATAGCCGCTTTCTCGATTGCAACCTTACCGCGATAATAACCGCATTCGCCGCATACCGTGTGATATACGTGCCATGCGCCGCAGTTAGGGCAGATGGCGAGGGTAGGTACCAACGCCTTGTCGTGCGTACGGCGTTTCGCTGTTCTCGTGTGAGATTGTCTGCGTTTAGGATGTGCCATTTTTCTATTTTATTTTATTGTTTTACTTTATATTTCCCATGGCGCCTTCATACGTCCGATGCCGGAGAGAATCCCGACGCCACATTTTTATTTTTTAGTCAAATTTCAATTGCGCAACCGCGAATACCGGGTAATATCAATCTTCTTCGATATCGTCCGTACTGCCCGTTACGTAACGCTCCATATCTGCGTTACATTCACCTTCGGGATGAACGGCACGCATCGGTATGCTCAGCTCAATCGTATCGGCGATTATCGGCGCGACGTCAAGTTTTACCATATCCTGTGGGATAATCAGAATCCCGTCGGCACTGTCGTCGTATTCGTCGCCATATCTCACGCTCGTCTCGTATTCCACATCGACGGGCAATGTGAGCGGGTCAAGACAACGATGGCATGCCACGGTCATATTCCCGTCGAGCGTAAACAACAGCTTGTATGCATCGTTTTTATGCTTCACGACGAGATTGACGTTCACGTCACAATCAAGCATTTCACGACGGTCAAGACTCTCGAAGAAATCTTTTCCGCAATGAAACTCATATTTTTGCTCTCCCTCGGGCATCTGTGCCAGAGGGATGAGATATGTGTCCTTTTTCATCATCCGCAGATTGATCTAAAAAAGCGCCACAAAATTAGTCAGATTTCCGCAATCCACCAAAATTTGACGCCTCTTTTTTCACTTTTTATAGTTTTTTATCCTTATATACACCGGAATCAGCAGCCTTAAATAGTAAATATCATGCCAATTACCCCCATCAATGCTCTGCTATCAACGGATAATGCCGCGCCCGAAGGCAACGGCATTATCTATGAGGTTGTTTAACAAGAAATGTATTCCGAATTAACGAACTACTACTTTGGAGGCCTTGCCCGCGTATTTTACGATATAGATACCTGCAGGGAGGTCGTTGCCGGCTACGCGCATACCGCCGAGGTTATAGAATTCGGCGCCTTCGGGAGCGATGATCTCGCCATTGCCACCAAAGATATTTTCCATTTCGTCGCCAATAGTCTCTACGCCCATCGTCTTGAGGTTGTTAGGTACGAAGACAATCTCATCGGAGGTGGAAGGAGAGGGATATACTTTCTTCACGCGGACAAAGGCGTGGAGGTCGCTGCTCTGAAGCGAGCTGAAATAATCGTCTACGGTGACAGAGGTCTTGTTGCCTACCCATGTGTTATTATATTCGTTGATATAAGTAACTGCACCTGAGGGGCTCTTATAGAACAATGTCAGATAATAGCCATCAGCACCTTCTACGGGATTCCATCTCAACACAAACGTTTTTTCGGGAGTGCCTTCGGGATGATAAGGCTCCAGCATAGCTGTCTTGACGTCGCTCACCTCTTTGTCAAGGTTGAAGCGAAGAGTGGTCGATCCGCTCTCTTCGTCAAACTTGATGTTTGAGAGATAGATAGCGTATGCGTTATCGCCGGAGGTAAGCACGCGATTCTCGGGGATGAGAGCGGTGTCCATCGAGGGCTCGACATAGCTCGTATTGATGTCAGTACCCCATACATATCTGCTGGGACGCAGCTGCGAGTTCATGATCTCTACACGGGGCTTGCCTTTTACGTTCACTGTGTTGTTCACCCAGTCGTTGTGGTTGAAATTAATGTGCCAGATCAACATACCGTGATCAGGTATTTCCTGATCCCAATCTGTGTTGTCGCGTGATTCCAGCACATAATATTCTTCATCATAGTAGAATGTACCGGGGCGCGGGATGCGCACGCGGATACGCGTTGCCTTGTTCTCTTTGGAGAGGGAAGGAATAGTGAGTTCAGCACCGGCCTGCTCATCAACATCGTCATATTCGAGCCAGTGGCACACCCATTTTTCCCAAGCGGTGAAAATAGGGGGACAAACACTGAAATCATTGTAGCTGCCATGGTCCATTACGGAGAACTCGCCGGGAGTCTTGGTAGTTCCACCGTTAGTGTCATAAAGGTCGGGGAGACCGAGCACGTGACCGAACTCATGCACGAAGGCACCGATACCGTCGAGGTAAGGTTGTTTTGCACCGGCTGGGAGCACGTAGTTCAACTCATTGGAGCAAGCATACGGGCCGAGGCGCTTACCGTCGAGGTAAAGGGGATCGAGCTTGATACTGCCTTCATAGTCGAGCACGTAGCGGGAGAAGTCTGCCTGATGGGGCCAGATAGTATTGGTCAGATGGGAGTCGGCCTGACCGTAGCCTGAATAGAAGAAGAATACGGTATCGATGTCGCCGTCGCCATCGTAGTCATATTTCGAGAAGTCCATACCCTGCTCATCAAGGTATTTGAGAGCTTCTTCAATTGCTTCGCCGAAACGTGCGTTCTTGCCGGCACCGTTCAGACCGCTGTTTGCACCTACATAGTAAGCAGCTGAATGGGAGAGCTTAACGACGGGAGATACGTCGAAAATAGGGGTAAATTTACCGGCCGAGCAAGCGGTGTAATAATCGCGTGCGGAGCCGCGGCTTCCGTATGCGTCATAGCCTTCCTTGTTGAGCATATCGGTGATAGCCTGCTGAATATTAGGTACGGTGAAGGGGGTATCGCTGAATTCGATCAGCACGACGAGCGAATGTACGTCATTTGCAATTGTCGGGAACTTTGTGCGTCCGGTAATCTCGTCGATGGGAGCCATACGTGTGCCGGCTTCATTGACGGGAGAGTAATCGAAAGGTTTGGTCTCGGCCTTGAGGACCTTGAGGTCGGCGGGACGTGATGCCAACATCTGTACTCCGGAACGCATGGCGTTTTTCCAGAATCCTTTGGCGTCTTTTTCTACAATTGTCTGACCGTCGGCCAGAGTGAAATAGTTGAATCTTTCATCCCCGTGGGCATAAACCTCTACGACAGATCCGTCAGGATTTGTCATACGCACCGGAATATTCGGGTTGGCGGGGCGGCCGAACATTGCCAACGGCAATGTCAAAGCGGCCAGTGTGAGCAAATTTTTTATCTTCATGATTGTAAGTAATAATCGTTTCAATAATCCGCCGGCAGGGATTGTCTGCGAGCGGAAAGTTTTCGCGCAAGGCAACAGTTTTTCGGTTTCAAGGCAGGGCGCGATTACATCACCGTGCATTTCGCGGCCAATTGACGCCCTTACAGGTACCTCCGAGGAGAATCGAACTCCTATCTAAAGTTTAGGAAACTTCTATTCTATCCGTTGAACTACAGAGGCATAAGGAATTAATTCCAATATTGAAGAGGAGTGAGTGGAATCGCACATTCCACTCCTCTTCAATTTGCAAAATTACTGCTTTTTTTGTGCAAAATCAATAGCTTATATTAATTTTTTCTACAAAAAAAAGTTAAAGTTATCATCGGCTTATACCTCTATCAGTTCATAATTGCGCGTTCCGAGACCGATTTTCTCGCCGTGAGCAAGGCCTGTGGCCCAATCCGTATCAGGATGCAGGAGATGAAATTTATCCTTCCCTTCTAATGATTCATGCTCATGGTCGTCGTGAAGCTTATTGTCGGTAAGCAAGACAGGAGCCTTCGTGACGAGGTCTACACAAGCCTGATCGAGCGCGACGGGGTCGAACGATGCGAGAATACCGAGGTCGGGCACGACAGCGGCGTCGTTATGATTCCAGCAGTCGCACTCGGGCGATACGTTCATAATGAATGCGATATGGAAATTGGGCTTATCCTTCAATACGGCCTTCGTATATTCTGCAATCTTGCAATTGAGATTGGCCGACGTGTCCCAGCTGGCCAAGACAGCGCCTTCGTGCTGGCAGAGCGCCACACACTGTCCGCATCCTACACAATTGTCGTAATTGATTACAGCCTTATGTTCAGCGTCGAGGCTAAGAGCGTCGTGAGCGCAATGACGCACACACACGCCACAGCCGATACATTTGTCGCGATTGATGATAGGCTTCGATGCTCCGTGCATCTCTAATTTGCCGGCAACGGAACCGCCGCCCATTCCGAGGTTTTTCAGGGCGCCACCGAATCCGGCCTGTTCGTGACCTTTGAAATGCGTCATAGATATGACAATATCGGCGTCGGCAAGAGCCGAACCGATTTTCGGTGCCGGGCAATATTCAGCACCATCAATAGGAATTTCACGGTGCTCCGTACCCTTCACACCGTCAGCGATGATGACGGGAGCCTTTACCTGAATGGGATTGAAGCCGTTTTCAGCAGCACCTTCGAGATGGTCTACGGCATTTGAACGGCGGCCGGAATAGAGTGTATTGCAGTCGGTAAGATATACTTTCGCACCCTGTTTGCGCAGGAATTCGGCCATACGGCCGAGGAAATTGGGGCGCAGATAAGCGAGATTTCCCGGCTCACCAAACGAGAGTTTGATAGCCGTGAACTGTCCTTTGAAATCGATGTCAAGAATACCGGCTCGGATGGCGAGTCGCTCCATCTTATCCATCAGATTGGAATTTGCATTGGTACGCAGATTTGTGAAATATACTTTCGATGACTTTGATTCTTTATCCGCCATAATATATAGAGTTGGTTATTTTTTCTTCACGCAAAATTAAATCTTTTTATTGATTTCTGCAAACGACATTCCTGCAAAAGTGAAGCGTAAAAACACGGGCACTTTGGTTGTAAATTTGTATTCGGCAAGAAAATGTGTTATATTTGCAGTTTGGTAAAAAAGATTATGGAGAATAAATTGCATCAGTTAGGGAAAAGTGGGAAAACGAGATTTTCGTTTGAGATATTGCCACCACTGCGCGGCAACAGCATCCACCGTGTATATTCGATTATAGATAAGTTGCGGGAATTTGACCCTGCGTGTATCAATATTACATCGCATCACAGCGAGAGTGTCTACGAGCTTCAGGCCGACGGAAGCCACCGCAAGCGCGTGATAGTGCGTCGTCCCGGCACCGTGGCTGTCGCGGCGGCCATTCAGTACCGCTACGGAATCACGGCCGTCCCGCATCTTATATGCAAAGGATTCACTAAGGATGAGACGGAATATGCTCTTCTTGACCTCAATTTCTTAGGAATCACAAATCTGTTTCTGCTGCGCGGCGATGCAAAAGAGCGTGACAATGATTTCAATTCAGCGGAATATCATCAACACGCCACGGGATTGCAGCAGCAGATAAATAATTTCAACCGTGGCATAGCGCTCGACGGAAGCGAGCTTGAAGGTATCGAGACGCCGTTCGTATACGGAATGGCGTGCTACCCGGAGAAGCATGAGGAGGCACCCAATCCGGACATTGACCTTGAATATGCCCGCCAGAAGGTGGCCAACGGCGCCTCGTATCTCGTGACGCAGATGTTTTTCGACAATGAGAAATATTTCGATTTCGTGAGGCGCTGCCGTCAGGCCGGTATCGAGGTTCCGGTCATTCCGGGGATAAAGCCATTGACGAAGGTCAGACAGATGACGGTATTGCCCCGCGTATTTCACGTAGATATTCCGGAGACATTCGCTTCTGAGCTGCGCAAATGCAAGACAGACGCAGAGGCAAGTCAATGTGGGGTGGAATGGTGTCGCGAGCAGTGCAAAGAACTTATCGCGCGCGGAGTTCCGGGGATTCATTTTTACACTCATTATGCGTCCGACAGCGTTCGCGACGTAGCAAAGGAGGTGTTCTGATATGGATAGAATAGCGGATAGATTGCGTCGGCGCGTCCACATTTTGGACGGTGCGATGGGGACGATGATTCAACGTCTGGGGCTTCGGGAGGAAGATTTCCGCGGCGATCGTTACGCAAATCATGGAAAGAATCTCGCCGGCTTCAACGACGTGCTTAACATCAGCCGTCCGGAGGACATCTACGCAATCCACCGGGCGTATCTCGAAGCCGGCGCCGATATGATTGAGACAAATACCTTTAACAGCAACCGTCTCTCTATCGGCGAATATGGTCTTGAAGGAGATATAGATGAGCTGAATACAGCGGGGGTTATGTTGGCCCGCAGAGCAGTGGATGATTTCTGCGCCGAACACGGTATAAGCGACGACGAGCGGCCTCTTGTCGTGGGATCTATGGGACCTACGGGCGTATCTCTGTCGTTAAGCGATGAAGTCGATTTCGACACTATGGCATCCGCTTACGAGAGTCAGGCTGACTCGCTGATGCGTGCCGGCGCCGACATACTCCTCTTGGAGACGGTGTTTGACACACTGAACGCGAAAGCGGCGATTTACGGTCTGCTTACACTCTTTGAGAAAACGGGACACAGGATTCCCGTCATGCTGTCGGCGACGCTGACGGAACAGGGACGACTGCTGTCGGGGCAGACTTTGGAGGAGTTTATCGAGGCTACGCGACATCTTTCACCGCTGAGCGTCGGGCTGAACTGTGGATTTGGCGCCGAAGCGCTGTTGCCGTGGGTGAAAATAGTGTCGAAGGTAAGCGACACGTTTATCAGCGTACACCCTAACGCCGGTCTGCCGGATGCAATGGGCAATTACAGCGACTCGCCCGAACAGATGGCGGTCGAGGTGCGCGAAGTATTGGAGAGCGGCTGCGTCAATATCATTGGCGGATGCTGCGGAACGACGCCGGAACATATCCGCAGGATAGCCGAAACAGCCGGACGTTACGGGAAAGTGCGCGAGTTGCCGGAAAAAAGAGATTTGGAAAGGAAATTCACTAAGGTAGGGGAGAGATGCAATGTGGCGGGGAGTCGGAAATTCTTGCGCACCGTGAACGAAGGTGACTGGCAGACGGCCGTCGAGATAGCCGCCGGACAGATCGAGAAAGGTGCCGAGATGCTTGACATCAATATGGACGACGGCCTCTTGGACAGTGAAGCCTGTATGTGCAAGATGGTGAAACTATTATCGACGGACCGACGCACTTGCTCCACGCCACTGATGATAGATTCCAGCGATTTCGGAATAATCCGTAGCGCGTTGCGGCTGACTCCTCTTTGCTGCACAGTCAATTCAATCAGTCTGAAAGGGGGCGAAGAGGAATTTCTGCAGCGTGCCGATGAGGTGAGACGTCTCGGCGCGCGCGTGACGGTCATGGCATTTGATGAAGAGGGACAGGCCACTGACTTTAAGCGAAAAATAAGTATTTGCGAGCGCGCATGGCACCTGCTGACTGAACGTGTCGGATTTCGTGGCGAAGACATCATTTTCGACCCCAATATACTGACCGTGGCGACAGGGATGGAGAGCGACCGAAAATATGCAATTGACTATCTTCGCGCCGCCAAATGGATACACGATAACTTGCCGGGAGCGGCTGTAAGCGGAGGTGTGAGCAATCTCTCGTTTGCCCTGCGTGGCAATGACTCCGTACGTAAGGCTATGCACTCAGTTTTTCTCGATGAGGCGATACGCGTGGGGATGACAATGGCAATCATCAACCCCTCGACTCCGCTTGATGCTGATTGGGTGGACGATAGTCTGAAACGCGCTGTTTCCGACGTGCTCTTTGACAGCGACCCGGAAGCTACTTCAAGACTCGTGAGTCTCGCTGCTACTCGCAAAAAAGAGGTCGACATGAAGAAAGGGAGTGTAAAGAAAGCAATTCCCGAAAAAAAGATATGCGGAGCCGAAGACCGTCTTAGAAACGCCATAACGGAGGGTGAAGATGCAGGATTGGAGGAGATGCTTTCGGAGGTCAGAGAGATTAAGGGAAGCGCGATGAAGGTGGTGAACGATGTACTTATGCCGGCTATCGACTCGGTAGGGGATATGTTTGGACGCGGCGAGATTTTCTTGCCGCAGGTTGTCAGATCGGCCGGTGTTATGAAACGGGCTATAAGTATTCTGACACCTTTCATCGAGGCGGAGAACAGTGGCCGGGAAACGGGGTCCGACCGTAAGAAAATCGTTCTCGCTACGGTAAAGGGCGATGTGCATGATATAGGCAAAAATATAGTTGCTGTCGTGCTGCGATGCAGCGGCTACGACGTAATCGACCTCGGCGTGATGACGCCCTGCGAAGAGATTTTGCGGACTGCTGAAGAGAACGGAGCGGTGGCCATCGGACTGAGCGGACTTATTACCCCGTCGCTGAAAGAGATGGAACACGTGGCCGATGAGATGCGCCGCGCCGGTATGCGGATACCTCTTTTTGTAGGAGGCGCCACTACGTCAGATCTCCACACGGCTGTGCGTCTGGCTCCCCTTTACGACGGTGCGGTAGTGCACACACGCGATGCTGCCGCGCTCCCGGTCACTATTGAAAAATTCACAGGAAAAGAGAAGGAACAGGCAGCGGCAGAGTTGCGTTTAAGCCAAAAGGCATCTGCAGAGAAATATCTTGCCGAGAACACCCGTCAGCTAAGTCCGGAGGAGGCACGCAGACTGCACGCAGCCGTCGAGGAGCCGGCTCCGACACCTCTGCATCCCGGAGAACATATCATCAAGGTGAAAATCAGCGATTTGGAACCGTTGATAAATCGTCGCGCACTAATGAGCGAATGGGGTGTGCCTCGCGAAAGCGAAGAGGGGAAACGACTGATGCAAGATGCAATGAAACTATTATCGGACAATCCGGGCGAACTTACGGCAAAGGTAATTATTGCGAAGGCCCGCAGTGAAGGCGACGACATCATCATCGAGCATGGCGGAAAAATGCTCCGACTGCAGATGGCACGGCAGAGAAGAGCGAATCCCGTGACAGGGAAATGCCTGTGTATGAGCGATTTCATATATGGCGGAGGTGACTATATCGGTCTTTTTGCAGTGACAATAGCCGGGAGTGGAATCGTGGAGAAGACAATTGCTCTGAGCGCTGACGACGAATACCGGAGCCTGCTTCTTCAGTCACTCGGACACCGTCTGGCAGAGGCAGCGACGGAATATATGCACCACACCGTACGCAAGAGCCTTTGGGGGCTTGGTGAAAACGATGGAATCCGGCCGGCAGTCGGTTACAGCTCTATTCCCGAACAATCACTGGTGTTTGAACTCGACAAACTGCTCGACTATTCATCTCTCGGAATCGGCATCACGGAGCACGGCGCCCTCACCCCTACGGGCACTACGACGGGTCTGATTATCGGTCATCCCTCTTCCCGCTATTTCGACGCCCGCTGACTTCTGATAACTGATTCTGGATTACAGTTAAAGAGAAAAAATAAGGGAAAGAGCAAAAAAAGGGGATAAAAAATTGGAGGTAAAAGATTTTTACATTACTTTTGTGTTTTATTAGAGAAGTGTTCTCTGACGTAAGGCTCCGAGTGGCGGCGACGTCAGGGTAAAAAAGGTTAATGAAATGAATTTATTTGATAAAGTAAGCGAGGATATAAAGAAGGCAATGCTTGCCCGCGAAAAAGTCAGACTTGAAGCATTGCGAGGAGCAAAGAAAGAATTTCTTGAAGCAAAGACTGCCAAAGGCGCCAATGGCGAACTGAGCGACGAGACAGCAATAAAAATCCTCACCAAGATGGTGAAACAGCGCAAGGAGAGCGCCAAAATCTATCAGGATAACAATCGTCCGGAACTCGCCGAAAACGAGCTTGCCGAAGCTGTTGTGCTGGAGGAATATCTTCCCCGTCAGTTGAACGAGGCCGAACTTGAAGCCGAGGTGAAAAGCATCATCGAAGAGACCGGAGCCACAAGCATGAAGGAGATGGGAAAGGTTATGGGTACGGCGAGCAAACGTCTTGCCGGCCGAGCCGAAGGTAAGGCAATTTCCGATATGGTGAAGAAATTGCTTGGCTGATACCATCGTCTTATAAACGGTAGGGGGAATGGATTAAATCAAGAAACAAAACTCAACTATATAAAGCTAAACAGAAGGATGCTAACATTATCACAGATAAAGGAAGATCCGGAATTTGTAGTCAGAAGACTGGCTGTGAAAGGATTTGACGGCAAAGAAATCATCAAAGATATACTTGAAGCTGACACATTGCGTCGCAAATATCAGGCAGAGACGGAGGCTGATTCGTCGCGTTTGAAGAAATTGGCGTCGTCGATAGGGAAGCTGATGAAAGAGGGTAAAAAGGATGAGGCCGAGTCAGTTAAGGCTGAGGTGGCCGCCATCAAGGAGCGTCAGAAAGAACTCCAGCAGAAACAGGACGAAAGCACCGAAAAAATGACGCGCCTCCTTCTTACGGTTCCCAATTTGCCGAATGCCGGAGTGCCCGAAGGAAAATCTGAAGCCGACAATGTAGTTGAGAAAACGGGAGGCGATATACCAGACCTCGGTCCGGACGCATTGCCTCACTGGGATTTGGCAAAGAAATATAATCTTATCGATTTCGAGCTTGGAGTGAAGGTGACAGGCGCCGGTTTCCCGTTCTATATCGGGAAAGGAGCACGTCTTCAGCGCGCGCTGATTCAGTTCTTCCTCGACGAAGCTTGGAAAGCCGGATACATCGAGGTAGAGCCTCCTTTTGTAGTGAACGAGGCATCGGGATACGGCACGGGACAGCTTCCTGACAAAGAGGGACAGATGTATCACGTCACGCTCGACAATCTGTATCTGATACCGACTGCCGAGGTACCGGTAACAAATATCTACCGCGACGTGATTCTCGACGGCGACTCCCTTCCGCGCAAGAATTGCGCATATTCCCCCTGCTGGCGTCGCGAAGCCGGCAGCTATGGTAAGGATGTGCGCGGTCTGAACCGTCTGCATCAGTTTGACAAGGTGGAAATCGTGCGTATCGAGAAACCGGAAAATTCCTACGCCGCCCTTGAAGAGATGAAAGACCATGTGCAGGGATTGCTTGAGAAGCTCGGCCTGCCGTGGCATATCCTGCGTCTCTGCGGAGGTGACCTTTCGTTCACGTCGGCCATCACATTCGACTTTGAAGTGTTCAGCGCCGCACAGAAGAGATGGCTGGAAGTATCGTCGGTATCTAATTTCGAGACCTATCAGTCCAATAGATTGAAATGCCGTTATCGCGACGACGACAAGAAAATCAAACTCTGCCACACACTCAACGGCTCCGCATTGGCTCTGCCTCGCATCGTGGCCGCTTTGCTCGAAAATAATCAGACACCCGAAGGAATCAAGATTCCTGAATGTCTGCAGAAATATTGTGGCTTCTCAATCATAGACTGAGAAATAAAATAACAACCCTAAATCAAGGAAGCAATGTCAGAAGGATACGTAAGTAAAGAGGAGAAAAAAATACCCATAGACGACCCTACGGGAAAATGGTCAGACTTGACACTACTGCCTGAATGGGGTGAAAAATTTTACGACGTCTACACGGTCAAGAAATATGGCAAGTGGGTGATGCTCAAATCGCTGAAGAAAGAGTATGCCGACGATAAGAAATATCAGGAGATGCTGGAGAAGGAATTCGAGACACGATATAATCTTTCGCATCCCAACATCGTGATGGTGAACGATTTCGAACTCGTGCCGGGTGCCGGAATGTCGATCATCACCGACGACGTCTACGGGTATTCGCTGCGCCGCCTTATCGACGAAAAACGTCTCACGCCGAAGATTATCCACCGTCTTGAAACACAGCTTCTCGACGCTATGGAATATATTCAGGAAAACCATATCGTGCACGAGCCTATCACGCCCGAGAATATTATCTTCACCGAATATAATGAGAATCTGAAACTTATAAATGTAGGTTACGACCAGCTTTCGTCGCTGAGCGAACAAGACACTCAAAAGGATATAGAAAGCTACGGCACTGTTCTGATGGAGGTGCTGGATCATCTTCCCGCCAAGCTGCCCAAGCTTCGCAACGTGGCCGATAAATGCATATCTCCGGCACAACCTTTCCATGCCATTACAGATATTCAGTTGGCGATAGAAAAACGCAGTTCGAGTCAGATTTACGTCTTTATATGTATCTTCATCACGATTATGGCTGCTCTGCTTATCTGGATGACATTATCAATGAAATAAGAAAATGATTTAATAGCGATGGTAGAAATCAGACGAATAGAGCCGACAAGAAAAAATCTGCGACTTTTTACTGAGTTTCAGTTAGATATGTACAAGGGAAACGCGTATTACGTTCCTCCATTGATTTCTGACGACGTCAATACACTCGATCCGTCGAAAAACCCGGCGTTTGATTTCTGCGAAAGCGCCTATTTCATGGCATATAAAGACGGCAAGCCCGTCGGACGCATCGCCGGAATAATCAATCATCAAGCCAACAAAGATCACGGCAGTAAAAACGCCCGCTTCGGATTCATCGACTTCTTCGATGATGAAGAGGTGTCGGCCGCACTGATGAAAGCCGTTGAAGATTGGGCGCGCGAAAAGGGGATGAAGAAGCTGATCGGCCCGCTCGGTTTCACTGATCTCGATTACGAAGGAATGTTGATAGAGGGATTCGATGAATTGTCCACTATGGCTACAATCTACAACTATCCCTATTATCCCAAGCATATTGAAAAATTAGGCTACGAGAAAGAATCCGACTGGGTGGAATATCAGATGACCGTGCCCGATTCTATTCCTGACCGCTATCTGCGCGTAGCTGAAATAGTGAAAAAGAAATTCGGCCTGCGCGTGCTCAAATATAAAAGCCGTCAGAAAATCAAAAACGAATACGGCGAAGAGCTCTTCCGCCTCGTAAATGAATCGTATGCCAATCTTTACGAATATTCGCGCCTCAGCGACCGGCAAATCAAACATTATATAGACATCTATCTCGGATTGCTCAACCTCGACCTCGTCACGCTAATCGTAGATAAGGATGATAAGTTGGTCGGAATAGGTATCTCTATGCCGTCGATGAGCAAGGCTCTCCAGAAATCAGGCGGAAAAATGCTTCCTATGGGATGGTATCATCTGCTGAAGGGACTTAAGGGGAAGAATGATCTCGTGGATCTGCTGCTCGTGGCCGTCAAACCCGAGTATCAGAACAAGGGCGTCAATGCGCTGCTGTTTACCGACCTTATACCTCACTATCAGCGCCTCGGATATAAACATGCCGAATCCAACCCGGAGATGGAAACAAACGCCAAGGTGCAGAATCAGTGGGAATATTTCGAGAACCGGCAACACAAACGCCGTCGTGCCTACGCGAAAAACTTATAACTATACTTCACCTCTCGCCATATTGCGCGGGAGGTGATTGATTTATTTACAAAAACAAATAAAAACAACATACAACAATGAATACGTTAAAAACAACGGACTATAATTTCAACGGACAAAAATCAGTCTATCATGGCAAGGTGAGAGACGTCTATGATATCGACGACAAATACCTCGTCATGATTGCCACAGACCGCATCTCGGCCTTCGACGTAGTGCTCCCGGAAGGTATTCCTTACAAGGGACAGGTGCTCAATCAGATTGCAGCCAAATTCCTTGACGCAACCTCCGATATAGTGAAAAATTGGAAGGTCTGCACGCCCGATCCTATGGTGACTGTAGGCTTGAAATGTGAACCGCTGAAAATCGAGATGATCGTCAGAGGCTACATTGCCGGATCAGCTTGGAGAGAATACTCCAAAGGTGCGCGCGAAATATGCGGTGTAAAGCTCCCTGACGGCCTGCGTGAGAACGAAAAACTCCCTTCACCTATCCTCACCCCTACTACTAAAGCGGATGCCGGCCACGACGAAAATATCTCGCGTGAAGAAATCATAGCCCGCGGCATCGTTCCGGAGAATATCTACGAGCAGGTGGAAAAATACGCTCTCGCCCTCTTCGCACGCGGCACTGAAATGGCCGCCAAGCATAACCTTATCCTCGTCGATACCAAATATGAATTCGGCATCTACGACGGAAAAGTTATCCTGATTGACGAGATCCATACACCCGACTCTTCACGCTATTTCTACGCCGACGAATACGCCGAGCGATTTGAAAAGGGTGAGGAACAACGTCAGCTCTCTAAAGAATTTGTGCGTAAATGGCTTATCCAAAACGGATTTATGGGTAAAGAGGGTCAGAAAGTACCCGAGATGACGCCTCAATATTGCAAAGAGGTTTCCGACCGATATATCGAACTCTACGAAAGCATCACCGGAGATAAGTTTATACGCGAAAATACCGACAATCTTAATCTCCGCATCGAAGAGAATGTGAAGAAAGCCCTCGCTGAGCTGAAATGAACGAAAAAATAAAGGTTGAAGGCGTAGACCCTTACAAAGACAACCGTCCGAAACGGGAGCAGGTGGAACAAATGTTTGACTCTATCGCTCCCGCCTACGACTTTATGAATACGGCAATGACGTTTGGACTGCATCGCCACTGGCGCGATGTAGCCCTGCGTGCAGTGCTCAAATTCAATCCCTCGCACGTGCTCGACGTAGCCACCGGAACAGGCGACGTGGCTTTCCGACTCAAAGAGCTGTCTCCCGGTCTACGCATCACAGGCATAGATCTATCCGAGGGGATGCTTGCGGAAGCTGAGAAAAAACTCAAAACTCATCCCGACTGGCGCGACAGCATAGATTTCCGTTGCGGAGATTCTCTCGACCTTCCGTTTGAAGATGAAACGTTTGACGCTGTCACGGTAGCCTACGGTGTACGCAATTTTCAAGACCTCGAAAAGGGTTATAAAGAGATGTATCGCGTACTTAAGCCCGGCGGTATAATATGCGTCATCGAACTCTCTGTCCCCTCTAATTTCATCCTTAAAGGGGGATATAACCTCTATGCCAATCATATTATCCCTTCGATCGGCAAACTCGTCAGCGGCGACAATCGCGCCTACAAATATCTTCCGGAGAGCATCGCAGCCTGTCCTCAGCGCGACGATATGACCGCCCTGATGAAAACCGCCGGATTCAACAAAGCCGGATGGCGCAGTCTCACTTTCGGCGTAGTCACTATCTATCTTGGCCGAAAATAAAATCTGAATAATCTTTAGAGCCGACAGGACAACGGCCCTAAAAAATGTGTATTGCAAACTACAATACACATTTTTTTTGCACATATAAAATCAGGGAAAGTAAGGCCGTCCTCAAAATGTGTATCTATTTATCTATGTAAATTTTTAGATATAAAAAATATACGAAATAAAATTTGCATATAAAATATATTTAAAATATTTATAAATGTAAAATAATGCATTTAAGCATTTGTTTACCAAAACAATTCCTATATTTATTACATAATACATATTGAAGCCAATTTAAATAAAGATTTTTATTAAAATATTTGGATTACTATAAAAATATCATTATCTTTGCGCTCATATATTGTTTATGCCGTTTTTATCAAGAAAGAATTACTGATTATTTTATCAGTGTTTGAAAGCTTACCATAATTTGTCACTTTCTAAATTTATATGCGATGTCATTGAAAAAGTACATAATATTGAGAGAATATCACAACGGTGATTACCATCTTACCTTAGGAGAATATGAAGGTAAACTATGTTTGTGCGATTGGACCAATTCTGTAAAATACGATGCAGGACTTCGCAAACTGTGCCGCCTTATACGGTGCAGGACACGCTTCGAGAATGAGGAGGACAAAACAAGTGTACTTGATATGGCGACGGTGCAACTCGACGAATATTTCGCAGGCACACGCAAGAATTTCAATGTGCCGCTACATATAGTAGGTTCGGAATTTCATCTCAAAGCAATGGAAATAATCCAGACTATAAAATATGGTGAACAGGTATCTTACGGTGACTTTTCAAATATGATAAACGGCGGAAAATCTATGTCGCAATGCATAGGAAGCTGTATAGGAAGCAATCTGCTCTCCATATTTATACCGAGTCACCGGATAGTGGCCAAGCTGTTCCATAACGGAGGATATCGCGGCGGACTCTCTGTGAAGAAAGCGCTGCTAAAACTTGAAGAAGAAAATTAAGGAACGTGCTCTTAGAGAGTTTATATTAAGGTAATTTTATCTCTATTATGCAGTAACGCGAGTTCGGGATAAGAGACACCCTGAAAAAGTTGAATCGGCAGCTTGAAAAAGTTGCCTATTCTTTTGGTAATATCATTGATATTTAGTAATTTAGATGTTGCAAACAATAAATACTGTATCATAATTACCGAGAGTAAAGTTACTGAAATTTTCTATATTGCCGATGATTTTTGCAAGGAATATGAGTCCGAGATGGCGAAAAATGCCCTTCCGTCTTCTGCTTATGCTCCGAAACGCCGCAGGAGGCGCATAATGTCCGATGCGGAGGTCATCACAATCCTGATCTGTTTCCACGACGGTTCTCGTGCAATCGTTTTGTCGAGGTCATGCCGCGTTGCTTCGTGGCACTCCCAATGTTCCTGCGTCTTGCCTGTTTCGGGGAATGCACAGGCATCAGCTTTGTCTACAGCACCTGCATCCCGGTGATACACAACAAACTTGAGTTCAGTATAAAGGTATTCAAGGGAATAGCAGCCAATGGCAAGATATGAAACAGCGTCTGATGCCCCTCTACTACATACTCAAGAATGTGGCGCAACTGGTGCATTCACGTCACCGGAGCGTCCATAATTTCATTATGAATTTGCTTGCGGCTATGGGCGCATACTGCTTCTTCTCCTCAAAGCCGGAAGTCAATTTCTATTACGAGATTCTTGGGTCAAACGGACAACTCGTCCTCTGACAATAAACAGTTGCGGTTTAAATAATTATGCTACCCGGTCGGATCGCATGATTATCTATGTCTCTTTGCGGGTCAGCCGTTGGGACCTTCGTTATCCCGAACTCACATCAGGAGTAAATAAAACTCATTTCATTTTTGAAGAAAGCTCCCACAGAGCGATACCTGCAGAAACAGATACATTGAGCGAATGTTTTATGCCATTCTGAGGTATCTCTATGATCACGTCGGCCAAATTTACTATTTTCTGATTTACTCCTTCTACCTCGTTGCCTACCACAAGCACATAGTCTTCACCATCCTCGGGCATAAACTCGCGGAGCATAACGCTATCATGCGCCTGCTCCAGCACACAAATCTTTTTTCCCTTCCCTTTGAGGCGTTTCACCTCTTCCAATGAATCATCCGCATAACGCCATTTTACGGATTCTTCAGCACCCAAAGCTGTCTTGGCTATCTCATTATCGGGAGGGGTAGCCGAAATGCCGCAGAGGATTATTTCCTCCACGAGAAAAGCATCTGAAGTACGAAAGAAAGATCCTATGTTATGGCGTGACCTTACATTATCCGCTAAAAGAGACAGAGGGCGTTTCCGACGCTCTCTGTACTCTTCTATCGTAGTGGTGGTAAGTTCTATGATTGTTTTTTTCTCTTTCATATAGGAAAGATATATAATACGGAGAAAAAGCGTATCAGCTCAGCTCAAGCATACGTTCTATAGGCTTGATGGCGCGAGCGGCGATTTCAGGATCCACTGTAATTTCCGGCTTTTCATCGCGCAGACAGCGATACAGCTTCTCCAATGTATTCATCTTCATATATTCGCAATGATTACACTGACATTCGCTGTCTTCTGCAGGAGCGGCAATAAAGTTCTTTTCCGGACATTTTCTGCGCATTTCAAAGAGTATGCCGCTCTCTGTCACTACAATGAAATCTTTAGCCTCCGAATTGCGCGCATAATCGAGCAGGGCGGCGGTGGAACCTACCTTGTCGGCTATAAGCTGCAAAGGACGACGACACTCGGGATGTACAAGAATTTTGGCGCCCGGATTAGCTTCTTTCAGCTTTGTTATCTTTTCGAGGGAGAAACGGTCGTGAACATGGCAAGCTCCGTTCCAAAGCAGCATATCACGTCCTGTCACGCTATTTATATAGCCGCCGAGGTTCTTGTCAGGACCGAATATTATTTTCTCATCCTTAGGCAGCGAATCTACTATTTTGCGCGCATTGCCCGATGTAACCACAATATCGGTCACGGCCTTTACCGCCGCAGAAGTATTTACGTAACTTATAACGGTATGATCAGGATGTTCACGTGTGAATTTCTCAAACTCCGCAGGATCGCAGCTGTCGGCCAGCGAACATCCCGCTTTCTCATCCGGTATAAGCACTTTTTTATCCGGACAAAGTATCTTAGCCGTCTCACCCATAAAATGCACTCCGCACATCACTATCATCGGCGCATCTGTCTTAGCAGCTTCACGGGCCAAAGCCAGAGAGTCACCTATATAATCGGCTATTTCCTGAATCTCATCTATCTGATAATAATGGGCCATTATCAGCGCATTTTTCTCCTTTTTGAGTCGAAGAATCTCGCGGCGCAGTTCTTCCTTCGACGCGGGCATCGCAGTTTTTGATGAATCCATTTTTTATATTTATATCTTTTATAAAATTATTACTTTAAAATTTAAATAACAACAATAATAGCTGTCGATAAAAGTAGATAAAAAATTACCTCAAAATTTGCTTTTCTGACTTATGGGTATTTTCTATATGCCTTATCTACACGTCGTCTACATACCTTACAATTGATTTTCAGGTCAATGCAAATGTTGTATACACGTTGTAGACAACTGCAAAGTTAATAAATTATTGCGGATAATAGGGTGTTTATATGTAGAAATATATGTAGTAAACGTCCTGTTTTTTGAACATAGCGCAGTTCTTTATGACGATAAAGGGTCCTGTCCGCTTTATTTATTTTTTAGTCTACATACTCTTCAACACGTTATATACACGTTTTTCAACAGAAAATGTATACTTATCTACAAGTTATCTACAGATTGAAAACAGACGTATATTACCTATATAATATGTAAATTTAAATTTTTTCTTCCAGTCTCCGGTAGAGGTCGGGATCATGGGTGGAGATATATCGACGTGAAATATCGATGATGCGCCGGCAAAGTTCTTTGTCGGCCATACCTATATGAGTGAAATCTTTGTTGAGGCGAAGACGGAGCGAAAGCCAAGAGTAAGCGTTATATCGTGACCGTTTCAGCTTGTTCTGCCAGATGGCGTCAAACCATAAATGTGCCGAATGTCGCAGACGTCTCAATTCAGCATCAGCTACACTCCCTGTGGCACGGTCTGTGCCGGGATAGCAATTCACGTATGCTCCGCACTGAGGACATACACGTACCATCCCGTAATGGCGCCCTTTATATACGGTGGCGCTGTCCTTTAATTCTGTGGCGCAATGGCAATAAGGACATTGCAAACCCTTATTTATCAGATGTAGTTCTTTCTCCATCTGATGTTATGATGCGCGTTATCTCAATGAATTCTTCTACACTGAGTTGTTCGGGACGTTTCTTTAATATTTCGTCTTGTAAAAGGGGAGAGCCGGCAGGGATAAGCGGTCCGAGAGAATTACGGAGCGTCTTACGGCGTTGGCCGAAAGCTGTCTTTACCACTGTCTTGAATTTTTTCTCGTCCACACCGAGAGTGCTGCGGCTATTGCGCACTATGCGTATTACTCCGCTTTTCACTTTCGGCGGTGGAGTAAACACATTCTCGTTCACAGTGAAAAGATATTCGCAATCATACCATGCCTGCAAGAGCACGGATAGAATACCGTAGGCTTTTGAACCGGGAGGTGAGCAAAGACGTTGCGCCACCTCGCGTTGAAGCATACCGGCAGCCACAGGAATAATATCCTTGTAATCGAGTATTTTGAAGAAAATCTGCGATGAAATATTATAAGGATAATTGCCTATGAGGGCAAAATGACGCCCGGAAAAAATGTCACGAAGATCAAGGGTAAGAAAGTCTGCTTCAAGCACATTAAGCTGTGGCATGGTTTTGTGAAGATATTCCACACTTTCCGTATCTATTTCCACGGCTTTTATCTCCCGCCCCGATTCAAGCAGAAACTGCGTCAGCACACCCATACCGGGACCTATCTCAAGGATAGGTAGATCTGCGTATGCAGGATTGCCGACTTCCTGTCCGGAGACGGTGTCGGCTATTCTGCGGGCTATGTTCAAATCATTGAGAAAATGCTGTCCGAGGACTTTTTTGGCCCTTACTTTCTGTGACATTTATATATATGATGTATTTTTTCTTTTAAGATTATTTCTTCTCTTTGAGAAGGTCGCGGATTTCCGTGAGAAGAACTTCCTCCTTGGTGGGTTCGGGAGCGGCGGCCGGCGCTTCTTCTTCTTGCTTTTTGAATTTCATAATCACGCGAAGAGCGACGAAAATACTCAGAGCTATGATGAAGAAATCCACGATGTTCTGGATAAACAGACCGTAATTTATGGCCACTTCCTCTACGGCTGCCTGTGTATCCGTGGCTGCCTGTGCGTGAGTAACGATATATTTCAAATTCTTATAGCCTCCACCGGGGATGATGAATGAGATAGCAGGCATAAGAATATCATTGACAAGCGACGAAACGATTTTGCCAAAAGCACCGCCGACGATAACGCCGACTGCCATATCCAGAATATTACCCTTGAAGGCAAACTCTTTAAAATCTTGTAAAAATTTTCCCATATTGCAATATTTTTGAGTTTTTAATTGTTACAAATATAGCTGTCAATATGCAGTAGAGAAGAGAATACCGTTCCTTGAAAGGAAATCTATTAAGAAAACACTTAAAAAGAAAAAACGGTTTTTCTCTTCTTGAGAGATTATGATTTGCAAAGTTAAAAAAAAAATAGTAAATTTGCGGTCTAATCCGGTATTTAATTAGGTAAGATTACTTGTAAGAAAGATTTTATTAAACCCAAAAATAAAAAGAAAATGACAAAAATCGGTATTAACGGCTTCGGCCGTATCGGACGATTTGTTTTCCGCGCCAGCACAAAGCGCGAAGACATTGAAGTGGTAGCTATCAATGACCTTCTCCCGGTAGATTACATGGCCTACATGCTTAAGTATGACACTATGCACGGTCGTTTCGATGGCACAGTAGACTACGACCTCGAAAAAAGCCTCCTTATCGTCAATGGTAAGAAAATCCGCGTAACCGCTTGCAAGAACCCTGCCGAAATCGCATGGGGTGAGGTAGGTGCAGAATATGTGGTTGAATCCACCGGTCTTTTCCTCACAAAAGAGAAAGCTCAGGCTCACATCGACGCCGGCGCTAAATACGTCGTTATGTCGGCTCCTTCTAAGGACGATACCCCGATGTTCGTATGCGGTGTGAACCTCGATAAATACGTCAAAGGTACTCAGTTCGTTTCCAACGCTTCCTGCACGACCAACTGTCTCGCTCCTATCGCAAAGGTGCTCAACGACAAATTCGGCATCGAGAGCGGTCTTATGACTACCGTTCACTCAATCACTGCTACTCAGAAAACCGTTGACGGTCCTTCTATGAAAGACTGGCGTGGCGGTCGCGCTGCTTCCGGCAATATCATCCCCTCAAGCACAGGCGCTGCTAAGGCTGTAGGTAAAGTTATCCCCTCGCTCAATGGTAAGCTCACCGGTATCTCCATGCGTGTGCCGACTCTCGACGTTTCTGTTGTAGACCTTACTGTAAACCTTTCCAAGCCCGCTACCAAAGAGGCTATCTGCGCCGCTATGAAGGAGGCTTCTGAAGGTGAACTCAAAGGCATCCTCGGCTACACTGAAGACGCTGTAGTAAGCTCCGATTTCCTCGGCTGCCCGCTTACTTCTATCTTCGACGCTACCGCCGGTGTTTATTTGACTGAAAACTTTGTTAAGGTAGTTTCTTGGTATGACAATGAAATCGGCTACTCCAACAAGGTTCTCGATCTTATCCGCCACATGAAGTCGGTAAACGGCTAATTTTCAGAAAAAATTAAACTTTCTTTTTTATAAAATTAGTCTTTTAACAATAAAGATTTTTTGAAAATCAAAATGTTAGAAAAACAAGGCTGATAATTATAGAAAGTAACGTGTATATTTGCGTGTCGCTATATTTTATAGCGGCACGCAATCTTTTTAGGGTAAATGTTTTTACATTTGTCAATAATCAAATATTGTCTCTCTGAAAAATCAAAATGTCAATATTACTGTCTATTTTTATTGCTTTACGGGTTTAGATGCTTTACATTTGTAAAGTTTCTTAGGTTATTATAGGTTTATATCAGTTTAAAATTTTACAAATAGTAAAAATGGCGGTATAGATTATAAAAAAGTAGCTATTTGTAAAATTTATAGCGTAAAAATAAACATTTTTCAAATATTGAGAAAATTTTACTATCACGGAACACGAAAAATATCAAAAAATTTATTGAGAAAAACTTGGAATTTAAAAATTCTTTTTGTAATTTTGTACTCGCTAACAAATGCAGACCCGCTGTGTGGTTTAAGGTGATGATTGTGTTACTTTCATAAATGGGTCTGCTATAAGGTATCTCCCGGATTGTGAAATTCTTAAAGTGCCTTGAATTTTGCTTTATGAAATCGAAAGATTGTTGTGCGTGATGTACAGTTTTCTTCTTAGAAACTCAGGCGCAAGGTGAGTTTCTATGTATTTAATATGTTTGGTTGAATAATGGTACATAGAATCGTAGTTGATTCATCTAAGTTTCCGCCGATTTTTTAATCCGGAAACTCAGCAGATAAGCGGTGTATTCGTGACGAATACGCCGCGTCTGTTTATAGATGATGATCTATGAGCCGGTTCTTGCCATCATCTCAAAACAGTATTGATAAGGGAAAAACAAGATACAGAAAACAAAATAGATAAATTGCATAATTTGAAACATAAAAATATTAATCATGGAAAAAGACTATTCAGAAGATTTCCTCAGCTGGGCTGAGGATTGTGTGAAAATCGTAGACAAACTCTCCGGCGCATCGGTGCCTTTCGTGCCCAACGCGCCGCAGCGTCGTGTGCTCGACGTCATGGAACGTCAGCGACGCGCCGGACGCCCTATCCGCCTCATCATGCTTAAGGCGCGTCAATGGGGCGGATCGACGCTCATTCAGGTCTATATGGCTTGGATGCAACTCGTGCGCCACACGGGATGGAATTCCGTAATCTGCGCGCACGTAAAAGACGCTTCAGCCGGAATACGCGGTATGTATAGCCGGCTGCTGCGCGAATACCCTGACGAACTGAAAACCGGATCGTCGAAGGGGTGGACGCTCACACCTTACGAAAAGACGCAGGGTGTGGTGGAAATCGCCGCGCGCGACTGCCGTATCGCACTCGCCACGGCCGGTGCGCCCAATTCCGTGCGCAGCTCCAATTTAGCTATGGCTCACCTCAGTGAAGTGGCATTCTGGGGAGATGGCGAGGCGGATGCGGCCGAAGAGATAGTGCGCACCGTCAGCGGTACTGTGGGCCGTACCGCCGATTCTCTAATAGTGATGGAATCCACCGCCAACGGGAAGGACAATTACTTCTATCGCGAATGGAAGAGAGCCGAGGCAGGCGAAAGCGACAAGGAACCGGTTTTTGTGCCGTGGTACGAAATAGAGATGTATAGCCGCGAGATTACTCCGGATGAGCGAGAAAAATTGTTCGCCTCTTTCGATGAGTATGAACGTGAGCTGATTGCTCGTGGCGTTTCGGCCGAGAGCGTAGCTTGGTACCATGACAAACGTCGCGAATACCCGACGCATACGGCTATGATGGCCGAATTTCCTTCTACGCCCGAGGAAGCTTTCTCTACTTCGGCTTCCGATACACCGTTTCGTGAGGAGGATTTGCCCGAATTGACCGACAGGGCGGAAGAAGGATTGCCGCTGCTTGTCGTGTTGCCGGCAGCATCGCTCGACAGGCGCGCTATGGAGACTTTCGTGATAAATGACGGTATAGTGACTGCCACAGGTTCCCTCCCTCTCGGAAATACGGTGAGCGAGATGCTCGGTGAGGCGAGGAAGTGGGGCATTGATCGCGACGCCATAATGTGCGTGGCTGCTCCTCCTGACAGCGCCGATTACGGTCACGCCGTATGGTTGGCTGAGAAAGCGATTGAGAAGGATGTGGAGCTCTTTCGCAGCGATGACGAGGAAATCGTCATTACGCTCGACAACGGCTGTATTTCGCGTATGATTGATTTGCATCACGAGCGTATGGACGAAGGTCGCGTGCGCGATACTGACCCCGATGCCCGTGAAGATTATCTGCTTTTCCGTTATGGCGCTCCGCAGCATACTCCCCGCATCCTTGCGCGTCTTGTCGCCCTTACGGTTGCTGATTCCCTCGACGTTCCGATAGATTGTTCTGACCTTCTGCCGATAGCATAAAAATAGAGGAGGATGTATCGAAAAACCGATACACCCTCCTTGTATTGAGTTATAGGGTTGGTTTTATTTAACGAGTACTTTGACAGCCTTGTTGCCTGCGCGTACTACGTAAATACCGGGAGCTACGCCCTGACCGTTTACCTTAACACCGGTAAGAGAATAGATGTCTGCGCCTTCAGGAGCGATGATGTCGTTGCCGATTACGTAAACTACAACGTTCTCAGCTACCTCTTCAACAGAACCGGTAGTCGTGGTGATGTTGAAACCGTAGAAGCGGATTTTCTTGTCGAAAGTGAAAGATACGCTGTTTGCGCCTTCAGCTGCTTCCCAGTGCATTTTGGCACCGTCGAGCGTTACATTACCTACGGAGGGGGTGACAGTCAGACCGCTGTCGGCGTTAGAACCGTCGGCGTCGATCTTGTACATATTCGTTCCTTCAGGAGCCTGAATGGTCATTACGCAACCATTGTACATACGGAAGTTCTTGTTGCCCGTAGTGCTGTCGCTCATCGGGAGATAGAGTGCCGGCTGCTGGTTGGCGTTTTCAGACGTCGTGTTGGAGAAGCTGAAATAATAGTCACCGATCTGACAGCTGTTGAGCGGCTGATAGTGAGCTGCGGTGGGATATCCGCTGCCTTCAGCGGGTTTCTCTGCTACGAACTCACCGTCGATTTCCGTGGCGTCGTTTACGAGAATATCATATTCCGTGGGTGTAGGAGGATTCGGATCTACAGGAGTGTCACCACCTTTGGCAGCGAGCTTGGCATAGCTGATTTCCCATGTGCCGGCTACTTTGTCAGTAGAGGTGTAGTGGAAACCGATCTGAATCTTCTTGCCGAGATATGCGGAAAGGTCGATATTGCCGGATTCAACGAAATCTCAGCCCTGTGCGGTAGGAACGTTAGGCATGGTAAGTGCGGTCCATTCACCACCCTCTTCGCGTACATTTACGGAGATGAGTTTCAGCACTTCGGATACGGCGATCTTGTCGTTGCCATCCTTGAAATTGTTCATAGCCTGAGCGAAAGTGAGAGTGGGTTCTTCCACGTCTTTAAGCTCAACTACGGGGCTGATGGCCCAAGCGTCGGTGGCGTAAACTTTCTGATAGTATCCGGAAGCCACGAGGCCGTATTTGGCGTCTTGCTTCCACACGAAAGAGAGTCCTTCAGGGAGAGTGCCCTGTTCGAAGGTGAAGCCGCCCTGTGAGGTCTTGAAGTCGATGTTGAAGAGACCACCTGTCGGGGTAACGGGAGTGTCGGGCACTTCGCTACCTGCTTCGGAAGAGATTTCTACGGTTCTGATGCGGAATGAGCCGGAGAACGTGAATGTCACGCTGCTGACGGGCTCTGTTGTGCTCCATTTAATAGAGGTAGCTTCGCTTGTGGCTGTACCGGCGTCAGCGGTCACGATGCCTGTCTTACCGTTTGTACCGGTGATGCTGATCTGACCCATCGTAGTGCCGGCGGGTGCCGTGACGGTCATCGTGTTGGTGCTGTAAAGACGGATGGTCTTGTCCTGATTGGCATTGGTCGACATAGCATAATAGTATGCCGGCTCTGTCTTTCCCTCGCCGTTGGCGAAAGTAAAGGTGTAATCGCCGAGTTTGAGCGATTGGAGGGGTTGATAGCGGGCAGCCTGTCCGGTTGCAGATCCTTCACCCTTAGGTACTTCCTCCGAGAATGTGCCTTGAATGTCAGCGGCGTCGTTGACATCGAATGGCGCTGCAAAGGCAGCAGTCGTGCCAAGCACGAGCGCCAGCGAAAGTAAAGTTTTCTTCATGTTGCTTTTATTTTAAGTTATAAGTGTATTCCAACTGCTAAATACCGTTATAAAATACTTGACCGGCAGGTATTTCCTTTCGGTAGGTTAAGTTATAACGTCCAAAGTGGTCAATAAGTTCTTAATTTGCAAAGTTAGCTATAATAATCAACGTGACAAAATTTTAATCTTCAAAAATTTGAAAAATAAAAAAATACTTAATAATTTTGTATGTCACAATCTTTATGTGTATGAAAAAGAAACCTGTATTAGTGATTTCCTCCGGCGCCGGCATTAGTGCCGAGAGCGGAATAAAGACTTTCCGCGATGCCGATGGACTCTGGGAGAATTATCCGGTGATGGATGTAGCCTCGGCCGACGGTTTCCGCCGTAATCCGGCTCTGATTCATAAATTTTACAATGAGCGCCGCCATCAGCTTGTCAATGCCCGCCCCAATGAGGCCCATAAGATTTTGGCCGACCTTGAGAAATATTACGACGTGCGTGTCATCACGCAAAACGTAGACGATCTGCATGAGCGCGCAGGGTCGAGCAATGTGCTTCATCTGCACGGCGAACTGATGAAGATACGTTCCATCAAGAATCCGGATTATATTGAGGAACTCTCGCCCGACAATCTTGACACGAATGTTGAGACGCGCGGAAAGAACGGCGACTTGATGCGTCCGCACATCGTCTTCTTTCAGGAGCCGGTACCCAATATCGAGAAGGCGGTGGAAGAGGTGTCGGAAGCCGACATCTTCGTCGTAATCGGCACGTCGCTGGTGGTTTATCCCGCCGCTTCGCTTTTGAATTTCGTGCGCCCCGGAGTGCCCGTTTTCTATATCGACCCTAATCCGGCCGACGTCAGCGGTTTCCCGGTGAAAGTCATCAGGAAGACGGCCACGGCAGGAATGGCTGAGCTGCGCGACATCCTTGTCAAGAAAGCGGAAGAGAAGGAATAAGAGGATATGAGCCGATTCAGCAAAATGCACATTAATTTCCGAGTGTGCAATAAAAATGAACGGATAGAGGCAGAAGGGATGAAAATATGTTGTATAACATAAAAATATAGAGTGCCCGACTCGTTAAAAATGGGTAATTTTGTGGGAACTTTTAGAAGACTCGTGTCTGTGAGCCTGTCAAAAAGTTACCTAACCTTGAATCAAAACAACAACAACTCTAATAACAATGGCAAAAGTAAAAGGAGCAATCACCGTAAATGTCGAGAGATGTAAGGGGTGCAACCTTTGTGTCGTGGCATGTCCTACCGGCACTCTCTCGCTTCAGCCGAATGAGGTCAATGACCGCGGCTACCACTTCGCTTATATGGCAAACCCCGACAAATGCACCGGCTGCTGTTCTTGCGCCTGGGTATGTCCCGACGCTTGTATCGAGGTTTACCGTGTCAAAGTAGAAGACTGATTCGATTCGGCACGCGAATCCAAATGAACTGACTGTAAAGAAAAACTCTGAATTTACCTAACAAGCTAACACAACTAAAAGATATGAAAGAAGAGGTAAGATTAATGAAGGGTAACGAGGCTATCGCACACGCCGCTATCCGCTACGGCTGCGACGGATATTTCGGTTACCCTATCACACCCCAGTCGGAAGTTCTCGAAACTCTCGAAGAACTTATGCCCTGGGAAACAACCGGTATGGTAGTGCTGCAGGCCGAGTCTGAGCTCGCTGCCATCAATATGGTGTATGGCGGTGCGGCTGCCGGTAAAGCGGTGATGACATCGTCTTCTTCGCCCGGCGTCAGCCTGAAGCAGGAGGGTATCTCCTACATCGCTGCCGCTTCACTCCCCGCTCTCGTGCTCAACGTTATGCGTGGCGGTCCCGGCCTCGGTACTATCCAGCCCTCTCAGGCCGACTATTTCCAAGCTACCAAGGGTGGCGGCC
>JAGAUF010000003.1 GCA_017620885.1 Muribaculaceae bacterium
CTCGTCGGTCTTCTCGGTACTGTGATGGGTATGATCAAGTCCTTCCAGGCTCTTGCTTCTTCAGGTTCTCCTGACTCTACTGAGCTCTCTACCGGTATCTCCGAGGCACTTGTGAACACCGCTTTCGGTATCGCAACCGGTGCTTTTGCCGTTATTTCTTACAACTTCTTTACAAACAAGATCGACAACCTTACCTACGCTATCGACGAAATCGGTTTCTCTATCGTAGCTACTTTCGCTGCTACTCACAAGTAATAGCCTAAGTTCCTATCGAAAGTCAAGATCTTTTTAATTCTAACCGAATAAGTTAATAGCAATATGGGAAGAGTAAAAATCGCAAGAAAGAGCACATTCATCGACATGACGGCGATGAGTGACGTGACCGTGCTTTTGCTTACCTTCTTCATGTTGACTTCTACGTTCCTTTCCAAGGAACCGGCCACTGTCGTAACGCCTCCTTCTGTTTCTCAGGAGAAAGTTCAGGAGACTAATTACGTGCAGGTGCTGGTAAATCCGGAAGGAAAAGTTTGGCTCACTATGCACAATGATACGTCGCAAGATTACTCTAACGAGAAGATGAAAGCGGCGCTCCTTGACAAAGTAGCTGAAGAATACAATAGGACACACACGAAGAAGATTCAGTTTACTGCATTGCAGAAGCAGGCATTCAGCAAGCTCGGTTCATTCGGCGTTCCCCTCTCGCAGATGGGTGAGTTCCTTGATCTCGCTCAGTTGCCCGAAGGTCAGACTGCAATGGACAAATGGTTGATGGGCGAGGACAACAACCCCAATCACCGCACCGGTATTCCTATCAACTGGAACAGCAATGAGGACACCCCCAATGAGTTCCAGCTTTGGATGAAGGCTATGCGCCAGACCGATAACCAGAACCTTGCTGACAAGATTAAAGACGGAACAGGTGTAGCTATCAAGGCTGACCAGAATACCGCCTTTGAGAAAATCCACATGGTGATGGACAATCTACAGACCATCCACATGAATAAGTTTACGTTATTGACAGCATTAAAAGCCGAAGGAGAATAATAGACTATGGCAGAAGTAGCACAAAACAATGGCGGCGGAAAAGGTAAAAGCCACCAGAAGAAGATGCAGATCCGCGTGGATTTCACGCCGATGGTCGACATGAACATGCTCCTTATCACGTTCTTTATGCTGTGTACCACGATGATTAAGTCGCAGACACTTAATATCTCGTTGCCTTCTAATGAGAAAGTGGATAACGTAGAAAACATGTCGCAAGCCTCAGAAGAAGACGCTGTAACGATTATTCTCGACGCGCGTCTTAAAAGAGGTAGCCTTACTGATATCGATTCCGTAAACGGTAAAGTTGTCAATGAAGTTTACTACTACTTTGGCAAACCGGGCAACGGAAGCGAGAACCCTACCGGCGAAAACAACAACCTTCAGAAATCTGAATTCCTTACGGATGAAATCAACGCTGCAGGCGTTCCTACCGCTCGCGGTATCCGTCAGATTATTCAGCAGAGAAACAAGGAAGTGCTCGCCGAGATTACGAAGTTGAAAGAGAAATACCAGAAGGGTGGTTTCGGAAGTCTCGAAACTAAAGATGGTCGTGAAAAGGCACAGGCAGCCTACGATGAGGCAGCCAAGAAGGTGCGTCGCAGCGAAAATCTGAAAAAGCCCGTCATCATTATCAAATCCACTCCCCGTGCATCCTATGGCGGTCTTGTGGAAGTGCTTGACGAAATGCAGATCAACTCGATCTCTATCTATCAGGTGGATAATATGACCAAGGTAGACTCTGTTATGCTAATCGATTACCAGAACCGTCACCGTTGATGACGTCAGATGTTTTATTAACCCATTAAAAAGTAAAAGAAAATGGCTAAAAGAAGTGTAGATCTGACCTCTAAGGAATGGCGCGACCTGGTGTTCAAAGGTAAGAATCAGGAATTTGGTGCCTATCAGCTTCGTAAAGACAGTGCAAAGCGTCATAATATGGCTGCTCTCTATACCCTGATTGGTCTTGTAGTTGTCGGATTGCTTGTATTCGGCTATTCTAAATATGCCGACTATCGCGATGAGCAGGCTCGCCTCGCCCTCGCTGAGCAGGCTGAGAAGATGTCTCAGATAGCTATGGAGCAGGCACAGGAAGAAGAGGCTCAGGAAGAACCGGAACAGCAGAAGTATGAGCAGCCCCCTCAGGAAGTGAAGGAAGAAGTCCTCGCTACCGTGCAGGAGACTCAGATTGCAATTGTTAAGAAGGAAGAGCTGAAAAACGAAGTCCGCGACGTTGAAACCCGTCAGGAAGACAACACCGCCCGTGGTGTCGTCAATCAGGAAGGTAGCGACGACGCAGACCGTATGAAAGCAGTGAAAGAACAGGTAGTGGTTAAAGCTCCCGAACCGACCCCGGAACCGGAGAAGAAACCCGCACCTGAACAAATCTTCACGGCTGTAGAACAGCAAGCACAATTCCCCGGCGGACAAGGCGCGCTTATGAAATTCTTGAGCAGCAATATCCGTTACCCGGAATCGGCTCAGCAGAATGATATTCAGGGTCGTGTGATCGTGAAGTTCGTCGTAGAACGCGACGGCTCAGTATCGCAGGCACAGGTTGTGAAGGGAGTAGACCGCGCCCTCGACCAGGAGGCCCTCCGTGTCGTAAGAAAGATGCCTAGATGGCAGCCCGGTAAGAACAATGGTGTAGCCGTTCGTTCTTGGTTTACGCTGCCGGTAACTTTCCGTCTGCAGAATCAGTAATCTCAGTATGAGTGAGCATCTACGGATGCCCTCATCGAAACAATATGAGAGCGTATCAAGGCAATTTGATACGCTCTCATTGCGCTCATGCCCGTCACATAACGAAAGTAGATCAGAAAACTTTATTTTCCTGTTTCCTGACCTACTCGATTCATCCCGTCATACAATGAAAGCAACAAATCTAAATTCTAAATTATAAATGCCTGATGAATTGGCTGTTGCGTGATTTTGCTAATTTTTGTTGAAATTTTTTGTCGAAAAAATTTGGAAGAATCAGATTTTGGTTGTAATTTTGCAGTCGAAAAACGGAATGACACCTTGTTGTGATTGAAATGAGGTTTGAAATAATCGGGTAAAAGTGAGTCATTCGGTTTTCATACGGCGGGATAGCTCAGTTGGTTAGAGCGTCGGATTCATAACCCGGAGGTCCCGAGTTCAATTCTCGGTCCCGCTACAAAGTTTGAGCGTATCAGTATTATGATGCGCTCACATTTTTTGTTTGCCGTGATGATTTCAATCGGGCGCGTAGGCAATAAGATATGTGATAGAAATTTAAGCTTCATGCGCTAAAGGTATGTGTCTATGTGGCTTATTTGATATAATGATTAAAAGAAAATTATATAAACTCCATAAAGCTATGAAAACTAAGTCATTATGGATTCTTGCAATTGTCGCTGTGCTTGCAGGTATGACTGCTTGTAAGCAGAAGGCTACTTATCTGAAGAGCGATGTTGAAAAAATCGAGATACTGTCCGACGGAGGGACAGACACGATTGTATTGCATAGTGACGCTCCTGACTTTGAACTCGTATCCTCTCCCGACTGGGTGGATACGCAGCTTGTCGATTCGTTGTTGATAGTGAAGGTAGGCAAGAATACTACATCGGGCGTACGCAATGGCAAAATAGCTATCATGAATGGAGAGCAGAAACTTAATCTTCCGGTTGTGCAGGTACATGAGGCTACATTCCTTAACGTATTTCGCGAAAGTGTCACTATTCCGAAAGATGGTGGCAGCGATACATTGCGTGTAGCCACCGACGGTGGTCGGGTACATGTCTTAGGTGCCGAAGGTATTCAGACGGAATATAAAGATGGTGTGCTGACGTTCAAGGGGAAGGGCAACAAGGACGCAATGGGCAAGCAAAAAATAACAATTGTGGTTGATTCTATTAAGAAAGAGATCACAGTGATGTAGCAAGGAGCAGCCTGCTCCGTGCGAAGTGCGCGATAAAGTTCAGCGACCTTGTAGGCGCGACCCGTAGAGCGCGGAGCGCTACAATAGCTATAATAGCTAAATTAGCTAAAATTCTCGGAGAACTCCGATAACTCTGACAACCCCGATAACCCCGCTATGGTGATTCGCTGACGCAAATATGACGCCCACAAAAATAATTACTGGGCGAAATGGGGCGGCGGGAGGTTTGGTGGGATTGAAGATTTTTTGTAATTTTGCATTTTAGAAAAATCTTTCACAGATAATTTGTATCAACGTGTATTTACAGTTTTTTAAGAAAGGCGGAGGCACTGTATATGCGGTGCAGACTGAGAAACCTCTTCGCGATGAGGTGATTCCGAAATTGCAATGGATGTTTGGAGACGCTCAGCTCGTGAAGAGCAATAAAGTTTCAGGACGTTTTATCGGACCACGCAAGGAGATGATTTCTCCGTGGAGTACAAACGCAGTGGAAATAGCCCGCAATATGGGTATTACAGGGATTACCCGCATTGAACGCTTTATAAAGAAAGATGAATTCGATCCGATGATAGAGCGTGAATATGACGGGATGAATCCTAAGATATTCGACATAGAACGCGAAGCAGCCCCAATTGTCTATATAGAAAATCTTACGGAATATAACGACAAGGAAGGGTTGGCTCTGTCGAGAAATGAAATCGAATATCTCGAGAATCTGTCGAAAGAGATCGGACGTCCTTTGACCGACTCGGAGGTGTTTGGTTTCTCGCAGGTAAATTCCGAGCACTGCCGCCATAAAATCTTCAATGGTAAATTTATTATTGACGGCAAGGAGAAAGATATGAGCCTCTTTAAGATGATTAAAGAGACGTCTAAGCAGAATCCTAATAAACTTGTATCTGCTTACAAGGATAATGTTGCGTTTGTAGAAGGTCCTACAGTGGCTCAATTCGCTCCATCATCACCTCTTGCTCCGTCGCTCTTCCATGAGGATGAGATTAAGACTGTTATTTCGCTTAAAGCAGAAACCCATAACTTCCCCACTACGGTAGAGCCGTTCAATGGCGCGGCTACCGGCACAGGTGGTGAGATTCGTGACCGTATGGGCGGCGGTATGTCAAGTGTGCCTATCGCCGGTACTGCCGTTTATATGACGGCCTATCCTCGCCCCACGGAAAAGAGGGTATTTGAGTGCGGAGCACCGCTGGCGCGTCCGTGGCTCTATCAGACTCCTGCTCAGATTCTCACCAAAGCATCCAACGGTGCGTCCGATTTTGGAAACAAATTCGGTCAGCCGCTGATTTGTGGTTCTGTACTTACATTTGAACATGAAGAAAATAATCGCTTACTCGCTTACGACAAGGTGATAATGCTGGCCGGCGGTGTCGGCTACGGAAAGATGCAAGACGCCCTTAAAGGTGAGCCGGAGCCGGGCATGAAAGTCGTGCTGATGGGTGGCGACAACTATCGTATCGGTATGGGTGGCGGTGCCGTTTCATCGGTTGAAACAGGACAATATGCCAACTCAATTGAGCTGAATGCGGTACAGCGTGCCAACCCTGAGATGCAGAAGCGTGTAGCCAACGTAGTGCGCGCTCTCGCTGAGATGGAGAAGAATCCTTGCATCAGCATCCATGACCATGGTGCTGGAGGCCATCTGAATGCACTCTCCGAACTCGTAGAAGCTACGGGTGGTAAAATTGATATGAGTGCCCTTCCGATAGGCGACAGCACTCTTTCAGCCAAAGAAATAATCGGTAATGAAAGTCAGGAGCGTATGGGTCTCTTGCTTCGTGCCGGAGATGTCGAGAAGGTGAAACGCATCGCTGAACGTGAGCAGGCTCCCTTCTACGTGGTCGGCGAGACGACAGACGACAATCGCTTCGTGTTTGAGCAGGCTGACGGCAAACGTCCTATCGATCTTGCGATGTCGGCAATGTTCGGCAATTCGCCCAAGACCGTAATGGAAGATGTGACTGTGACACATCATTATGCGGATCCGGTTTATGATAAGGCAAAGCTGCAGGAATATTTGCGTAATGTGCTGCAACTTGAGGCCGTTGCATGCAAGGATTGGCTCACCAATAAGGTGGATCGTTCAGTCACCGGCCGTGTGGCCCGTCAGCAATGTCAGGGACCGCTTCAGTTGCCGTTGAGCGACTGTGGCGCCGTGGCCCTTGACTACCACGGAAAAGCCGGTATCGCGACGTCGATTGGCCATGCTCCGCAGGCAGCTTTGATAGATTCCGCCAAAGGATCCGTCCTGTCGATTGCAGAGGCTCTTACAAACATCGTCGGCGCTCCATTGGCAGAAGGCCTGAAGAGCGTTTCGCTTTCAGCCAACTGGATGTGGCCTTGTAAGAATGAGGGTGAGGATGCCGCTCTCTACCGTGCAGTAGAGGCTTGTTCCAAGTTCGCTTGCGCACTCGGAATCAATATTCCCACCGGCAAGGACTCTCTTTCGATGACGCAGAAATATGGCGACCAGAAAGTAATGGCTCCCGGCACTGTCATTATATCGGCGGCTGGTGAGGTCAGCGACGTGAAGAAGATTGTCGGACCGGTTCTTCGTGGAGAGAACTCGAAGCTTATTTATGTAGATTTCAGTAACTCCAAGATGTGTCTTGGCGGTTCTGCATTCGCTCAGTCGCTTAATAAGATTGGTGAAGAAGCGCCGACTGTCGGAAGCGTTGAACAATTTTCCGCTGCTTTTGAGGCTGTTCAGCAGCTCGTCAATAAATATCTGCTTCTTGCGATGCACGACGTGTCGGCAGGCGGTCTGATAACGACGATACTTGAGATGTCATTCTCCAATACGAAAGGTGGCGTAAGAATGAATATCGACGGTTTCGACGAGGCAGATGCCATTAAGATACTTTTTGCCGAGAATCCGGCAGTCGTCGTTGAGGTGGAACAGGATAAATATGCCGAAGTAGAAAATATTCTCAAAGACGCCGAAATTCGCTTTATCGAATTAGGCGAGACTATTGCCGAACGCAATCTGACGATCATCGGTAAAGGAATAGAGGAATCTATCGATATTGACTCGATGCGTGATGACTGGTATCACACCTCCTTCAATATGGAACTCCTTCAGACTAATAAGCGGTGCGCGACAGCAAGATATGAAAATTACAGTCATCAGCCGCTTGTCTTCAAATTCCCGCGTCAGTTCAACGGACGGCTCTCCTCGTGCGGAATCAAAGAATACCGCGAGAAAACTACGGGTATAAAAGCAGCCATTATCCGAGACAAAGGTATAAATGGTGAGCGTGAGATGGCTTACGCTCTTCATTTGGCCGGTTTCGACGTAAGAGACGTTCATACCACCGACCTTACGTCGGGACGCGAGACGCTCGAAGATGTCAATATGATAGTCTTCTGTGGCGGATTCTCCAACAGCGACGTACTCGGATCCGCCAAAGGGTGGGCTGGCCAGTTCGTCTATAATGAGAAGGCGAAAGCTACGCTCGAAGCATATTTCCGTCGTAAAGACACGCTTTCATTAGGCGTTTGCAATGGTTGTCAGTTGATGGTGGAGCTTAATCTGCTTGACTTTGACCAGAAACTTGCTCCGACTATGGAGGAGAATAATTCCGGTAAATTTGAGTCAGCGTTCCACTCTATGGACATCAAGCGTAACAACAGTGTAATGTTTGGTTTGCTCAGTGGATCTACGCTTGGAATCTGGGTTGCTCACGGAGAAGGTAAATTCAGCTTCCCGCATGCCTGCGCATCTCGCAA
>JAGAUF010000021.1 GCA_017620885.1 Muribaculaceae bacterium
CCTCCCTCCCCGTTTTAATTTCATCTTAGATAAGCTAAAATGCAAGACTACGACAAGATAATCCCGGTCAATATCGACTCCGAAATGAAAAGTGCCTACATCGACTATTCTATGTCGGTCATCGTATCGCGCGCACTCCCAGACGTCCGCGACGGATTCAAACCCGTCCATCGCCGCGTCCTTTTCGGTATGAACGAACTCGGCAACCGTTTTTCCGGCGACACTAAGAAATCAGCACGTATCGTCGGTGAAGTTATGGGTAAATATCACCCCCACGGAGACTCTTCCATCTATCTCACTATGGTGCGACTCGCTCAGGAATGGGCTCTCCGATATCCGCTCGTATTTGGACAAGGTAACTTCGGTTCTATCGACGGTGACTCTCCCGCAGCCATGCGTTACACTGAGGTTAAACTCGAAAAAATGGGAGAAGAAATGCTTCAGGACCTCGACAAAGACACCGTCGATTTCGTCCCCAACTTCGACAACACCCTCTCTGAACCCTCTGTCCTCCCGACAAGAATACCTAACCTCCTAATTAACGGTGCCAGCGGTATCGCCGTCGGTATGGCAACCAATATGCCGCCTCACAACCTTACTGAAAGCCTCAACGCTACACTCGCCCTGATCGACAATCCCGACCTCGATATAGAGCAACTGATGGAATACATCAAGGCGCCCGACTTCCCTACCGGTGGCGAAATTTTCGGCCTCCAAGGGGTCAAAGACGCTTTTATGACCGGACGCGGACGTATCATCATTCGTGCTAAAGCAGAAATCGAATCCGACGGCAACCACGACCAAATCGTTATATCTGAAATCCCTTACGGCGTTATCAAAAACGACCTCGTTAAAAGCATCGCCGACCTCGTCGAAGAAAAGAAAATCGACGGCATTACAGATATTACTGATACTTCCGCAAGAGGAAAAATGCACATCGCTATCGACATCCGTCGTGATGCCAACGCCCGCGTTATCCTCAATAAACTCTTCAAGCTCACTCAGCTCCAGACATCATTCAGCGTCAATAACGTCGCACTCGTAAACGGACGCCCAAAAACTCTCAACCTCAAGCAACTCCTCCAGTCATTCGTCGATCACCGCCACGAAATCGTAATTCGTCGTTCACGTTTCGAACTGAGAAAAGCCGAAGAACGCGCTCACATACTAAAAGGATTGATGATCGCCGTCGATAACCTCGACGAAGTAATCCACATCATACGGTCCTCCGCAACAACCGAGATAGCGCGACATACACTCTCCGAACGTTTCGCACTCGACGACATCCAGACTCAGGCAATCGTTGAAATGAGACTACGTCAGCTCACAGGTATGGAGATGGACAAACTCCACAACGAATACGATGAGCTGATGAAAATAATCGCCCATCTCAACGACATCCTCAACAACGACGAGGTCTGCCGAAACGTAATGAAAGACGAACTTATCGAAATTCGTGACAAATATGGCGACGAACGACGTACAAGGATAAACCCCTTCAGCGGCGACCTTAACGCCGAAGACTTCTATCCCGACGACGAAATGATTATCACAATCTCTCACCTCGGATACATCAAACGCACTCCACTTTCCGAATTCCGCGCTCAACACCGTGGAGGAACCGGTGCCAAAGGAAGCGACACTCGTGATGAAGACTTCATCGAGCATATTTATCCCGCATCCAACCATAACTATATGCTTTTCTTCACTCAAAAGGGAAAATGCTACTGGCTCAAAGTATACGAAATCCCCGAAGGTGCTAAAAATTCAAAGGGACGCGCTATACAGAACCTCCTGCAGATCGAAGCCGACGACACCGTCAACGCTTTCATCCGAATTTCAAACCTTCAGGATCCCGATTACAATTCCACGCATAATCTCGTATTCTGCACAAAGAACGGTATAATCAAGAAAACTCCGTTGCGCGCTTACTCTAACCCCCGCGCAATCGGAACGAAAGCTATTCTCCTCCGCGACGACGACCAGCTGATCTCAGTCAGACTCACCGACGGAAACGCCGACATTATTATTGCCGACAAAGAAGGACGAGCTATCAGATTCAACGAATCGAAAGTACGTGAAATGGGACGTATTTCCACCGGTGTACGTGCTATGACTCTCGCCGACGATAACGACTGCGTTGTCGGAATGATTGTCATGCCTCAGGGTACTCAAAACGACGTAATGGTAATTTCCGAAAACGGATTCGGTAAACGTTCAGCCCTTGAAGACTATCGCATCACTAACCGTGGTGGCAAAGGTGTTAAAACGCTCAACGTTACCGAAAAAACCGGAAAACTCGTCTCAATCAAGAGCGTAAACGACGACAACGACATCGTAATTATTAATCAAAGCGGAATCACAATCCGACTCTCTGTAAAAGACATCAGGACTACCGGACGTGCTACACAAGGTGTCAAACTTATCAACCTCGCCAAACGTGGCGACACAATCGCCTCCGTCTGCAAAGTCGATTCCGTTGATGAGCACGCCGAAGAAGAAAACTCTGAAGGGCAAGACGCTCCGGCTGAATAATACATACGACTATTGAATATGGATTGCCACATAGACCCACCTAACGGATTTATTGGCAATCCATAACGTTTTAAAACCCACCCATTCTCACATATCTTAAACTTTTCTCCTCTTGATATGTCTTACTTTTAATAACCTCATACAATTAAACAAATTAATAAACTCACAATAATATGAAAAAACTACTCACTTTCGCGCTCTGCATTGCCTCAGTAGCGTCGCTCAGCGCTCAGAAAGAAGCTGTCAACGCCGCTAAAAAGCTCTCCGGCAAACTCGACAAACTCGAAGAAGCTCGCTCTACCATCAAAGGCGCCTTCGAGAACCCCGAAACTGCTAAAGACGCCAACACCTACTTTGTCGCAGGCAAAATCGAAATGGATGCCTTCGAAAAAGAAAACACTAAAGCGCAGACCGACAAAAACTACACCGCCGACAACAACGCTATGGGCGATCAGCTCCTCAACGGTTTCGAGTATTTTATGCAAGCCATGATACTCGACAATCAACCCAATGCTGAAGGTAAAGTGAAACCTAAACATACCAACAACATTGTAAGCAAACTCTCCGAACGTTCCGGCGACTACTGGAATGCCGGCGCTAACTTCTTCAACGACAAGAAATTCGACAAAGCTTACAAGGCTTTCTACTATTTCGGTGAAATAGCTTCCAACAATCCCCTCGTTGCCAACGACAGCACAATCGCGCTCGCTTACAATAACGCCGGCATCGCCGCTTACTCAATTCCTGATCTCCAAGCTGCTGTCGACGCTTTCGCTAAAGCTCGTAAAACCAACGCTTCCGACTCCCAGCCGTATATCTATGAAATCGCTTCTTGGCAGGCACTCGCTCAAAAAGATGCTAATATAGCTCAAGAGGCCAAAAACGCAATCTACAACATTGCTGAAGAAGGTTACAAAAAATTCGGCGTCGAGCCCCTATTCTTCCTCAACAACATCGTCAGCTACAACGTCGATAACGGCAACCTCGACAAAGCCCTCCAGATGGTAAACGATGTGATGAACACTGTGCCCGACAACGGAAACGTCTACGGCCTGCGTGCATTCGTCAACGAGCGTAAAGACGATATGGCTGCTGCTGAAGCCGACTACCGTAAAGCACTCCAGCTTGGCAACGCCGACTTCGACACCGACAAAAACGCCGCTATATTCCTGTACAAACGAGGCACTGAACTCCTCAACGCGATCGACAGCAACAACGCTGACGCACGCACTAAAAAACAGGAAATCAAAGACAACTACTTCGTACCCGCTGCCGATGCTGCCGCTGCCGCTCGTAAAATCAACTCCTCCGACAGCAACCTCAACAACATCATCGACAACATCGACTACGCAATCTCTACATATTTCTAATCAATTGGCCAACCTACATTAGAAAAACATAGAAACATTCAGGGCCGATTCCACTTGCAGGAATCGGCCCTTTTCCTGTTTAATCACATAAGCCCCGGTCAACGGATTATACGGAGAGAAATCGGTGCACCGCTCGCTGAGACAAGCCGGACAATATGAACGCCCGATGAAAGGCCACTCAAGCCAAGTTCTGCGTAATCCTCACAATCCAAAGAATATTCCAGACTGCCTGCCGAATTGAACACCTCAAGGCGGAACTTACCCACACTCGAAGCCTTCACAATCTCACCATCAAGCATCAGAGAACTATTATCCGATGAAACCTCATTCACCGAAAGAGGCTTCTCAAACGACACTTCATACCCCTCATCCAAATCAACCTCAGTCTGGGCCACAATATAAGAATATTGCTTGAAAACCAACTTATATTTACCCTTTGCAATCCCTTCGAAAACTGAAGAGACATCATAAGTGCAGATACACGAGCAATATCCTCCGATTTCCGTAAGATTGAAAATAATAGTATCACCTTCAAGCTCTATGCTTCTTGTGAAACCATCTATACAGCAGTTCGCCTCAAAATCATTCCACGTAATGGAGAGCTTACCATCAGCGTACTGAATATCCCAAGAGGGATCAGGGAAACCGTATGATCTCGTGCGATCGAGACCCGGCTTATTAATCTTGCAATGAGAATGAGTAAATTCGATTGGGTACAAAGTCTCCGCATCGGAATATGCCGGCGCCATCATTGTTATCGCCGACAGCATTAAAATAAACACCAACTTCTTCATAAGCACATACTATTTTAAGGTTAAACAATCGTTACCAATATATTATCAATTACGACTACAAAAACATCGCAGATTATCTCAAATATATCGATAAAATGAATTTAGAATGCAAATATAATCATAAAAATTAAAATATCAAACTTCCAACCCCAAAATCCCAAAAAAAAATTCCCACATCAGACCCATACGTCACATTAGACACATCTTCCTCTAATCCCGACAATCCCCCTTTATTGAAGTTTTGTCAATAAGAACGACTTGATTCACGCTCTTTTGAATCGCGGTATACATTATTTACCTTATTGCGACCAAATGACCATGACACTCTGAATGTGAACGCGTGTGAATGTACGTCATTGCGTGTATTCACGACATAATTATTATAGTCTGCCTTTGATTTCGTGATATTCCAGCCGAAAGGATCATTTACTGCAAGGGCAAGATTCAGACGGTTGTCAAGGAGCGAATATCTGATATCGCAGCCGATAAGGGTGATTGACGAGTAATGTATCATCCTGTCTTTCCATGGGAAATAATGGCTGAAACGAAGATTGAATATAAGGGTCTTTTGTCGGTTCAGCATCCACGAGGTGTTAAGTTCGAGCTTGCCGCTCCAGCCATGGTCGTTCGATTCCTTGAAATCGGGCACTTTTGATTTTGCGACTGAATAGAACACCTCGCCGCCAAGTTTGAGGTTCCACCATGAGAACAACGAGCGGTTGTAAGAGGCATACAGACCTGTCTTGTTGGTGTTGAGACAGTTTTCAGGAAGCGTGTACTGGCTTCCGTCAGCGTTGAATCTCGTTATGTTGCCTATGGCATTATGGTTGTATGAGTTGTAAAGCACGGCATAAACGCCTTTGAAACTATAATTGATTTCGGCGTTATGAGATATGCTCGGGTCAAGATCCGGATTGCCGGAGAACCAATCGCTCACTGTGGTATAATATCTGAAGGGATTCAGGTCACCGAAATTAGGACGGGTAATGCCCATCGAATATGACAGAGAGAACCGTCCTGCTTTCTGCGAGTTCCAGCTAAGATTGAGCGACGGGAACAGGTAGCCGTAACTTTTGTCATGGCGCATATTGTCAATCAACTGGATTCCCGTGACATCCGTATGTTCATAACGGAGGCCGAGTTTACCGAAGAATGAATTTGAGAAGCTTTTCTCTGCGCTTACATAGACGGCGGCTGTCTTTTCGTCGTATTTGAAAGTATTGCTCTGTAAGGTATTGATTACCCAATAGCCATCCATTAAGTCTGAAACATAAATGTCGGTATTGTTATTGACGCCTGTATACGCTGCCCCAGCATCAATTCTGAACGCGGAAAACGGCAGAACGGCATCAAGCTTGACAGAGTGTATCCGGTATTGGTTTGTCCCGTCATCTGTAAGCCTTGTAGGGGCGCTCTCATCCTGCCATGTCGTGACATCGGAAAATGACCGTGTATGGCGATTGAAGAAATTATAAGTAAGGCTCAGCATCTTGCCTTTGGAGTCGAGTGACCAGTCACCGAATGCCGTCAGTGTAATTGCATTGTTCGGTTTCGCCGGAGAGAGATTGCGTGAATAATATGTCACGCCGTTATCTATTGTCTCATCCAACAGATCGCTTTTGAACCTCATGTTGCTGAAATTGACTATGGCTCCCGCACTGATTCGGTCGCTGAATTTGTATTTGAACAGTCCGTTTACACCGAGTGAACGATTTGTGAAATGATTTGTGCGGTCGGATGTACGCACATAGTCTGAGAAAGTATATGTCCTGTCGAGGTCGTTTATCCCTTTCATGTCCTGCCAGCTCACATCCGCCGAAAGTTCCACCTTCCGTGTGGAATGGCTGATGTTGCCACCGAGAAGGTAGCTGAAATCCTCGCGTACCGTTCCGTTGCCCCATAGGTTGCCTCGTGTGCCGAGAGCTTCATTGCGTGTGGTTATGCTTATGTAAGCCACATTCGTGGAGGCGGCATATTTCGCCGGTGGCGTGGTGAGCAGTTCTATCTTCTCGATTCCGGATGACTGGAGATTCTTCAAGCGAATGGCTATGGCCTCGTCAGGCATTTCAAGCAGATGTTCGTCGATGATGTATTTCACGGAAGATTTGCCGACGACGCTGACATGATCGTTAGTCACGGAGACTCTGGGGATTCTGTCGAGAACCAGCACGCCGTTCAGCCCCAATGCGTAGGGATCGTTCTTTGTAAGGTACACTATACGGTCCGGCGATTGCTTCAGTACCGGGCCGCTTGCCACAACGACAACCTCGTTGAGTTCGAGTTCCCGTTCCCAGCTTGCGGGCACGGAATCATTCGCTTCCTGCGCGAACAGAGACAAAGGAATTGCTGTCGCTGTCAGAAACAGCGATATTAACTTGTTCATAATATTGTGTTTAGATTATTTGAAGGCTTTTTCCTTGCCCTGAATGAAGAAGAATCCGTTTCCCGAATTTTCCATTTGTAATCCTATAAAAATCGTCTCTCCATTACTCTTGATTTTTAAGGATATGTACCGGCTGCCCCCATTTATGTTGTCGGAATAATTAAAACCCCGTGGAGCGTCTTTGGATATTGTTTCTGCAATCTTTTTCAGAATAGCTGGGTCGTTCTCTATGGTCAGACCGCGGTAATAGTTGCCATTGTTTTTATATACCGATACTGTGACATGGCGATTGCTGTTATACCTGCCGTCAAATAGTTTCTCGACATTGAGGTTCGGAGCCTTGGCAAACGCCGAAAGACACGACAGAAGTATGATTATCAAGAAGACTGTTCGTTTCATTCTGAGAGATTTGAGTTGTTTAGGAAATGATTTACTTTTGACTGCTCAGCTTCTTCAAGAGCATCGACAGTCTGAATAAACTGTTCGGCTCGGGCGATATTTTGCATTGCCAGTTCCCTTGCTTCGTCTGACCCTGTCCGTTCTCCTTCTACGTATGCATAACATACCTCCGTGTCTGAAGACTGATTCCGGAAGAAAACCATCCCCGATGCCAATACGACAACGGCAATAACAGCGGCAGCTGAGAATCTCCATATCTTTTTTATCCGAAAATTCCGGGAGCCCAAATCTTTCTCAGAGAGATGAATCTTGGATGAAAGCCCCATCAGATTCCTTGTTTCGGTACTTACCGGAGATTTCAAGGAAGTGTTCAGGAGCACATATTCCAGTTCAGTTTCTTCCAATCTGGAAAGCTGACAATCTTCATACATCCGGCACAACCTTTCGATTTCCGCAAGAGTAAAATGTGAAATGTTCTCTTTCATGCGTTCAGCTTTTTGTAGATTTCGCGCATACGTTTTCGGGCGCGGCTCATGTTCATTCTCACTGCTTCAACGGATAAGGACAGAAGCTCGGCAATCTCATCATATTCCATCCCCTCGTGAGTGTAGAGATTGAAAATCCGATGTTGCAGAGGAGTCAGACTTGCTGAAAGCAAATGTTCCAACCTATTGACATCTTCAGTTTCCAGCTCTCCCGTCCCGAATTCCGTAAGCTCAACGGAGTCGATAGAAATTGTGGGGGCTTTGCGGAGTCTGTCAATACACAGATTGCGAACAACTGCAATCAGTTTGTTTCTTGCTTCCGGGTCGCTCTTGACATCATCTCTTTCCCGTAGCCGCAACCACGCGTCATGCAGTGTGTCGTCAGCGTCCGCATCGCTTTTGAGATAACTCATTGCGATGCGGTGAAGCTTGTCACGCAAGCTTACGAATGACGATGTCAGTGCGTCCTTTTCCATATTCTTCTATATCCAATACGTATGAACCCGCAAAACGTAACCACATAACCAAAGAATTCTCAGAAAAGTTTAAGAGTCAAGTCAAAAATACAATAAAATCCACTGAGGGTAGAGATGGAATACCTATATCCAATACATCCGACACATCCGCTACATCAGCTAAATAAACTAAATCAGAGCCTTCCAACACTTCCAAGCCCTTACCGACTTAAATGTCCTTAAAGTCCGTACCGACCCTCCGCATTATTCCCCCATCAAATTCCCCACATCATTCACATAAGACACATCCGATACATCCGACACATCCGCGATCTCCGACTCTAAAAACCATACCGACCTTAATGACCCTAAAGACCTTACCTACGAATCCCCGTATTGATAGCACGACTCATCCCGAATTATTTTCCC
>JAGAUF010000022.1 GCA_017620885.1 Muribaculaceae bacterium
AAACCCATACGACTGGATTAAGCACACCCTTGAAAACATCAGGCCTGATATGGAAGAAGTTGAACTAATCAAACTCCTTCCTTACAACTTCAAAGCCGACAAGATTTAAAAAATCAAGTCGGCATATTTCGGACGGATACATTTTTTACACAATCACGCATTAAAGTCTTTAAAGAGCAGCGGGACTCAGAGCCGACTCTGAGTGTGCGCGAAAATAATTAAGAGGAAATAAGGGATATGTGGAGGAATTTCACTAATTTTGCAAACAAAACGTTTCAAGGAGGCACCCGGGGAAGATGACAGTTATCATAGTTCCCTACTAATCCCGAAAACACGAAACTATCAAATCAAATCAGCGAGATGAATATTGCCTACCATATAATCGTGCTCATCGTTGCAGGCATCGCGCTGATGCGAGGCTGGAAGCTGGGGCTTATTCGGCAGATAGGTCGCGTTTTAGGGATTTGTGTCGGCTCATTGGCAGCGCACGTATTCTATGAACCGGCATATAATTTCTTCTTGGAACTGCATATTTGGCCGGTGGACAATGTCGTCGCCACATTCGCGGCGTCACTGCTCGGATGTTCAGCCATTTATGCCATTACATATCTGCTGCTGAACACTTTAGGACGCGTATTCTCGTCTGCGATGTCCGTGATAGGCAGCGGGGCGATCGACTCCCTTTTCGGATGCGTGGCCTGCCTGACCGGTTATTTGATTGCACTCTCGATAGCGTTCAATTTCCTGTTGGCCTGCAACCCTGATTCGCCCTTGATGAAATATTCATGCGACGACGACGGCAACATTGTGGAAGGGGTAATGGCAATCGCACCACTTGTGCTGGGATGCGAAAGCTATGTGGAACTGGCGCACAGGATTCAGCTACGCGAGGCAAAAAAAATATCTTGCAACTATCCGGCGCGCGCAGATGTTATGAGTATGGATGAATTTTTACCGGTAGCTACCTCCGTGGCGTGAGGTTTATGCCTACAAAATAAGAAAACAAGACAAAGAGATATGCTTAAAGTCAAAGACCTGCATGCCGAAATCAACGGCAAAGAGATACTCAAAGGAATCAACCTTGAAGTCAAGCCGGGAGAGGTGCATGCGATAATGGGACCTAACGGATCCGGGAAATCAACCCTTTCGATGGTTCTCGCCGGCAATCCGGCTTACACCGTAACAGGAGGCAGCGCGGAGTTTAACGGCAAAGATTTGCTCGAAATGCTGCCCGAGACAAGAAGTCACGAAGGTTTGTTCCTCGGATTCCAGTATCCGGTGGAGATTCCCGGCGTTTCAATGGTGAATTTTATGCGCGCTGCTATAAACGCCAAACGCAAATATATGGATCAGCCGCCTATGTCGGCCACAGAATTTCTGAAATTGATGCGCGAGAAACGCGCCATAGTCGAGCTGGACAATAAACTCGCTTCGCGTTCCGTCAATGAAGGATTCTCCGGTGGTGAAAAGAAACGTAACGAAATCTTTCAGATGGCTATGCTTGAGCCGAAACTGTCGATTCTCGATGAAACAGACTCCGGCCTCGACATTGACGCCCTGCGCATCGTGGCTGAAGGCGTCAATAAGCTCAAAACCGCCAACAACGCTACAATCGTCATCACACACTATCAGCGACTGCTCGATTATATCAAGCCTGACGTGATCCATATACTCTATAAAGGGAGAATCGTAAGAACGGCAGGCCCCGAACTCGCTTTGGAACTGGAGGAGCGAGGATATGACTGGATCAAGGAGGAGGTAGACAAGCAAGACGCCTGACCCCTTGCTAAGTAAATAAAAGATAATTATGCAAGTGAACGCACTGCAACAATATATTGATTTATATCGTGACAATAAGGCACTGATTGAGGATAATTCCGCATCACTGCTCAATTCCTTCCGGGAGGATGCATTTAGCCGTCTCTCAGCGACACATCTTCCGGCCAAAGGAAGCGAAGATTATGAACTGAGCGACCTCGACGGGATGCTCGCGCCGGATTACGGGCTCAATCTCAGCCGTTTGCCGCTCGGATTTGACCCCGCACTCTCGTTCCGCTGCGACGTGCCCAATCTATCTACAAGTCTCTTCATGCTGCTTAATGATTCTTGGGCTGAAACCGAAATATCGCGTCGCGCGCTACCTGATGGCGTCATAGTTTGCCCTCTGAGAAAAGCCGCCGAAGAATATCCCGACCTCGTGGCTAAATACTACGGACGCGCAGCCGACGGCGACAATCCGCTCGTCGCCCTCAATACAATGCTCGTGCAGGATGGATTCTTTATGTATGTGCCCAAAGGAATGAAACTGGAGAAACCCGTTCAGCTCGTGAATATCTTTGCAGGAGGAATCCCGATGATGGCCGTCCGCCGTATGCTCATTGTAATAGACGACGACGCCGAGGCCCGTCTGCTCGTATGCGACCACACACAAAACGAAGAGCAGGATTTCCTCTCGCTTCAGACTATCGAGATATTTGCCGGAGAAAGAGCATCGTTCGACATTTACGACCTTGAGGAATCGACACGACGCACCTCGCGTCTCTCCACACTCTATCTGCGTCAGGCAGAAAGAAGCAACGTCCTCGTCGACGGAATAACTCTCTTCAACGGCACGACACGCAACGAATACCATTGCACATTCGACGGCCGGCACTGCGAACTTCGACTCCTCGGAATGGCTATCGAAGACGAACAACGCCATATCGACAATTATACTATGATACGGCACAATACGCCTGATTGCCATAGCAACGAGCTTTTCAAATACGTAGTTGATGACGAGGCCAAAGGAGCCTTCGCAGGTCGAATTTACGTTGCCGACGGCGCCGTCAAAACCGAGGCTTATCAAAGCAATCGCAACCTTGTGGGCAGCGACAAGGCCCGTATGATGTCGAAACCGCAACTTGAAATATACAACGACGACGTCAAATGCTCGCACGGCTCGGCAACAGGCCAACTCGACCCGATGCAGCTATTCTATATGCGCACACGAGGGCTGAGCGAAGAGACGGCGCGCCTGCTTCTCAAACAAGCATTTATGGCCGACGTAATCGAAGGAGTCCGTATGCCAATGGTACGCGATAGGCTGCGTCTGCTCGTAGAACGCCGACTCAGCGGAGAAAAGAAACTCTGTCAGGATTGTAACGAGGAGTGTCCCGCGCACGACACAATCACCCTATAACAATTCCCAAGCTAATCAGTCAGATAAAATGGAATCTCTCGACATACAAAAAATAAGGGAAGAATTTCCGATTCTCAGTCGGGAGGTGAATGGCAAGCCTCTCGTATATTTCGACAATGCGGCAACATCGCAGACGCCGATGCGCGTCGTAGACGCAGTGCTGCACAACTATACGCACACGAAAGCCAACGTACATCGAGGCGTGCACACACTCTCGCAAGAAGCAACTGACCTTCAGGAAGAGGCTCGCCGGCGCGTACGCGACTATATAAACGCCGAAAGCATTGAGGAAGTGATCTTCACACGCGGTACCACCGAGGGTATCAATCTCGTGGCAGCGAGCTTTGGCGAGCGTTTCCGCGAAGGAGACGAAATCATATTGACAGTGATGGAGCATCACGCCAATATAGTGCCGTGGCAACTGCTTCAGCGCCACAAGGGAATCAAGATACGCGTCGTAGACATCAACGACCGGGGAGAATTGAATCTCGACCAATACCGATCCTTATTTAATGACCGGACGGTAATGGCTTCATTCGCCCATGTCAGCAACGTACTGGGCACAATCAATCCCGTCAAGGAGATGATTGCATACGCCCACGCCAAAGGCGTGCCTGTACTTGTAGACGGTGCTCAGGGTGCGCCGCACCTCAGTATCGATGTCCGCGACTTCGATGCCGATTTCTATGTCTTTTCATCTCACAAGATGTACGGACCAGCAGGAATCGGCGTCCTCTACGGGAAAAAGAAATGGCTCGAAGAAATGCCCCCATATCAAGGTGGCGGCGAGATGATAGAACACGTCTCCTTCAACGGAACCACTTTTGCCTCGCTCCCCTTCAAATTTGAAGCCGGCACGCCTGATTTTATTGACATCGCCGCCTTCGTCAAGGCATTGGATTTCATCAAAGAATACGACATCCGGAATATTGCCTCACACGAAGAGGCGTTAATGCGCTATACAACTGAAAAGATGCTCGAAATTCCGGGAATGAGAATCTTCGGAACTGCTCCACACAAATGCGGCGTCATCTCCTTCCTTGTCAATGACATTCACCCCTACGACCTCGGGTTGCTTCTTGACAAGACCGGCGTCGCAGTCCGCACCGGCCACCACTGCGCCCAGCCATTGATGGAGCGCTTCGGCATCCCGGGGACTATTCGCGCCTCATTCGCCGTCTACAATACTTTTGAAGAATGTGACATTTTCATCAACAACCTGAAGCGACTTATCACCTTCTTCTGAAAAATTCCCCACAACGGTATTAAATCATATAATTGGTTCGGTGTATTGAGACATCGAACCAATTGATTTTTATAGCGTTTTAATAGAAAATATCGAAATATTGCTATGAGAACACACACATCCCCAAAAAAACACTTTCAGGCGACTGAAAATTCAGAAAACAGAAGCTGTCTTGTTGCCACGACACCTACCGAAAAAAAAGCGGAAAATCAAGTCGATAAATGGCTTATAATTCTTTCAATCGCGACAATCGCCGCCATAGCGATTGCATTGCCTCTGCGTAGCAACGCCTGTACAAGGATAGTCTATCAGGGGAAAGATTCTCTGTATATAATCGGCCGTTCGCTTGACTGGAAGACTCCTATCCCCACCAATCTCTATGTCTATCCGCGCGGTATTGAGAAAAAAGGTTCCGACAAACCGGGCGCAGTGGAATGGACATCGAAATACGGTGCAATATATGCCGTCAGCTATGACGGAGGTGTGACAGAAGGAATGAATGAAAAAGGGTTGAGCGTCAACGGGCTATTTTGTAAAGGAACTGTATACGGCAACGCAGAGACCAAAGACCGTGCGCCTATGTCGCTGGCGATGTTTCCGGCTTGGCTGCTCGATATGTGCGCCACTACGCAGGAGTGCGTCGATTTACTGAAGCAACACAATTTCAATATCACCGCGGCCGATTTCGACGGTGGCACTGCGGCAGCTCTCCATTGGGGAATTACGGACGCCGACGGCAATACGGCTGTAGTGGAATTCGACCACGGCAACATCTCCATTCATCAGGGTAGAGACATTGTGGCAATGACCAATGATCCGCAATGGGATGCGATGACCGCTATCATATCGTACTGGGATAAGAAGGGAGGCGTAAATACACTCCCGGGCACCGTTTCATCACCGGATAGATGTGTGCGTGCCCATTTCTTCGTGAACAACGTAGAAAAGACCGGCGATGCCGATCTTGGATTCACCATAGCCCGGACTGTACTTTTCAATTCATCCGTCCCATATCATTACACAGTAGATGGAGAGCCCAATGTATCGTCCACTCAGTGGCGTTCTTTCAGCAATCTTCGCGACAAACGTTATTATTTCGATGTCGTGACAAATCCCGGCGTCTTTTATATCGACCTGAACAAATGCGACTTACGCCCCGGAAAACCTGTTATGAAAATTGACGTCACGAAGAGTTGCGATTATCTCGGTGAAGCCAATCGTCATCTCTTCAAGACATCCCCGTTCACACCCATGTACTGATTGTAGTGGAAATAAATCTCACCGCAATACAATATTCGGGCGCACGTCGCGTTTTATGATTGATGAAACGACACATTATCATACGGACGTGCGCCTTGGCTTTACTTCTCGCGGCAACGACATCTACCGTTTACGCTGATGAAGACATCAAGGACAATGAATTCAACCCCGTCAATACCGGTGTGACCACGCTCGGTATAGCGCCGGATGCCCGAGGAAGTGCCCTCGGCAATCTTGGCGCGGCCACAGATCCGGATATGAACTCACAATACTGGAATCCGTCGAAATACGCCTTCGCTTACAGCTCCGGCGGTTTGGCGCTGAGCTATACGCCGTGGTTACGCAAAATCGTCTATGACATCTTCCTTGCCGACCTCGTAGGTTATTATAAGTTAGGATCGTCTGACAATCAGGCTCTATCAGCTCAATTGCGTTATTTCTCGCTTGGAGAGGTGACCCTCAATGGCCCCGTGACAGGAGACAATATTCAGACTATCAACCCCTACGAGTTCGCTATCGACGTGGGCTACTCCCGCAAGCTGTCGGAGAAATTCTCCATGGGTGTGGTCTTGCGATATATCCTTTCCGATCTGAGTTATGAGGATTCCTATTCCGGCGAGACCAATACGGCTGCGTCAGCTTTCTCCGCCGACCTTTCGGGATACTTCGTGACTTACCCGATGATTGGGCGCAACGAATGTCAGTTCTCATGGGGTTTCAATATCTCCAACATCGGTTCGAAGGTCAGCTACGACCACGGCAACAACAACGCCTTCTTGCCTACCAACCTGAAATTGGGAGCCAACTTTATGTTTCCTCTCGCCGATTATAACACATTGGCTTTCGGTCTTGACCTCAACAAACTGTTAGTCCCGACAAAGCCACGCCGTAAAGATTACGAACAGGGCACCGTAGAAGGCGAAGAAGCCTATCAGGAAGCTTTGGACAAATGGCAGTCTATGTCGCCGATCACCGGCATATTCAAGTCATTTTCCGACGCCCCGGGCGGATTCAAGGAGGAAATGCAGGAAATCAACGTTTCTATCGGTGCAGAATACGCTTATAATCAGCAATTTTTCGTACGCGCGGGTTACAACTATGAGAATGCCAATAAAGGTGGACGAAGCTATTTCGGATTCGGTGCCGGCTTCTCGCTCAATGTAGTTCAGCTCGACGCTTCTTATATGCTTGCCACGGCACAGAGCTCACCTCTCGACCAAACGCTGCGTTTCACGCTTACATTCGATATGGACGGACTGAAAGACCTTATCGGCAAGCGCAGAAGATAAATTTCGCAAAAATATGAAATTTCGCACAGGATACGGATATGATGTGCATCGCCTGACGGAAGGACGTGAATTATGGCTCTGCGGACTCCACATTCCCCACTCACGCGGACTTTTGGGACACAGCGATGCCGACGTAGCACTCCACGCTCTTTGCGACTCTCTGCTTGGAGCCGCCGCACTGCGCGACATAGGCTATCATTTCCCCGACTCCGATCCTAAATACAAGGGAGCCGACAGTAAGCTCCTCCTTGGCGAAGTATGCCGTATGCTGCGCCGGAAAGGATTTGAAATAGGCAATGTCGATGTGACGATTATGGCGGAAGAGCCGAAAATTAATCCGCACATCGAAGAGATGAAACGCATTATGAGCGAAGTGATGAATATTCCCGAAGATGACATATCCATCAAGGCGACCACTACCGAAGGACTTGGATTCACAGGACGTCGTGAAGGGATTGCTGCTTCGGCAGTCTCGCTGATATACTGCTGATTTTGACTGCGTCTGAACATCCCGACGTAACCCTTCAGCCGATAAAACTTACATTAAATTGCGACAAACTGAATCTGCGAGAAATTCTTGCAGATTTTTTCATTTAAGAGTACGGAGAAAATCAGATTTTTTTTGTAATTTTGCGGTTGAGTTCTTCATAAGAACATCAATGACTATAAAAGAGCTCAAAGAAGAGAAAACTATCTATACCCCAATATTATGACTTTATTTGAAAGACTCACAGCAAAAGCTGTAGAACACAAGCAGAAACTGGTGCTTCCGGAATCTACGGAGCCCCGTACGCTTCAGGCTGCCGACCGCGTTCTTGCCGCCGGCATCGCTGACGTGATTTTCATTGGTAAACGTTCAGAAATCGAGACGGCAGCTTTCGATCTCGGTCTCACAAATATTGGCAAAGCCTCAATCTGCGACCCGACTGATTCTAATTTCACAGAACCATACGCCACCCTCTTCGCAGAACTTCGTGCCAAGAAAGGTATGACAATATCAAAAGCGCGCGAAATTGTCAAGAATCCTCTTTATCTCGGCTGTCTTATGATCAAACACGGCGACGCCGATTGTATGGTAGCAGGTGCGCTCAGCCCTACTTCTCACGTTCTTCGCGCTGCATTCCAAGTGCTCAAGACTAAGCCCGGCATCAGCGTAGTGAGCGGTGCATTTATCATGCTTCTCCCCGAGAACTGTCCTTACGGCGAGCAGAATATGCTCGTATTGGCCGACTGCGCTGTAGTGCCGATGCCCACGACAGAGGAACTTGCAGAAATCGCAATCGCCACCTCGAAGACGACAAAAAATATTGCCGGGCTTGACCCCGTTGTCGCTATGCTGAGCTTCTCCACAAAAGGAAGCGCCGAGCATGAGCGCGTAGACCTCGTCCGCGATGCCGTTCGCCTCGTTCACGAAAAAGATCCTCAGCTGAAAGTGGATGGCGAGCTCCAGAGCGACGCTGCTATCGTTCCCTCTATCGCACAGAAGAAAGCTCCCGGCAGCCCCGTGGCAGGACACGCCAACACACTTGTATTCCCGTCGCTTGAGGTAGGAAACATTGCCTATAAGCTCATCCAGCGCATCTCAGGGGCAGGTGCCGTAGGTCCTATTCTTCAGGGTCTTGCCGCTCCGGTAAACGACCTTTCCCGCGGCGCAACAGTTGACGACATCGTCAATACAATCATTGTGACTTGCAATCAGGCTATCGGAGAGAAAGGCCTTTAATCTAATCACGACCAACAGAAAAATAACTGAAATGAAAATATTAGTGCTCAACTGCGGCAGCAGTTCCGTAAAATATAAGCTTATCGACAGCGAAAGCAAAAAAGTACTCGCTGAGGGTGGTGTGGAAAAAATCGGTCTGCCCGATTCATTCCTTAAGTTCAAACGTCCTGACGGCTCAAAAGAGGTCATCACCGTAAATATGCCTGACGCTAAAGAGGCGGTGAAGAACGTGCTCAAGGTGCTTACCGACCCGAAAGAAGGCGTTATCAAGAGCTTCGACGAAATCGACGCTGTCGGCCATCGTGTGGTACACGGAATGGAGAAATTCAATAAATCCGTGCTCATCACTCCCGAGGTAAAAGAGAAGATCAAAGAATGTTATATGGTGGCGCCTCTCCATAACCCCGCCAATATGACAGGTATCGAAGCCATCGACGAGCTTATGCCCAACGCTCCGCAGGTAGCTGTATTCGACACGGCCTTCCATCAGACTATGCCGGCGAAAGCCTATATGTATGCCCTCCCCTACGAGGACTATGAGAAATATGGCGTACGCCGCTACGGTTTCCACGGAACAAGCCATCGCTACGTAAGCCGCCGCGCCTGCGAATTCCTCGGCCTTGATTACGACAAGACTCGCATCATTACATGTCATATTGGCAACGGCGGCAGCATCGCAGCCATTGAAAACGGCAAATGCGTAGATACGTCGATGGGGCTGACGCCCGTAGAGGGGCTGATGATGGGTACTCGCTGTGGCGACGTCGATCCGGGCGCTCTCGTCTATCTGGCAAAGAGCAAGAATCTCGACGCTGACGGTCTGAGCAAGCTGATCAATAAGCAAAGCGGCGTGCTCGGCGTTTCCGGCATCTCAAGCGATATGCGCGACATAGAAGACGCTATCGCCAAAGGCAACGAACGCGCCCGTCTCGCAATGGATATGTATGAATACAGAATCCTGAAATACATTGGCGCTTACACCGCTGTCCTCGGCGGAGCTGACGTTATCGTATTCACCGGAGGTGTGGGTGAAAATCAGATCAGCACTCGCGAATATCTCTGCAAGAAGCTCGCTTATCTGGGCGTAACCTTCGATGCCGAAGCAAACAATTGCCGTGGCAAAGAGGTGGAAATCTCTGGCAAGGATTCTAAGATCAAAGTTGTTGTTATCCCGACCGATGAAGAACTCGTCATCGCTGAGGATACCGCTACTATCGTAGCCAACAAATAATAATATTCAATTTCGGGGGATGCGTCCGGTTTCGGTTTGCGCGCATCCCCCGATTTTCTTTTTAATATGTTAGAAGCTATTTATTGGAATGTAAGTCCGGAAATCTTCTCCATCGGTCCGCTGACTGTAAGATGGTACGGATTGGCTTTCGCCATCGGCTTTATAGTCGGCTATGACATCGTGGCCAAAATGTTCAAACACGAGGGAGCGCCCGAGCGCTGGCTCGGGATTCTATTGGCATACGTCGTAATCGCCACAATTGTCGGCGCACGCCTTGGCCATGTGTTCTTCTATCAATGGGACTGGTATTCACAGCATCCCGAAGATATTCTGAAGATATGGGAAGGAGGTCTGGCGAGTCATGGCGGCACAATAGCCATTTTCATCGCACTCTTTATCTTCTCATGGTGCGTCACCAAAAAGCCGCTCTCTTGGACGCTCGACAAGCTTGTCGTGCCCGTGGCTCTTGTAGCCGCCCTTATCCGATTCGGCAATCTGATGAATAGCGAAATCTACGGCGGTCCTACACAACTGCCGTGGGGATTCATTTTCGCCCGTAATGGCGAAACCGTAGCCGCCCACCCGACGCAAATATATGAGGCGCTCTGCTATCTTATCCTTTTCTTCATCCTTATGTGGATGTACTGGAAACGTAACTGCGAGGAACGCCCTTACCTCATCTCCGGCGTCTTCTTCATCGGTATCTTCCTGCCGCGTTTCCTCATCGAATTCGTCAAGAACGTGCAGGTGGAATCCGAATACGAAATGATAGCACATTATGGTCTGAATATGGGTCAGGTTCTCTCTATTCCGTTTGTTCTTTTGGGCATCTGGATGGTGATATGGAGCCTTACACATCCCCGTCAGCATTGGAAATTCCCCAATGAATACGCCCCGGAGCCGAATACAAAAAATAAGAAATAACACACAGCACGGCAGCTCGATCTGCCCTTATATTAGTCATATATGAGAACAGAAAAAAACTTGAACGGCATTACACTGCTCGGAAATCAGGGCGTCGCATATCCGACAGATTACAACCCCGAATTGCTCGAAACATTCATTAACGTACATCCTGAAAATGAGTACGTTGTCACCCTCGATTGCCCCGAATTTACTACCCTCTGCCCGAAAACAGGCCAACCCGATTTTGGACATATCTACATCAGCTATATTCCACGCGAACGTATGGTGGAAAGCAAGAGCCTGAAGCTCTATCTTTTCAGTTTCCGCAATCACGGTGATTTTCACGAAGACTGCATCAATATCATCCTCAACGACTTATGGAAGCTGATGAATCCCAAATATCTCGAAGTGAAAGGTATATTTATGCCACGCGGAGGAATCAGCATCTACCCCTTCGCCAATCGTGCCGACACCGATCACGAAGAATTACGTATACAACGTCTGCGCGAGAATTTCCCTCAGCCAACCCTCCCATGACCCCCTGTTTCCTCAAATAAATTGAACAAAAAAACCAATCATAACAAGCCTGACAACCCCGATAATATCAGGGAGATGACGCCGGAAGAGCACCTTAGAATCCGCAAGCATGACAGACGGATCACATGGCTTTTTCTTGTCGTCACGGCAA
>JAGAUF010000023.1 GCA_017620885.1 Muribaculaceae bacterium
ATACGGCACCACCTGCGCAGGGGCCGAGGATAGCGGAGATCTGGGGAACTACGCCGGAAGCGAGGATGTTGCGCTGGAAAATTTCAGCGTAGCCTGCGAGGGCGTTGATACCTTCCTGAATACGTGCGCCACCTGAGTCGTTAAGACCGATGATCGGGGCGCCCATCTTCATGGCGAGATCCATGGCTTTGCAGATCTTCATTGCCATTGTTTCGGAGAGTGAGCCTCCGAATACGGTGAAGTCTTGTGCGAAGACATATACGAGACGACCTTCGATTGTACCGAAACCGGTTACGACGCCGTCGCCGAGGATGTGCTTCTTGTCCTGACCGAAGTTGGTGCAGCGGTGTGTCACAAACATATCGAGTTCTTCAAAGCTACCTTCGTCGAGGAGCTGTGCGATACGCTCGCGAGCGGTATATTTGCCGCGTGCATGCTGTTTCTCGATGGCTTTTTCACCACCGCCGAGACGCGCCTGCGCACGTTTTTCAATAAGCTCTTTGATTTTTGTCTCTTGCTTAGTGCTCATTTCTATCAATTATTGTGGATATGATAAACTGAAAATGTTATTCCTTTCAGAAATAATTATTTCTTGGAAGGATCTTCGCAAAGCTCCGTGAGGACGAACTGGGTGTTCTTCGGGTGAAGGAATGCGATCTGGAGACCGTCAGCACCTTTGCGGGGAGCCTTGTCGATGAGGCGTACGCCTTTCTCTTCAGCCTCAGCCAAAGCGTTGGCAACACCGTCTTCTACTGCGAAAGCGAGGTGATGCATACCACCTTTGCCGCCGTACTTCTCGATGAATTTGGCTATTGTGCTTTCAGGAGAGGTGGGTTCGAGAAGCTCAATTTTCGTATCGCCGGCTTTGAAGAAAGCGGTCGTTACTTTCTGATCTTCCACTACCTCGGTTTTGTAGCATTTCAGGCCGAGTACTTCTTCGTAATACTTGATGGCAGCTGCCAGATCAGGCACTGCGATTCCGATGTGTTCAATGTGCGAAATTTCCATTGATCAGTTAAATTTTTTGTATGTTGTTTTTTAATTGTTTCTTCTCGGGATTTTCATCTGCGCGAGGCATTTGTCAATCCACGCCAAATATTGACGTAAAATTTGAAACCATTTGATTGTTAGGCGATTATGAATTATATTTTCGTAATTGAATCTAATGGTCTAAAATTTGTTGCAAATATAGATATAATTTTTGAATCCCACAATTAATTCGGTAAGAAAAATCTTTTGACTTAAGGTAAAAACCGTGAGATATGGGCGAAGAGCGCGATGTAAAGTCAGATTTCCTTTCTGCTATATATTTTTATTGGGAAATTCTTTGTACCTTTGCACGAAAATTAAAGCGAAATGGAATTTACACTATCAGAAATAGCGAAAATGCTTGGCGGAAGAATAGAAGGCGATGCTTCTGTCAAGGTAAATAATTTCGGGCCTTTGGAGAGTGCCGGCGAAGGATGTCTTTCATTTTTAGCCAATCAGAAATATACTCATTTAGTATATGAAAGCAAAGCGTCAGCTATTCTTGTCAGTGAGTCGTTTCAGGCAGAACAGCCTGTGGCCGCGTCTTTAATCAGAGTAAAAGATCCATACGAATCGCTGGCTATCCTACTATCGATGGCCGCATCCATGCGCCCGCAGCCTTCGGGCATAGATCCGAATACTTATATTGCCGAGGGTGTAGAACGTCCCGAAGGTCTATATGTCGGAGCCTTTGCATATATAGGTAAAGGTGTGAAAATCGGCAAAAATGTCAAGATATATCCGCAGGCGTACGTCGGCGATGGTTGTGAAATAGGTGATGACACCATCATACGCGCAGGTGTGAAAATTTATGAGGGATGTGTGATAGGGAAGAGGTGCATACTTCATTCCGGCGTCGTGATTGGAGCCGACGGCTTTGGTTTCGCTCCCACGAAAGAGGGATACGATAAGATTCCTCAGCTTGGCAATGTCGTATTGGAAGATGATGTGGAAATCGGCGCGAATACGACGGTGGATTGCGCCACATTCGGAAGCACAGTAGTGGGTAAGGGCACGAAGCTCGACAATCTTATTCAAGTAGCTCATAATGTTAATATCGGCCGCAACAATGTATTTGCGGCTCAGAGCGGCATAGCCGGGTCTACACATATCGGCGACTGGAATCGTGTCGGAGGTCAGGTAGGCTTTGCAGGGCACATAAAAGTCGGTAGCAACAATGAGATTGGAGCGCAGTCGGGCATCCCCAACAATGTAGGGGATAATCGCCGCTTGATTGGTTATCCTGCCACTGATGTGCGCGAATTTGCCCGTAATGTAGTATATATCAAGCGCCTTAAAGAGCTGTTTAAGAAATAAAGAAGGTCTCTTAAGAGTATAATAATTGAAATTGACAACAAAGCAATATGAATCAGCAAACATTAAATGCGCCTTTCACCGTAGAAGGGAAAGGACTGCACTCGGGACTTGAAATCAAGGCCACTTTTCTCCCGGCACCCGAGAATACGGGATATATCTTCCGTCGAATCGATCTTGAAGGTAATCCCGAGATAAAGGCATTGGCGGAAAATGTGGTAGACACCACTCGTGGTACCGTCATCGGAAACGGCGACGTGAAAGTAAGCACCATAGAACATTCGATGGCTGCTCTCTATGCGGCCGGAATCGACAACTGTATAATTGAACTGAACGCCCCGGAGATGCCTATTCTCGACGGTAGTGCAATTATATACGTTGAAAATATCCGCAAGGTGGGAATCAAGGAACAGGAAGCCGACAAGGATTTTTACATCATCAAGCAAAAACAGAGCGTAAAGGATGAGGAGACCGGTTCGGTAATTACTGTCTATCCTGATGACAATTTCAGCGTTCAGGCTATGGTGGAATATAATTCACCGATTCTCCCCAACCAGTTTGCTACGCTTGATGAACTGTCAGATTTCCCGACAGAGATAGCGAGCGCCCGTACGTTTGTTTTCGTTCGCGAAATAGAGGCTCTTCTTGATTATGGATTGATCAAAGGTGGAGATCTCGACAACGCCATCGTCATCTATGACAAAGAGGTGGATCAGGAGCGCATCGACCATATCTGCGATATTGTAGGTGTTCCGCACATGCAGCTTGATAAGCTCGGCTATATCAATCCCAAACCCCTCAAATGGGACAATGAACCTGCTCGCCATAAATTGATGGACGTGCTTGGCGACCTTGCTTTGATCGGGCGACCGCTGAAAGGACGTGTGGTAGCAGTTCGTCCCGGACATACCATCAATAGTAAGTTCACGCGTATGCTCCGCAAGGAGGTTCGCCACATGGAGATACAGTCGCCGGTATATGATCCGAATCTTGCTCCGGTGATTGATGTAAATGGTATCCGCTCGATGCTTCCTCACCGCTATCCCTTCCTTCTCATAGACAAGGTAATTGAGATAGACCGCAAGCATTGTGTGGCTGTGAAGAATGTGACTGTCAATGAGCCCTTCTTCGTTGGCCATTTCCCGCAAGAACCTGTAATGCCGGGCGTGCTTCAGGTAGAGGCAATGGCGCAGGCAGCCGGAGTTCTTGTGCTCAATTTCCTTGAGGAACCGGAGCGTTACAGCACCTACTTCCTTAAGATAGATAATGTGAAGTTCCGCCAAAAAGTAGTGCCGGGCAATACGTTGCTGCTTAACGTGGCTCTTACGACGCCTATCCGTCGTGGTTGCGCTATCGTGAAAGGTTATGCTTTTGTAGGTGAGAAGATTGTATGTGAGGCTGAGTTTATGGCCCAGATAATCAAGAATAAATAACTTATAAGATACATAGCAAACGGGGAGATGCATTCCCTTTTTGTACATAATCAGTATGAGTCAATTATTTAGTATTCATCCCGATGCAAAAATCGGGAAAGACGTTAAAATCGGCCAATTTACCACCATCTATGAGAATGTGGAGATTGGCGACGGTTGCAATATTATGAATAACGTCACCGTGTTCCCCGGGGCGCGCATCGGTAAAAATGTTACTATTTTCCCCGGAGCATCCGTTGCTGCCATTCCTCAGGATTTGAAGTTTAAAGGGGAGGAGACGCTGGCAATTATAGGCGACGGTACAGTGCTTCGTGAGTGCGTGACAGTAAACCGCGGTACAGCAGCGAAGGAACGCACAGTTGTTGGCAAAAATTGTTTGTTGATGGCTTACTCTCACGTTGCGCACGATTGCATTTTAGGTGATAATGTCATTCTTTCAAATGCGACACAGCTTGGCGGCGAGGTGGTTGTTGACGATCAAGCTGTGATCGGTGGCGGTAGCCTTATTCATCAGTTCTGCCATATAGGTCGTAACGTAATGCTTCAAGGTGGAGCATTGGTTAATAAAGATATTCCTCCGTATGTAAAGGCTGCGCGTGAGCCGATTTCATACGTGGGACTGAATACAATCGGTCTTCACCGTCGCGGTTATTCTACCGAAGATATTCAGGCAATTTCTGAAATTTACCGTATTCTTTACCTTAGCGAGCTGAATGTCACCAACGCTGTGAAGCTTATCCTTGAGACGCTTCCCGAGAGTCGTTTTCGTGATGAAATCGTCAGCTTTATCACGAACTCCGAACGCGGCATAATCCGTTCAGCCATCTGATTCTCAGTACATAAGAAATCTGAAAATAAAAATCAATCGCTTGTTTACCCTATTAAGCTGAGGGAAACAAGCGATTGGTTTTTATAAAATGTCGTCCGGAAGATTATCCGAATTTGGATATTTTTTTCAGTGCTTCACGATTGATAAGTTTGATGCGACGCCCGTCTACGATGATCAGTTTTTCAGATACGAAGCTTGTCAGTGTGCGTATTGCGTTTGACGTTGTCATATTGCTGAGGTTGGCCAGATCCTCACGGCTCATATATATCTTGAGGGTAGCATCATCGTCTTCAAGGCCGTAGTTGTCGGCAAGGAGCAGGAGGGCATCGGCAAGGCGTCCGCGTATGTGCTTCTGGGTGAGATTAACGATTTTCGTGTCTGAGCCGCCGAGATTGCAGGCGAGTTCGTGGATGAAGAACATTGCGAGATCGTTGTTGGCATGAATCAGCGATTCCACCACTTTCATCGGAATACTTCCCAGTGTTGAGGGCTCGAAGGCACTTGCCGACGAGACGTATGGCTCACCGGCAAAATATGCACGGTAGCCGAAATACTGTACAGGACGGTATAGACGCAGAATCTGAATACGATCGCCGATTCCCTTCTTGTGCATCTTTACCTTGCCAGAAAGCAGACACCACAAATATTCTGGAGTATCGCTTTCAGCATATATGATCTGGTTTTTCTTGAATTTGTGGATTACAAAATTATCGGTTACAACCCGTTTCTGTTCCGGAGTAAGCGCATTCCACATATCGGCCAGATCATGGCTTATAATATATTCGAGTGTACTTTTTTTAATCACCTTAAATACTCTTTTTTACCTGTATCTTAGGACAAGGCATAATCCGAAAATGTTTCGCAATTATGTTTTACAGCACAAATTTACTGCTTTATTCTGAACTGAACAAATCTTTTATGCTATTTCGTCGGATTTTGCCTGATGATGTGCGGGGGAATGTATTCTGGTAAGCAATTCTTTTAGGAATTTCGTGTTTTTTTAATAAGTTCGATAGTTCATCGAGCAACTTTTCCTCTTTCTCAGTCCTTTTTAGGATTGACGGATTCCCCTCGATGCAGAGAGTAATGCTATTGACCCATTTATCGTCCGGCATAGATGTGATGATGAAAGCCGATGCAGGAAAATATCGGTTTACAATCGATGCTATGCGCCGTTCCACATCGGCAGGATGCACTTTCAGTCCTCCCGTGATGATTGCGTCGTCAGCGCGTCCGATAATTTTGAATGTGCCGTCAGGATGGAATTCAGCTATGTCGTTCGTATGGATAATGCCAAAATCCCCGAGGTCTATGGTTACGCGGCTGTCAGCGTCGGGGCATACGGCGATGCCGGGCAGTGGAGTAAAGTAATCGTCTTGTATATTGCGGAGCGCCACGTGGCTCGCCGTTTCAGTCATTCCGTAAGTCTCTACAATATTGCAGGCAGAGGCACTGCAGCGTTCCCTTAATGCAGGGGTGACAGGTGATCCGCCCACTATAATATTGCGGATGTTGAGTATAATATCCTTGTGGTCAAGAAGATAGTCGAGCTGTGAAGGAACAACTGCCATAAGATCCGTTACACGGTCTGTGGGGATTCCTGTGAGGGTGTTTGACGGCGTCTCGTATGTTATTGACGCATCGGCGAGCAATGCTCTGACAATCATCATTTTGCCGGCGATATAATCGGCAGAAAGAGGGAGGTGAAGATGAGAATGGGAGGAAAGCCCGAAATAGCAAATTGTCCGCCGGGCACTCTCAGCAACAAGGCGCTTAGGCAACCGTATTTCTTTAGGCGTTCCTGTCGAGCCTGACGTGTGCGCTGTTATATACGGCTTGGAATTGCTCCATTCTTCTATGAACTCTTCCGGTGTCATCAGTATCTCCAGTCAAGTGTTTCAAAGAAGCGGCGGTCGTACGCCATCGATGCGTCAAACGACAGCTGATCGCCTTTGAGGGAAAGCCGAGACGGGGAATTATTGGAGTATAATGCTCCCGTGCCGAGACCTTGTGGCGACGTG
>JAGAUF010000024.1 GCA_017620885.1 Muribaculaceae bacterium
AGGCGTCGAGCCGACGCGCCTGCTTTATGTGCGCGACATCAACACCAACGAGATTCTGTGGGGTGACCCCGGACTCGACCCGGCCTATAATGCCGTAGGAGAAATCACTGCTGAACCGGTGTCCGAGGTTTACGGCGGAGACGGCGTCATTGAAGTGCGTGGGGAAGGCAACGTGAGAATCTACACCCTGTCGGGCGTCCTTGCCGGCAGCGTGGAGGCGCCTTCGACTCTGAGCGTCTCCCCCGGATTATACATCGCCGTCAGCGGCACAGAATCAAAAAAAATTATAGTGAGATAATATCTCTACCCTATTTCCAGTAAAGCGGGCACATCAGACACACGTGCCCGCTTTACTGGTTCTTTCTAATCCGCATACTTTAAATAACACAAAGAGAGCGACAACCACTGCCGCTCTCTTCCGATTCCACTAAATTAACTATATCTAACTAAACTTAAACCGCGCCAATCTTTTCTCACGAAACGGGTGACGCTTCATCCATATTGCTTTTCTATTCAAAGAACGAACGGAACATACCGAAAGTTGTATGTTTGTAAATAATTAACACATTCCCTTTGCAAGTGAAAATAACTTTAAACAACATCTTGATTACCCATTTATTCTTTTATTCCTCGGAAGCTATCTGAAAATTCTGCGTTGCGCCCCTTTTTGCAATTATCCTATTGAATTCTGATTTTGGGATTTTTTAAGTGTTCCTAAATTTTGGAGGGTCACAAAATTTTAGTAATTTTGCAAAATAGAATATTGGGGTCTCCCTCCCCCCTGCGAGTCTTAAAATCACTGACTCGCTTCCTTACTTTCTAATACATTGCAATCAATGGCTGAACTTACGCGAAATTCAAGTGGAGGAACGTCGAAAATATGGGGTCATCTCGGAGCGCTGTTCGTGGTGATTTGTTGGGGTGTGTCGTTTTTAAGTACCAAAGTGCTGATGGGTGAAGGGGGATTCTCACCCATAGAAGTATTTGTCTACCGTTTCACATTAGCATATCTCGTGCTTCTTGCATTCACTTTCCGTAAAATCAAATCGGACAGTTGGGCCGACGAGCTGCGTTTCGTAGTATGCGGAATATGCTCGGGCGCCATTTATTTCATTACGGAGAATTATGCACTGCGCTATACGTCTACCGGAAACGTCTCGCTCCTCTCGGCCGTCTCGCCTATCTTCACGACGCTGCTGATGGCGGTCGTGTTCCGACAAGCCATAAAAATGGGTACTGCTTTCGGCTCACTGATAGCTTTCGCTGGCGTGGCCTGCGTCGTATTCAGCCACGGCGGAAGCCTTGAATTTTCCCCGAAAGGCGACTTGCTTGCCCTCTCTTCGGCACTGAGTTGGGCCATTTATTCCATTGTGGTAAAGAAAATAATGCCGCGTTATGACTCGCTGTATATAACACGCAAAATGTTTTTCTACGGCACCATAGTCGCAGTTCCCCTCCTCTTCATCCAGCAGCAGCCTTTACACCTCGGCGAACTCTTTTCGCTGCAGGAGCCTAAATATCTGCTCAATATGCTCTTCCTTGCGCTGATGTGCTCATTGGCCGCATTCATCCTCTTCAATCAGGCTATGCGCATCCTCGGAGCTGTCACGGCAAACAATTATATATATGCACAACCGCTCGTGACGATGATAGCCGCATATTTAGTTTTCCACGAAGAGATAACTCTTCTGGGCTATATAGGCTGCGCCCTTATCATAGGAGGTCTTATCCTCGCTGACAAATGGACGGCCGATTTCCGCAAACGCAAGCTCAACAAACTCCAAGACCCAGAGCTCTAACCTGCGGAGACTTATTCCTACATACTACTTCCGATTCAAAAACAATACCGCCTAAGCATTTGTTATATTTTTACACGGAGAGAATGAAATCTGTTGCCGTTCTCTCCCAATTTTCAAAATATATACAATATGCTTAGATTGAATTGCTTCATCCGCGTGAGCAGCGACAAGCGGGAAACCGTCTTAGGCGCGGCACGTCGTCTTACAGAAGCCTCTCTGCTGCAGGAGGGGTGCATAGCCTACGATGTATTTGAAAGCGCGACTCGGCACGACGTGCTGATGATTTGCGAAACTTGGCGCGATCAGGCCTGCCTCGACGCCCACAGCGCATCCGACGTCTTCAAAAAGGAATCCGGCACTATGCACGCCAATGCAGAGATGAAATTGGAAAAATTTGAATTCTAAACCGATTGGAAAACTCTCAAAACCAGAATATTATGGCAGAAAAAAGGATAATCCCGGCTTCGGAGCTCATCATAAACGATGACGGCTCTGTATTTCACATCCATCTACGTCCCGATCAACTTCGCGACAATATCATCCTCGTGGGCGACCCGGGGCGCGTGGACATGGTCGCCGGATATTTCGATACGGTGGATTATGACGTTTCTTCGCGCGAATTTCACGCTATCGGGGGAACATACAAGGGGAAACCGATTATGTGCATTTCGCACGGCATCGGACCGGACAATATAGAAATCGTCATCACTGAGCTTGACGCCCTTGCCAATATCGATTTCAAGACGCGTGAGGTGAAAGAGAATCATCGCACGCTCAATATGGTACGCGTCGGCACCTCCGGCTCGCTTCAGCCGGACATTCATCTGGGAGATTTCGTAATAGCGGAGAAAGGTACCGGCTTCGACGGTATAATAAATTTCTACGCCGACCGCGACAAGATCTGTGACCTTGATTTTGAAGAGAAATTTATGGAACATACCCAATGGGATTCCCTCTGGGCAGCGCCATATACTGTGAACGCGGACGCGGAACTTGTTCAGCGCATCGGACGCGATGATATGATCAGGGGCTTCACGATAGCCGCTGTAGGTTTTTATGCTCCTCAAGGACGTAAAGTGCGCCTGAATCTCGCCGACCCGAATCTCAACGAGAAAATTGAATCATTCCGATATGACGGACGTCCGATTACTAATTTCGAAATGGAATCCGCCTGTCTGCAGGGTATGGCCAAAATGCTGGGACATAAGGCTATGACGGTATGCTGCATCATTGCCGAACGCGTCGCCACAAAAGCCAACACAGACTATAAACCGCACGTGCGCCGACTGATTGAAACCGTCCTCGACCGTTTCTGATACACGGGGCACGACAAGATATATATTCAATCACCGCGATGGATTAATCATCTGTCGCGGCGTTTTTTGTTCAATCGGTTTTTGTCTCAGATGGCGATTTCGAAACGATTGCCGGGGTGACGGAGCAGGATGCCGTCGAGCATCATTTCATTGAGCTCGGAGAGGAGTTCGGGTATTTTCAGTTTTGTATAAGGAAGAATCTGGTCAGGCATCAGCGGCTGTCCGGCTTTTCGTAAGATGTTATATATCAGCATCTGCGTAGGGGGAAGCTGCGGAATCAGCGTCGGCTGGACAGCTTCTTCCGCCGGTCCGCCGAGCATTTCGACGAGAGTTCGCGGCGATTCTATTACAGACGCATATCCTTTTGCTATCAGATGATTGCATCCAAGAGAATATCTGTCGGCAACGCGTCCGGGCAATGCTGCAACCGTGCGTCCGAAAGAACGGGCGTGCGCGGCGGTGGAGAGCGCGCCTCCGCGGATGTCGCTTTCCACGACAACGGTGGCGTCAGATAAGCCGGCTATGATGCGGTTGCGACGTAGGAAATGGTCGCGGAAAGCCGATGTGCCATGAGGATATTCCGAGACTATCGCGCCCCCGGCCTTAATTATTTTTCTGGCAATGTCGCGATGGTCGGCAGGATAGATACTGTCAAGGCCATGGGCCACGACAGCTACCGTAGGGATATTGTTCCGGAGCGAAGCGATATGGGAGGCGACATCAATACCGTAAGCCAGACCGCTCACTACGATTGTGTCTTTGATACTATCGCCAATCTCCCGAATGGCGTCATCGCAGAATTTCAACCCGTAGGGAGTAGCGGTGCGCGTGCCGACAAAAGCCACAGCATGGTGCGCGTCGAGATTCGTCTTGCCCAACTGAAAAAGTACCGGCGGAGTGTATGTGGCGTCACGGAGACGGAACGGATAGTCTTCGTCGGTGCTCAGCATCATTTTGATTTTATGGCAACGCACAAACTCCAGTTCTGCAGGGGCTTTAGCAAGTGCTTCCTGACGTGCATCGAGAGAGAGTCGCTTCTTCGGCGGCAGGCCGAGACGCTCTTTTATGGCATCGTCCTCAAGGGAGAAAAAATCCTCATAACCGAGTCCGGTGTCGCGTATGGCGCGCAATACAGTGTCGGTCAAACCGGCCGTCAGCGCAACGGCTGTGCGAAAAAGGGCTGTCCGGTCGTCGAATTCCATCTTTACATATATTTGGCAAAGATTTTAGCCAGTTCGTCGCCACGCGAGAGCTTACCGTCTTTGAGGACAACGATTGTGACTACACCCTCGGCGACAATCTGTCCGGAGTGTTTCAGAATATCCTGATGGAATATGAATCGCGGCCCCTTACGTTCGAGACGAAGGCAGCTCAGGAAACTCTCATTACCGTGCAAAGGCACATGGTATTCTATCTCGATTTTACGCACCACGGCGTCGAGACCCTTATTGTGCATCTCGATGAAAGGGACTCCGGCGTCGGCGCAGAATTTATGGCGGGTATGCTCCATATAATGGAGATAGTTAGCGTTATTGACAATTTGCTCGCAGTCGAGTTCATAGTCACGCACCTCCATATCCATAATGAAGCAATATTTCTTTTTGCTATTATTAAGGATTCTCATAATATCATTTCCCATTTTTGGGGGGGAACAAATCCGTCGCGAAAATACAAAATTTCCCCGATGTAACCAAATCAATGTGTGAAGACGTTGGAAAAACAGCAATCTTCGGTGAGAATCTTACAGGTAGATTTCCGGGGATTTGGAAGAACGAAAAAAAAGTTGTAATTTTGCAGGCAAATTAAAATAGGGGGTAATGTTGGGGCACAGGAAAAAATAATAAAATTAATACATAATAGAAATTATGAATGTGACGTTTACAAAGCTCAACGACGTAACCGGTGAGCTTATCGTAACCATCGAGGAGAAAGACTATACTCCGAAAGTTAACAAGACCCTTCAGAGAATCAGCGAACAGCATCCGGAAAAGGGATTCCGTCCGGGTCACACTCCGAAGGCTCTTCTGGAGAAGAAGTATGGCAAATCAGTGAAATACGACGTTATCAACGAGGAAGTCGGCGAAGCCGTCTATAATTATGTAAAGGAGAACAACATCAACGTTCTCGGCAATCCTATGCCGGAAGCTGACGACAAGTTCGACCTTGAGAACAAGGATTTCACGTTCAAATTCAAAGTAGGCATCGCTCCTGAAATCAAGATCGACGTAAACAAAGACCTTTCGATTCCTTATTACACCATCGACGTAACCGACGAGATGATCAATCGTCAGGACGAAGCTCTTCGCCGTCGCTTCGGCGAGCAGGTTTCGGGCGAGGAAGTCGAGGCAAACGCCATTGTCAAAGGTACTATCACGGAGCTTGACGAGAATGGCGCCGTAAAGGAGAACGGCATTGTCAATGAAAACGGCATCGTCGCTCCCGAGCATTTCACAAGCGACGAGTAGAAGGCTCTCTTCGTAGGCAAGAAGAAAGGCGACTCCGTAGTGTTTAATCCCGCTGCAACGTGCGACAGCAACGAGATAGAGATGTCTTCGATGCTCAACATCGACCGCGAGCAGGTAGCCGAACATAAGGGTGATTTCCGCTTCGACATCAAGGACATCATCGTGCTTCGTCCGGCAGAATACGGCGAACAGTTCTATAACGAGGCATTCGGCAAGGACAAAGTTCACAATGAGGAGGAATATCGCGCAGCTGTCAAGGATATGATTGCCGCCCAGCTCAAGATGGACAGCGATTTCCGCTTCTCGATCGATGCACGCGACGCCATTATGAATAAGGTTGGCGACGTAGATCTTCCGGAGGATATCCTCAAAGAATATCTTCTCCAGCAGAATGACAAGCTGACCAAAGAGACTATCGACGAGGAATTCAATAAGCTTCGTCCGGGTCTGATCTGGCAGCTGACGCGCGATGTGATCGCTGAGCAGCTTCAAGTGAAAGTTTCCGAAGATGATCTTCGCAACGTAGCCCGCTCAATGGCTCAGCAGCAGTTCGCTCAGTATGGCATGACCAATATCCCTGTCGAAGCACTCGACAAATATGCCAACGACATTCTGAACGACAACCGCACTCGTCAGGAAGTTGCCAATCAAGCAGCCGACATGAAGATTTTCGCAGCCATTAAGGAATCTGTGACAATCGACGACAAGACGGTAAGCGTAGAAGAATTCAACGCACTCTTCGCCACTGCGAAATAAGAGGCGGTGTAAATGACAATACTTGACAGCGACGAACGCCATGGCGATCGCCGCTGTCAATGATTTTGAACCGGCAGAGACCTCGAATTGTTGATTGAGAGGAGGATTCAGCGAAATTAAGAAAATATGGCATGTTTTTTGCCACTACATTCTCTAATAACGTGAGCCTTTCCGGTTTGAAGGAGGCAATATAAATGAAAATACACTATGGCAATGAATAATGATTTTATGAATTATGCGGTGAAGCATCTCGGCATGAACAGCAACACGCTTCACGACTATATGAAATATGCGAATCGTCAGAGCGGCATCCTGACCTCGACGGCAACGCTGCCGACTGACGATTACCTCAACCCGTATATCCTTGAGGAACGTCAGCTGAACGTTACTCAGATGGATGTTTTTTCCCGTTTGATGATGGACCGCATCATCTTCCTCGGCACGCAGGTCACGGATCAGAGCGCCAATATAATTCAGGCTCAGATTCTCTATCTTGACTCGGCCGATCCCGAGAAGGACATCAACCTTTATATCAACTCTCCGGGAGGATCGGTTTATGCCGGTCTTGGCATCTATGACACGATGCAGTATGTCAATTCCGACGTATCGACGATTTGTACGGGTATGGCTGCTTCGATGGCTGCCGTTCTTCTCGTTGCGGGCGAGAAAGGGAAACGTTTCGCTCTGCCCCACTCCCGCGTGATGATTCATCAGCCGATGGGCGGTATTCAGGGTCAGGCGTCCGACATCGAGATTACGGCACGCGAAATCCTAAAACTCAAAGAGGAGCTCTACCGCATCATCTCTGATCACAGCGGACAGCCGTTTGAAAAGGTTGAGGCCGATTCCGACCGCGATTACTGGATGATAGCTCGCGAGGCAAAAGAATACGGAATGATTGACAACATCCTTGTCAACGAGCGCAAGAAGAAAGCCGACAAGGAATAATCAGCCCAAACAACTCACATATATGGCAAAAAAGATAAAGAGGGAATGCACGCTCTGTGGCTCGCCTGATTCAGGCGAGAATATGGTGGTCGAGATTGCACCCGGGCTTAATATGTGCGAAAACTGCATACGCATAATTGATAATGCGCGAGATACGGAGTTCGCCAATCGCAGCAAGGAAAATGAAAAGAAAAACGACATTGGCAAGGTGCCGACCCCGATGGAAATCAACGCTTTTCTCGATCAATATGTAATCGGACAGGAAGAGGCAAAGAAATATCTCTCTGTGGCCGTCTATAACCATTATAAGCGTATCAGACAGAACGAAAGCGCAAAAGATGACGATGTCGATATTGAGAAAAGCAATATTATCCTTGTAGGTCCTACCGGCACGGGGAAAACGCTGCTTGCCAAGAGCATAGCGCGACTGCTGAAAGTCCCGTTCACCATCGTTGATGCGACGGTGCTGACTGAGGCAGGGTATGTGGGAGAAGACATCGAGTCGCTACTTACGCGTCTTCTTCAGTCGTGCGACTACGACGTCAAGGCTGCCGAGCGAGGCATAGTGTTTATAGACGAAATCGATAAAATCGCGCGCAAGAGCGATAACCCGTCAATCACTCGCGATGTGAGCGGCGAGGGAGTGCAACAGGGTCTTTTGAAACTTCTTGAAGGCTCTACCGTACTTGTCCCCCCCAACGGCGGCCGCAAGCATCCGGAACAGAAACTGATAGCTGTCGATACCAAGAATATCCTCTTCATTTGCGGAGGAGCCTTCGACGGCATCGAGCGCAAGATAGCGTCGCGACTGAATACACGGGTAGTAGGCTACGGGCATGACGAGCTCGCACGCAAGAAACAGCGCGAGAACCTGATGCGCTACGTTACTCCTCAGGATCTCAAATCCTACGGTCTGATTCCTGAAATCATAGGACGTCTGCCGATTCTGACGAGCCTTGAGCCGCTCGACAAAGCAGCGCTGCGCCGAATCCTGACTGAGCCGAAAAATGCTATCATACGCCAGTATAAACGACTCTTCGAGATGGACGGCAAGGAACTGGAATTTACCGACGACGCCCTTTCGCTCATCGTGGACAAAGCCGTAGAATATAAGCTCGGTGCACGTGGTCTGCGCTCCATCGTCGAGACTATTATGATAGATGCAATGTTTGAGGCACCGGCATCCAAGGAAAAGAAATACACCGTCGACGCCGATTATGTGCGCCGTCAGCTCGTCAAAGCCCATTATGAAGAGTAGCCTCTTCTGACCATTATATCGCGGATTTTCAGCGATTTACATTAATTTTCAAGAATAATATCTGCCGAAAAGCATATCAAGAGAAAAAATTGATGTGCTTTTCGGTTTGTTTATTTCAGAAATATGTTGTAACTTTGTTTAGCCAATGCAATAGCGAACTGGCGACACTTCAAAAAACCTATCTCTCTATGGCAGACAAGACAAAACTATTAGCATCGCTGGAACGCCACTTTGGATTTGAAAAATTCAAGGGTAATCAAGAACAGATTATAGAAAGTCTTCTTGACGGGCACGACGTATTCGTACTGATGCCGACAGGTGGAGGCAAGTCGCTGTGCTATCAACTTCCGGCGTTGATGTCGGAGGGCACTGCCATCATCATTTCGCCCCTTATTGCCCTGATGAAGAATCAGGTGGACGCTATCCGGCAGTTTGAGGAGGACGACGAGGTGGCTCATTTTTTGAATTCGTCGCTTAACAAAACTCAGACAGATAAGGTGAAACGCGATGTGACAGAGGGGCGTACAAAGCTGCTCTATGTCGCGCCCGAATCGCTTACGAAAGATGAAAACATCGCGTTTTTACAAGGAATCAACATATCATTCTATGCTGTTGATGAGGCGCACTGTATATCGGAGTGGGGACATGACTTCCGTCCCGAATACCGCCGTATCCGCCATATCATCAATAATATAGGTGTACGTCCGGTGATAGCGCTGACAGCCACGGCGACGCCGAAGGTGCAGCATGATATTCAGAAGAATCTCGGCATGCTCGACGCGCATGTCTACAAGTCGAGTTTCAATCGCCGCAATCTCTACTATGAGATACGTCCGAAGACGAAGGACGTTTGTCGCGACATCATCCGTATGATCAAGAATCATCCGAAAGAATCGGGCATCATCTATTGTCTGTCGCGCAAACGTGTGGATCAGCTGGCAGAAATGCTAAAGGTAAACGACATCGCAGCCCTCCCCTATCACGCGGGTCTCGACGCATCGACCCGCTCGGCCAATCAGGATGCCTTTCTACATGAGAAGGTGGACGTTATTGTGGCGACGATAGCATTTGGAATGGGCATCGATAAGCCCGATGTGCGCTATGTGATTCATTACGACATTCCGAAGAGTCTTGAAGGGTATTATCAGGAAACGGGACGTGCGGGTCGCGACGGCGGCGAAGGACGTTGCGTAATGTTTTATTCAACGCGCGACCTTCAAAAACTGGAAAAACTGATGCAAAGCAAGACGCCGACAGAACAGGAGATCGGCCGTCAGCTTCTTCAGGAGATGGCAGCATACGGTGAGTCATCCGTCTGCCGCCGCAAGATTCTTCTCCATTATTTTGGCGAAAAATATGATGAGGACAACTGTGGCAACTGCGACAACTGCCTCCATCCACGCCGTCGCATAGATGCTTCAGAGGATCTCTGTTCCGCCATTGAAGCGGTGCAGGAGACCGGGGAGAATTTCCGTATGGAATATATAGTGAATTTCCTCGTGGGACGCAGCACTGACGAGATACGTTCGTTCCGTCACAATGAGCTTGAATTGTTCGGAGCCTTGCGCGACCGCGACGACCGTCTTGTACACGCAATTGTAAGTCAAGGCATCATAGCCGGGTATCTTCAGAAAGATATAGAGAATTACGGTATAGTAAAGGTAACGAAGGCAGGCGAGGATTTCCTTGAGAATCCGGAGAAATTCGAGGTGGTGGAAGACAAAGATTTTTCCGAATGCGAATCAGAACCGGTGCATAAGAGTGGAGCTGCCGATCCTATCCTCTACGCTATCCTGAAAAATCAGCGGAAAGATACGGCGAAGCGTGTTAAACTCCCCCCCTACGTCATTTTCCAAGATCCTTCTCTGGAAGCGATGGCGACGACTTATCCTGTGACCTTAGAGGAGCTTCAGACGATTCCCGGTGTAGGCATAGGTAAGGCACGGCGTTATGGTAAGGAATTTCTCGACATCATCCGCAAGTATGTCGATGAGAATGAAATCGACCGTCCGGAAGATTTCAAAGTTCGCACAGTAGCGAGCCGCAGCAAGACACGCATTTATCTCATTCAAGGAATCGACCGCAAGATACCTCTCGACGAGCTCGCGGCCAACAAGAACCTTGATTTCTTCGAGATGCTTGCGGAGCTTGAAGGGATAGTCGAGTCGGGCACGAAAATCAATATAGGATATTATCTCGACACGCTTCTTGACAAGGAATTCCAAGATGAGCTGTACGATTATTTCCGTGATTGTGAGGAAGATGACCTCGACGAAGCACTACGCGAGTTTTGCGATGAATACAGCGAGGAAGAGATCCGGCTGGTGAGAATCAAATTCATCTCTGATATGGGAAATTAGAGTCGGGATTATAGCCGGGCGGGATTGGAAAAGGTAAAATTTGAGAAAATGAGGCGGAAATTTGCGTGAGTCGAAAAAAACGCGTAAATTTGCACGCAATAAAATTTTACCACAGATGTCGTTTATTGCAGATAGAGTAGCAATGGAGGGTCTGACATTTGATGACGTCCTCCTGATTCCGGCTTATTCGGAGGTTCTCCCACGAGAAGTTAAACTTACCACGAAATTTTCCAGACGTATCACACTTAACGTGCCGATAGTATCGGCCGCTATGGATACCGTAACAGAGGCGAGCATGGCGATAGCGATAGCTCGCGAGGGTGGCATCGGCGTTATTCATAAGAATATGAGTATCGAAGAGCAGGCCCGTCAGGTTCACGCCGTGAAGCGTGCAGAGAACGGAATGATTTACGATCCTGTTACCATTCTGCATGGCAGCACAGTCAAGGAGGCTCTCGATATGATGCGAGAATATCATATCGGAGGTATTCCGGTAGTTGACGAGGCCGGTATGTTGCTTGGTATCGTCACAAACAGAGATCTTCGCTTCGAGCGCGATCTGACTCGCCGCGTAGACGAGGTAATGACAAAGGAGAATCTGGTTACGACCTCGCAAACTACTGATCTGGAAGAGGCAACCGACATACTTCAGAAACATAAAATCGAGAAGTTGCCGGTAGTGGACGCCAACGGACGTCTGGTGGGTCTTGTTACGTATAAGGATATTACGAAGGCTAAAGACAAGCCTTTGGCGTGTAAGGACAAACTTGGTCGTCTCCGTGTCGCAGCAGGCATCGGTGTGACGCCCGACAGTATGGTTCGTGCCGAAGCACTGGTAAAAGCCGGCGTTGATGCGCTTGTAATCGACACAGCACACGGCCATAGCGCAGGCGTAGTGAAGGTGCTTGAAGAGGCCAAGAGAAGATTCCCTGATATTGATGTCGTAGTGGGTAATATCGCGACCGGCGAAGCGGCGAAGTTCCTTGTGGAGCATGGTGCAGACGGTGTAAAAGTCGGCATCGGCCCCGGATCGATATGCACCACGCGAATAGTTGCGGGTGTAGGCGTTCCGCAGCTTTCGGCCATCTACGACGTTGCCAAAGCGCTCGAAGGCACAGGTATTCCCTTGATTGCAGACGGAGGTATCCGTTATTCAGGCGACATAGTGAAGGCATTGGCAGCCGGAGGAAATTGCGTTATGCTCGGCGGTATGCTGGCAGGTGTGGAGGAATCTCCCGGTGACACTATCATTTTCAATGGCCGTAAGTTTAAGTCCTACCGTGGCATGGGATCATTGGAAGCTATGGAGAAAGGAAGCAAGGACCGTTATTTCCAAGGATCGGAAACCGACACGAAGAAGCTTGTGCCTGAGGGTATCGCAGCACGCGTACCGTACAAGGGCTCGCTTTATGAGGTAGTTTACCAGATGCTTGGCGGACTTCGTGCCGGCATGGGATATTGCGGTGCCGAGGACATCGACAAGCTGCATAAAGCCCGCTTCACACGCATAACGGCGGCCGGTGTTTTGGAAAGCCATCCGTATGATGTATCCATCACAGCTGAGGCACCGAATTACAGCCGCTCATAACGATAAGCACAAAATATTTTAACGCTGTCGGGTCAAGAAATACAATTTTTCTGATCAGACAGCGTTAATTATATAAATACATACATACGGCCGCCCGGACCCGTCCGAGTGGCGGCAGAGACTATTAATACAAAGGAATGAAAGATATGAAATCAAAAATGCTGCTTGGTGGCGCCGTAGCACTGACGGCACTTGCGATGGCTGCAAAAGATCCTATTGTCATGAGCGTAAACGGAGAAGACGTTACGCGCAGCGAGTTCGAGTACCTTTTCAATAAGAATTCACAACAACAGATAGAACCGCAACCGCTGGAGAAATATGTTGAGATGTTTTCAATCTATAAGATGAAAGTAGCCGACGCGAAAGCGCACGGTCTCGACACTCTTTCTTCCTACCGCAAGGAAATCAAGCAATATTCGGAAGAGCTGTCCACGCCGTTTTTCGTTGATTCCGTGTATCTGAACAAGCTGACCGACGAGACTCTTCAACGTATGAAATACGAAGCTGAAGCTCAGCACATCATGCTTTACAAGAATCCGGGCGTAAACGATTACGAAGTAAGGAATTTCGCCGACAGTCTGCGGAAAGAGCTTATCAAGGGAGCAGATTTCGCTGAGATGGCAGCCAAACATTCTATGGACCGCGGGTCGAACGCTCGTGGCGGCTCGATGGGTTACATTGTCGCAGGGCGTTTCCCATACACATTTGAGAAAGCTGTTTACGATACTCCGGAAGGTAAATATTCGGAGGTTATCGAGACAGAAGGTGGTTATCACATAGTAAAGGGAGGGAAGAAGATTCCTGCACGCGGTAGCGTAAGCGTCGCGCATATTCTGAAGCTTATTCCGCCGAATGCTACGGCCGCTCAGATAGATTCAATCAAGATGCAAATAGACAGCATCTCTACTGCACTGAAAGCAGACCCGAGCTCATTTGAGCGTCTGGCACGCGACCTGAGCGACGACAAGGGAACAGCGCAGAAGGGGGGCATGCTTCGTCCGTTCATCTCAGGACAAATGGTGCCGGAATTCAATGAAGCAGCATTTGCACTGCAGGACGGTGAAATCAGCGAGCCTATCCGCACGAGCTATGGATGGCACATCATTCATCGCTTGTCATCTCAGCCGATGCCTGAAAGTGAAACGATGCGCCCCAGCGTTATGAAGGTTTTCACTACGCCGGGCAATGACCGCTACGAAATAATGGATAACCATAAATACGCGACATTCGACAAGAATCTGCACGGCAAGCGTAACAGCAAGCTGATAGATCAAATGTACAAGGATGTAGCCGTTCTTGGTCTTGACTCAGCTTTCGTAGAGAAATATTCGGCGCCCCAGTTTGCCAATCAGACGCTATTTACGGTGAACAAACACACGTATACGGTATCGGAATTACTTCCTCGTCTGAAACGATTCCATTACACTCCCGGCGCCGTGGCTAACAGTCGTCTCAACACGTCGATAGAGAGTTTCTATCGTCTCTGCCTCGATGAGCAGGCTTTGGCTCAGCTTGAAAAGAATGAGCCGGAATTCCATAATCTGATGAACGAATACCGCGACGGCTCGCTGCTCTATGAGATGAGCGTGAGACGAGTATGGGACAAGGCGTCGAAAGATAAGGAGGGTCTGGCAGATTATTTCGAGCGTCACCGTTCTGATTTCGTATGGACGGAGCCTCACGTCAAAGGGTATCTGATTCAAGCGGCCAACGACAGTGTAGCCGATGCAATGCGAGTACGTCTGCAGCAGCTAAATCCCGATGAATATATAAGCACTATTCGCAAAGAATTCAAGAATCAGGGAACGATTGACAAGATCTTAATGACTGAAGGACAAAACGGTATGGTCGACAATCTTGTATTTGGCAAAGCACCGGTAACGCCTTCAAATGCGGCATACACGACATATTTCCTATACGATATGAAGGTACTCAACGCACCGGAAAACGTAGACGATGTCAAGGTGATGGCGACAAACGCTTATCAAAACGAACTGGAGAATGAATGGATAGATGAGCTGAAAGCAAAATATCCTGTTGTTCTAAACGAAAAGGAAATCAAGAAGCTTAAGAAATAATAACGATACATTCCTTAGAGGAGCAGCCGCAAAGCTGCTCCTTTTTTATTACCGGTTGAGAGTGAGGAAAGTCGATTGAGAGTTGGCACAATCGCAGAAAATAAGAATATGGGGAGGAAATTTTGGGAGCACGGAAAATTTTAGTAATTTTGTAGGTTGAGATAAAAATGTCGAAATGAATCAACGCATCAAACATATATCTACCATCCTGACAGCAATCGTGTTAATAGCTACGGTGCTATCGTCGTGCGATTATATGAAGACGAAGGAGGAGAATATGTCGCAGAGGCAGATACTCGTTGAGGTTGGTGATTCGGCATTATATCTCGATGAGGTGCTGGCTCGGATACCGGTAGGTATCGCGGCAGATGACAGTATAGCGATGTTCAGTTCGATCGTGGATTCATGGATTGAAAATCTGCTTCTGACCGAGGTTGCCACCGAGAGTGCGATTGATTTGGAGCGTATAGATCGTCTGACAGCCAACTATCGGAAACAACTTATAATGTCGGAGTTCAGGAAATCCGGGAAGAAGGAGACAAGCAAACGTGTAACGGACGAAAAGATACGCGATTATTATTCTGTCAATGGTGACCAAATGATACTGGAACAGCCGCTCATCAAGGGTATCTATCTGAAAGTGAGCGATAAAGCATCCAATATCGAAGAATTGGAACACCTAATGTCGCACCCGACGAAGGAAAATGTAGACCGTCTTGAAAAAGATGGTTTTCCGGAGGCGCTGCAATATGAGTATTTCACAGACAAATGGGTAGCGTGGGAGAGCATATCGAGCCAGATTCCGTATCGTTTTTTCGACGCGGACGCGTTTTTAGAATCGACGAAGGATTTTACAACGAGCTATAACGGTTCGACGTATATGCTTCATATATCAGAGTATATGCCTACCGGCGAGAAGATACCATACGATTTCGCCCGCGACGAGATACGCGATATTCTGACGCGGGAGGAGAGCGCAGCCTACGATAAGCGAGTGCTTGAATCATTTTATAAGCGTGCCTTAAAGGAGGGTAAGCTGAAGATGGTTGGCTACGACGCTTTGACGCATCAGATGAAGCAATAAAAGAGAGAAAAAAAGAATAATTCAAAAATTATAAATTATATATATAAACAGTGAAATTAAGGAAAGTTACCATAGGAGCGTTAGCACTGCTGACGGCGACGACGCTGACGGCAATAGCGCATACAAACAAGAACGTGATCGACGAGGTAGCGTGGGTTGTAGGCGATGAGCCTATCTATCGATCTGACATTGAGGAGCATTATCAGCAGATGCGGTCGGAAGGCGTTGCCATTCAGGGGAATCCGTATTGCGCTATTCCGGAGGAGATAGCCGTCGAGAAACTGTATCTGACGCAGGCAAAGCTCGACACCATCGAAGCCCAGCCCTCGCAGGTGAATTCGATAGTGGATCGACGCATCAACTTCTTCATCGCCAATCTCGGGAGTGCCGAACGCGTGGAGGAATATTTCCGTAAAAGTATGCCCGAGATTCGCGAGCAACTGACGGAGGTGACGCGTAATTCCATGATAGTAAACGAAGTGCAACGTAACTTGACGAAAGATGTCAAGGCTACGCCTAACGACGTGAAGAAATTTTATAACAATCTTCCACAGGATTCCATACCCTACGTTCCGATGCAAGTCGAGGCGCAGATAATCACCCTCAATCCCGTGATTCCGCGTCAGGAGATAGAGGACGTGAAGGCACGCCTGCGTGAGTTTACCGACCGTATCAACAAAGGTGAGACATCTTTTTCTACGCTTGCCATTATGTATAGCGAGGACGGCTCGGCAATGCAAGGTGGAGAACTCGGATTCCATAACCGAGCAGATTTTGTGCCGGAATTTTCCAACGTAGCGTTCAACCTCAGCGACCCGACAAAAGTTTCGCGTATCGTCGAGACGGAATATGGCTACCATATCATTCAGTTTATCGAGAAGCGTGGCGACCAAGTGAATGTGCGTCATATCCTGCTGCGGCCGAAGGTCAGCTCAACAGATCTTGATGCCGCCGTAGTTCGCCTCGATTCGCTTCGCAAGGAGATCGTGGCAGGGAAATTCCCCTTTGAGGAGGCTGCCCGCTATGTGTCGCAGGACAAGGATACGAAGAATAACAACGGTCTGATGATGAACCAGAACACGGGTTCGTCAAAATTCGAGATGCAAGAACTTCCGGCAGAGGTAGCCCGTCAGGTTGAAACAATGAAACCGGGCGACATCTCTGAGGCGTTCATTATGAAAGACCCGAAGAAGAACGCAGACATCGTGGCTATCGTGAAGCTAAAAGCACGCACGGACGGTCACATTGCGACAATCAGCGACGATTATAATCTCATCAAGGAATTGTATGAGGAACATCGACGTCAAGAAATTCTCGACGATTGGGTAGAGGAGAAAATCAAGACTACTTACACACGCATCGAGGATGGCTGGGAATCGTGCGATTTCAAATACACCGGCTGGATAAAATAAGCGACAAGGGAAGTGCGAGAACAAGAGAGCAAGAAAAAATCGGTTCATCTGCCGTGGAATCATAATCCGCGGCGGATAGCATACGCACTGTCGGCAATTTTGATGTTTTGCGTATGCAGCCTGATAAGTCAATCATACGCTCAGACGAAGAACGAGAAGAAGAACAAAGCCCCCAAAGAGACGTATACACGTCCCAAGCCGACGGTCCCTATCAAGCCGCAGATACCGGGTATCAACCGCTACCAGAAAGACAAGGTGTTTCTTGAAGGAGCTGACTCTCTGTATCGTAGAGACCATGACGGTTTTGAGCATCAGATTGTTTCCGGGAATGTTAAATTCCGTCAAGGGAATCTCTGGATGTTTTGCGATTCGGCCTATTATTATCCTGAATTCAATTCCTTGAATGCATACGGCCACGTGAAGATGCAACAGGGCGACACGCTGTTTGTCTATTCCGACCATCTCTATTATAACGGCCAGACAAAGCAGGCGCGTCTGCGCAACGGAGCGTCGGAGCCAAAGGTGCGGATGATCAACCGGAAGACGAAGCTGACCACAGACAGCCTCGACTACGACCTCGCGAGCCAGCTCGGATGGTATGAGCACGGGGGAGTATTGGACGACGGAATAAATACGCTTACATCGGTTTACGGCAATTATTCCCCATCGACGAAGAACGCCGAATTCCGTACTGACGTTGTTCTTGTCAATAACAAGGACGGCTACCGACTGACGACAGAGAATCTGCATTACAATACGCGGAGCAATATCGCAAGTATCAATTCCCCGACCATAATCGAGGGAAAGACGGACGTAATCCACACCAATTCAGGATGGTATAATACACGTACTGACAATGCTGTGCTTACGTCGCGCTCTTTGATAGAACATACGGATTCGGCCGGCAATGTCATCACGCTTGACGGAGATTCCATCGTGTACGACAAAGCTGAACGCATCTCACGCGCCTTCATGCATCACGGACCTCTCGGTCGTCCTATGGTAATCACCGACACTGCACGGAAGTCGATTCTTACGGGGGGATACGGCCAGTATAACGAGCTGAAACAGGAGGCCTTCGCCACCCAATATCCTCTTCTGATAGAACATTCACGGCCTGACACCATCTTCCTGCGCGCCGACACGATTCTGACATTTATGCGCACAGAGCGTATTTTCCCACAGGAAATTCTCGTGCAGGCGCAGGAGGAATGGGAAGAGCTGAAACGCGAGTCGATAGCGGAGCAGCAGGCGCGCGGTGACTCTCTTATTGTGCTGCCGGAGCCGTTGGAACTGGACTCCACATTGATGGTAAAGAAGGATTTCTATACGGCCAAGGCGCTCCGCAACGCCCGCTTCTTCAATCAGACGGTGCAGGGTATCGCGGATTCTATTGTCTATACTCAGATTGACTCGATGGCTCGTCTATTCGTCAAGCCGTTGGTATGGTCGGGCAACAGACAGATTTCCGGAGCTGAGATACACGTTCATCTAAACGATTCAACTGTAGACCGCGCGTTTATACCCGATCAGGCTTTTCTGATAGAGCGTGTGGAAGAGAACGAGGATTTCTATAATCAGCTGAAAGGGAAACAATTGCACGCCACCTTTGAGAACAATGATCTGCGTCACCTTGAAATGGAACAAAACGTCCAGACTATATTTCTTCCGCAGGACAAAGATTCCACTTACTCGAAAATCGTTCACGCCGAGAGTTCGTATCTGACAGTGGATATGGCTGATAAGAAATTAAACAAGCTGAAGATGTGGCCGGAGGTGGAAGGGCGTGTGATTCCTATTTTCAAGGCTAAGAAGACGGAAGACAAGGAGCTGCCGGGATTCGCTAAGATGAAGAACCTCGATGTAATCCAGCCAAAACGGGTCTGGTATGGCGAGCGAATGAAATGGGATGATGAACTTGGCATCGTTCCTGACGAGCTATTGCTTTATTTCGGTCGGGGAGGTGAATAAAAAGGGAAAGAATTATGAGTGATGTAATAAGACTCTTGCCTGACTCTGTGGCCAATCAGATAGCGGCCGGCGAAGTTATTCAGCGGCCGGCGTCGGTCATCAAGGAACTGATCGAGAACTCGGTAGACGCCGGTGCGACTGAGATTCAAGTAATCATCCGCGATGCCGGAAGGACGCTGATACAGGTAATCGATAACGGCAAAGGGATGACTGAGACTGACGCACGTATGGCGTTTGAGCGTCACGCAACGTCAAAGATACAATGTGCCGATGATCTTTTCTCACTGGCCACAATGGGTTTCCGCGGGGAGGCACTTCCGTCGATATGCGCCGTCTCGCAGGTGGAATTGCGGACGCGTACAAAGGATGAATCGATAGGTACTCGCCTGATTATCAACGGATCGCAGGTAGAGAGCCATGAGGCTTGTGTCTGCGATGCGGGAGCCAATTTTATGGTTAAGAATCTTTTCTACAATGTTCCGGCGCGCCGCAAGTTTCTCAAATCAGACAGCGTGGAACTGGCCAACATCATGCGCGAGTTTGAGCGTCTGGCACTCGTAAACCATAACATCCGCCTTTCTATCGACACCGGAGGACGGAAAATTTCTCTCCAGCCGGGCAATTTCAAGCAGCGCATCTCCGAGATATGGAAAAACAGTCTCAACCTGCAACTTCTTCCGATAGAGGTGGATACGTCGCTTGTAAAGATATCAGGATTCATCTCACGTCCGGAATTTTCACGCAAACGGAATCCGCTACAATACCTGATAGTGAATGGCCGCAACATGAAGCATCCCTATTTCCACAAGGCGATTGTGAATTGTTACGAGAATCTGACAGCTCCGGGTACACAGCCATGCTATTTCCTGCGGTTCACTGTTGATCCGGGGACAATAGACGTGAACATCCATCCGACGAAGAATGAGATTAAATTTGAGAACGAGAAGGAAATATGGCCTATACTGAGCGGTGCTGTAAGAGCTGCGTTGGGGAAATTTTCGGCCGTGCCTTCGATTGATTTCAACGAGGAGTCAATCCCTGTTTTGAGCCTTACTCCGGGAGTAATTCCGGAGCAGCCGAAGCTCGACCTTCCGGCAGGTTATAATCCGTTTGAGGAGGAGAAAAAAGATTGTGTGGATTCCCCGTTCTTTGCGGAACGTCAGAACGGAGCGGAGGTGGTAAATAAGTCGCGCAACAGTGTTTCTTCGGCTTACCGCCCCTCACATACATCGCGCAACTGGGAGTCGCTCTATGACGGCTTTATGAAGCAAAACGAGACTCTTCCCGACCGCGATAAAGGTGATATGGCGTCGCTGCCTGAGATGCCCGAAGAACGTCCTTCGCTGTGCATTCAGTTTGCACTGAAATATATAGTCTCCACCTCTCGCGAGGGACTTCTTATAATCGATCAGCACCGCGCCCACGTAAAAATCCTTTACGAGCAATTTATCGCAAGTTCGTCCAATAAATCGCATCCGACACAGCGCGTCATCTTCCCCGACGTGATTCACCTTGACCCGGCGCAACAGCTCGCTATGGAAGGTGTGGAGGACGAATTGAAGCGTCTCGGATTTACCCTGAAAGACGAGGGGGACCTCAACTGGAGCATCGAGGGAGTGCCTCCAGAATTGTCGAAGAGCAACCCGACGGATATCATTATGCGCATCATCGAGTCTGTCTCTGACGATAATATGAACTATGGCAACGAGCAAAATCCCGAGGCTGCCCTTCGCGGACGGATAGCGCTCATTATGGCGCGTTGCGGAGCTATCTGTCGCGGCGACCGCCTGACCGACACCGAGATGGAGCACATCATAACGCAGCTTTTCTCACTCCCTGATCCCGCCTATACACCCTACGGCAAACCGGTCTACAAAATTATTCCGGAATCCCGACTTCAGTCTCTCTTCTGAGGCAACATATTACCTACCTTTTCAAGCCGACGCCAAGTTTCATACATAACGATTTACGGCCATCCGGAGATAACCGGGTGGCCGTATAATTTCATTGAGTCAAGTCGGAAAATTATCCGCAGCGTGAATTTCCGCAAGTGGTGCAGATGAGGCATCCTTCCTGATAAATCACGGTTTCCGCGCCGCAGTGCGGGCATTTCTGACCGCTGGCCGTGCCGTTGGGAATGTATTTCTTCAGGGCACGCTCTACGCCGTTTTTCCATGTGTTGATGTTGGCTGAATCGAGCTCAAGACTGCTAACCAATTTGAGCACCTGATCGATGGGCATACCGTAGCGCAACACACCAGAAATGAGTTTGGCATAATTCCAGAACTCGGGATTGAATTTTTCGGAAAGGCCTTCGATAGTGGTTTTGTATCCGCGTTTGTTGATAAACTGGAAGTCGTATCTCTTGCGACCGTTCTCGTCCATAGCCTTGATGATCTTGCCGTGCGACACGCTTTTGGGGCAGAAAATACCGTCGTCATCATCGGCAAGTCCGGTGAAGATTTCGTAAGGCTTACCATCAACGAGTCCCACAAAGGCAATCCATTTTTCCTTGTTATTCTGGAAACGCACCACATCCGCCTCAAGCTCGATAGGACGCTTTGCCACGTGTTCCGGCGTCGCGATAAGCACCGTCTTCGGTTCCTGCTTCTTTACGGATTCAAGAACGTTGTTTCGAGACCCGTCGCGATAAACGGTGCATCCCTTGCAACCGGCTTTCCATGCCTCAACGTAAAGTTTGTCCACGAGGTCTTCCGTAACATCAGACGGGAGATTAATGGTGACGCTTATGCTATGATCCACCCATTTCTGAACGGAGCCTTGCATACGTACTTTCTCAAGCCAGTCCACATCGTTGCTCGTGGCCTTGTAATACGGCGATTTCTTTACCAGCTCGTCAAGCTCATCGGCCGACATATTTTTCTTCGGCTCGATTCCATTGACGCGCATCCATTCAAGGAATTTATGATGATAGACAATGTACTCTTCGAAAGCGTCGCCAACCTCGTCTACGAAATCTATGCTGACATTTTCGTCGTTCGGATTGACCTTACGGCGACGTTTGTATACGGGGAGGAATACCGGTTCAATACCGGAAGTGGTCTGCGTCATAAGCGACGTCGTACCCGTCGGAGCAATGGTGAGACATGCGATATTGCGACGTCCGGATTTTTTCATTCGCTCGTAGAGGTCGGGATCTGCTTCCTTAATACGGAGGATGAAGGGATTGTTTTTCTCGCGTTCGGCATCATATATTTCAAACGCACCGCGTTCTTCAGCCATATCGACCGACGCACTATAATAAGCGAGAGCGAGCTGCTTGTGCACTTCGGTGGAGAAAGTAGTCGCTTCGGGCGTACCGTAGCGGTAGCCGAGAGCGGCGAGCATATCGCCTTCACCGGTCGTTCCGCAGCCCGTACGACGTCCGCGCAGCGTTTTAGTACGAATCTTGTTCCAAAGATGCAATTCGGTCTGCTTTACTTCTTCCGTCTCAGGGTCGGTTGCGATTTTTGCTATAATGAGATCGATTTTCTCCATTTCAAGGTCGATGATGTCGTCCATCACACGCTGTGCCTTGCCGACGTGCTTACGGAAGAGATCGAAATTGAAACGAGCCTTGTCGGTGAAGGGGTTCTCGACATAGCTGTAAAGGTTGATTGCCACGAGGCGGCAGCTGTCGTAAGGACAGAGAGGGATCTCGCCGCAGGGGTTGGTGGAGATGGTCTGGAAACCGAGGTCGGCATAGCAGTCGGGCACAGATTCGCGGGCGATGGTATCCCAAAAGAGGACGCCGGGCTCCGCGCTCTTCCATGCGTTGTGGACTATCTTGCGCCAGAGTTCACGGGCATTTCCTTCCTTTACGATAGCCGGATTAGCGCTGTCTACGGGATAAGCGAAATTATACGGTTTGTCGTCAATGGCAGCCTGCATGAACTCGTCGTCAATGCGGACCGAGACGTTTGCTCCTGTAACCTTCCCCTCTACCATTTTGGCGTCAATAAACATCTCTGAGTCCGGGTGTTTGATGCTTACGGAGAGCATCAGAGCTCCGCGACGGCCATCTTGAGCCACTTCGCGCGTACTGTTGCTATATCGTTCCATAAACGGAACAAGACCGGTGGACGTCAGCGCCGAATTTTTTACCGGCGTTCCTTTCGGGCGGATATGGCTCAGGTCATGGCCAACACCTCCACGACGCTTCATCAGCTGCACCTGCTCCTCATCTATCTTGATTATGCCGCCGTATGAATCAGGCTTGCCGTCAAGGCCAATTACGAAACAATTGGAGAGCGAACCGACTTGGAAATCGTTGCCGATACCGGCCATAGGGCTTCCTTGCGGAACGATATATTTGAAATCCTTCAGAAGAGAGAAGATTTCCTCCTCGCTCATCGGATTGGGATATTTCTTTTCAATTCGGGCAATCTCTCTGGCTATACGGCGATGCATATCGTCGGGGGTAAGCTCATAGATATTACCAAACGAATCTTTAAGGGCATATTTGCTTGCCCATACTCTTGCAGCGAGATCATCTCCCTTGAAATATTCGAGAGATGCCTCGTATGCTTCCTTGTAAGTATACATTTTTTGTTCAGTACTCGACATTATCGGTTAATTTTTTGACGCTGCAAAGGTCGTAAATAAAATTCATACGAGAAAATATTTTGAAGTAAATTTTTCAGAAAGTTTTCCATTTTATTTAGCTATATTACTCTGTATAAATGATTTATAGAATCTATCAACAGCCAAAAGTTTTCCACTTCTATTTTCTACACTTGTATATTTCCTAAATTTTTCGTAATTTTGAAACCTAAAACAATAAATAATATGGAATATTTCAGCAATCGCAGAACAATACGCAATTATAAACCGGAGAAAGTGTCCGATTCACTTATTGACTCCATCATAGAGTCCGCCGCCAAAGCACCGACGTGCGGCAATATGCAGCTCTATTCCGTCGTCGTGACGAAAGACGATGCAGGGAAGAAGGCGCTCGCTCCGTTGCATTTCAATCAGCCGATGATAGAGGGGTGTTCGCACGTACTGACAATATGCGCCGATTATAATCGTTTTGCGCGTTGGTGCGAAGTGAGCCATACCGACCCGGGGTGCGATAATATTCTCTCGTTCATCAATGCGATGACCGACGCCGTGATTTTCGCGCAACAAATCGTGACCATTGCAGAGATGAACGGTTTGGGGACGTGCTACCTCGGCACTGTGAGCTATAATGCGGCACAAATCGCAGAGGCTCTTCGCCTGCCGGAGATGGTGATTCCCGTAGCGTGCGTGACGGTAGGTTATCCTGACGACAAGGGTGAGGAAACAGAACGTCTCGGTCTTGACGCTATCCGCTTCGACGGAACCTATCCCGAGCTGACCGACGACGATATACGCGATCTCTACCGTGAAAAGGAAGCATACGAGCCGAATAAAAAATATGTCGAGGAAAACGGGAAGGACAATCTTGCTCAGGTATTCGCCGAAGTTCGTTATCCTCGGGCGATGAACGAAGAATTCTCTGCGTCGTTCATTGAATTTCTGAAGAAACAGAGATTCCTGTAATTCTGCTAAAGAACATATTTTTGAGTTTGTTCGTTAAAGAAATATATACTACCTTTGCGGTATTATAAACGATAACGCAAATAAATCAATATACCTGATGAAAATCACCTTAAGTGTAAACTATCGCACCCGTTGGGGTGAGGCGGTTTATGTCAGCGGCAATATCAGCGAGCTGGGTCTGGACGATATTCACGCCGCTCTGCCGATGCGTCTTACCGGCACCGAACGTTGGGAACTGGAACTGAACGTTCCTGAAGATACCGACATCAATTATCAATACATTGTAAAGAGCGATGACGCCCCGTGGCGTTTCGAGTGGGGTCCCCGCCATTTCATCCGCGCTGCCAAAGGGACTAAAAACATCATTGCATACGATGCTTGGCAGGACGTTCCTCACAACAAGCCATATTATTCATCGGCCTTTATCGACGGAATGATGAGTCGCGTATGCCGCGACGAAAAATTACGTCCGGCTGAGGGCACCGTCAATATTCGCGTACTGGCACCTATGGTAGAGCCGGACGAAATAGTGGCGATGGCAGGCGAGGGCGACGTTCTCGGCAATTGGGATACAACTCAGGCCATCCGTATGAACGACGCCCGATTCCCTCTGTGGGAGGCAAATATACCGGTAGCCGGGCTCAAGTTGCCGGCCGAATATAAGTTCGTTATTCTCAAGAAGGAAACCCTCGAAGCGACGGTATGGGAACGCTGCGACAACCGCATACTGGACTGCGGACTGCCTCGCAAGAACGAACAGGTGATTATCTCAGGACCCCGTTTCGACAATCCTCGCGACAACTGGAAGGGAGCAGGAACCGCTATACCGGTATTCTCTATCCGCACGGAGGAAGATTTCGGCGTGGGTGATTTTATGGACATCAAAAAGATGGTAGACTGGTGCGTTCTGACGGGCCAGAAAGTGCTTCAATTGCTGCCGGTCAATGATACCTCGAAGACAGGGTCATGGGTGGATTCGTATCCTTACAGCGCCAACTCTTCGTTTGCTCTGCATCCTATGTACCTGCGTCCGGAAGCTGTGGGCACGCTCTCTGACAAAGCTGACCGCGAAGCGTTTGAAACGCTGCGTCGCGAGCTGAACGCGCTCGACTGCGTGGATTACGAACGTGTCAATACCGCAAAGCACAATTATCTTCGCAAGATATACGCAAAACAGAAAAAAACTCTGCCCCAATCCAAGGAATATCAGAAATTTGTCGCTGACAATGAACAATGGCTTTATCCCTATGCCGCATGGTGCGTGCTGCGCGATATTTATGCCACGCCCGACAACGACCTTTGGGGTGAATATGCACGCTATGACCGAAGCAAAGTAACACGGCTTCTTGACGACAAAGCCGACGAAGCCGGTTATTATATCTTCCTGCAATATCATCTCGACAAACAGCTGCGCGAAGTAAGAGATTACGCACATCAAAACCGCGTAGTGCTGAAAGGAGACATCCCTATTGGCGTAGGACGCCACAGCGCCGACGCATGGGTGAACCGTCGCCTCTTCAATATGGACAGTCAGGCAGGCGCTCCCCCGGATGCCTTCTCTGCATTAGGACAGAACTGGGGCTTCCCCACATATAATTGGGACGAGATGGCTCGCGACGGTTTCAAATGGTGGAAAGATCGTTTCGGCAAGATGGCCGAATATTTCGACGCTTACCGCATTGACCATATTCTCGGATTTTTCCGTATCTGGCAAATTCCTATCAACGCCGTCCACGGCCTGTTGGGATATTTCAACCCTGCCCTCCCCTTCACGCCCGACGAGATGCGCTCGCAGTTTGACTTCTGGATTGACACCGACCGTCAGGCCAATCCTTTGATTCTCGACTGGATGCTCAGCGATTTCTTCGGAGAATATGCCGACGAAGCCCGCGACCGTTTCCTCGATGACAACGGCTACGGACGTTTCAAGCTAAAAGAATTTGTCAATACTCAGCTTAAAGTTAAACAATACTTTGACAAAGAGGAAAAGAACCCGAAAAACGACCGTCTGCGCGACGCTCTATACGGCCTTATCGACGATGTCCTTTTCATCGAAGACCCCTACCGACCCGGGACATATCATCCGCGTATCTCAGCACAATTCTCCTATCAATACCGCATCCTCAACGATTATGAGAAATATTGCTTCGACAAGCTTTATAACGATTTCTTCTATAATCGCAACACAGATTTCTGGTATGGCAAAGCGATGTGGAAACTGCCGCCGTTGCTTGACTCGACGCAGATGCTAACGTGTGCCGAAGACCTCGGAATGATTCCTGACTGTGTGCCCGAGGTAATGCGCCAATTGCAGATTCTCGCCCTCGAAATACAGCGTATGCCTAAGAATCCGGAGCATGAGTTCGGTGACACATGGCATTATCCTTACTACTCCGTATGCACCACATCAACCCATGATATGCCGGGAATACGTGCATGGTGGGAAGCCGACCACGCTCTTTCGCAACGCTATTACAACAACGTGCTCCATGAAGGTGGAGAAGCGCCATACTTTGCCGAGCCATGGATATGCCAGCGCATAGTTGGACTGCATCTCGCCAGCCCCTCCATGCTCTGCATCCTCCCCCTGCAGGACTGGCTCGCCACTGACGGAAATATGCGTCGCAACAATCCCAATGACGAGGTAATCAATGTTCCGGCCAATCCGCAGCATTACTGGAGATACCGTATGCATCTTACTATAGAACGGCTCATCTCTGCCCGCGAATTTAACGAATCAATCCGGAACGCCGTGAAAGCTTCATACCGTTGATTTGAAATACTTCATATAAAAATTAATCCGTGTCAAGATTTGAAATTCTGACACGGATTAATTTTATACCGACATTTGAGGCCGAATTTAAATTTCGGTCTCCCTCGCATCCCCTTCTCTAACGCAACGTAAGCGTATAGCTCGCACCGATTATGTGCGACTTATAGGCCGGGACTCCCTGCTGATCAAAATATGAATAATAGAGCGAGACACTATTCTTTTTATTAATCTTATAATTAGCGCCGGCCGTATAGCGGATTTTATCTTTTCTGAAATCATTATCGAGAGAATTATAGATCTCCACAAAAATATAGGGATCAACCGGGGATTTCTTAATGTCGTAATCAATTTTCAGACGTGAACGCAAGATGTTGGTATGTTTGGCGTTGATATGACGGAATTCAAAATCATTATCAGGCGCCGTATAGCAATCCACGTTGGTCGCTTCATTGTGAGTATACTCATAACGCTCACGCAACGCTATCGTAAAATGCGCCACACACCATGAACCGGTCAAATCTACATTGACACGATTCCGCGGTTGCCAATAGGCCGGCACCCAGTCGCCATTCGACTGACGCTTGCCGTCGAAATGTTTGTCTATAAAGGTATAAGAGGCTCCCGCTTTAAGCCATGGAAGGATTTTGTAATTCACGCCGAATGTCAGACGCCATTGATCCGTTGCCTTCAAACCATTCGTTGTACGATAATCCGCACGGAATGTACCGGAAAAATTACCCGCTATTTTCGAGTTAAGATTAAAATCCGTCCAAAGGCATTGCGAATTGGACGTCAGACTACCGGCGGACAGCAACGCCACCACTGCAAATATTCTTATAATTCTATTCATTTTATAATAGTTCTCTGCACGCATAACAGAAAAACACATATAATAGTTGTGATTAAAATAAAATATTCGTAACTTTGCCTCATTAACAAGAATATAAATAAACCTATGAACTATAAATGCTATAATTGCGGAACAATCAATTATGTTCCTGATTCAGAAATCCATCCCGGCAGTCAAAACAAGTTTTTCTGTTCTAATTGCGGCACCCCTAATGTCATCTCCTTCGACGGCAGCGGCCAAAACAATGAATACACACAATACGACAATATGCCGAACGCTTCAATGCCGCCACAGATGATGCCTCCGCGTCAAAACAATTCCGGCAATAAAACGCTCATCTGGGTACTCGTCGGTC
>JAGAUF010000025.1 GCA_017620885.1 Muribaculaceae bacterium
CATCCCAACCTATCATTGTAGTGTTTGACCTCCTTCTTAGCTAATTCGCGTTCTTCTATGAAATTTATATGCCGATGAAACCGATCGCTTATAGACCGATTCGCTTCATCTATATCAAAATTTTTAATGTTATCGTCTATTATGTCATGTAGCAATGGATCAATTTCATATCCCACACTGTTACGCTCACACAGAATTGCTGCTAATATGGTTGTCCCCAAACCGACGAATGGATCAAGAACGACATCACCCTTTTGAGAGAACATATTAATCAGCCGGAATGGAAGTTCCAGCGGAAACGATGCATTTCTTTCTCTCGTCGGAGACTTGTCAATCTTCTGTTTGACTCCTTTTAAATCCCAAATGTCAGAAAACCAAACGTTTCTTTCCTCCCAAAAGAAAGAACTACCTCTTCTCTCTTTCTTCTCTAAAGCAGTTTTGAAAGCTCGTTTGGATCCCTTTCTAAAAATTAGTATCCACTCATGCTCTAACGTAACATAAGCACCGCAAGGTAACATTCCGCTACCCATGAATTTATTGGGTGTGTTCGTTGCCTTACGCCAAAGGATATTAGGAAGATTATTAAATCCTACTTTCTCACAAGCTGAGATGATTCGCGTATTATTGTTATAAAGAGAAAACTCACCATCCACTGTGCGGGTAGCATCTCCAATATTGATACAGAGAAAAGCCCCTTCCTTCATTACTCTCCAACACTCCGCCCACACCTTGTCGAGTTCAGAGTGCATGAACTCGAACGCCAATTTAGGATTATTCTCGCCAAGAGCCTTAGTAATCTCAGGATTCTGTTGCCCCAATACTTCATCCCACATCTCTATCATAGGATAAGGTGGAGACGTAACAACCAAGTCAACGGAGTTATCCGCCAACTCAGTCATTTGCTGCGAAGCATGGAAATATATGTTGCAATTTATACTCATTGTTTGAATATAGCAATCTAATATGGGAATTTCTTTCTTAATTCGGTAATTGCATCAAGAATACATCCAATTAGTCCGTCCCATTTCTTTTGTGCTAATAGATTTTCAATTGGGGAGTATTTATCTTGATGATGTACAATACGATTTCTTAATTGATATACTAACTTTCCGACTTTCTCATTCGAACTATCTCCAATTTCCAAATTCTTAAATCGAGATTTTAATTCCACTGAAAGATAATCAGTGTCATCATCAAATAGCTGTTGCATTGATCCCGTTTCTTGCGGTCTCCAACCGCAGTGTTTGTCCAATAGTTCTCCTATGTCGTCAATGCTCGCGTCTATACCTAACGCGGCTTTCAGTTCTGGTAATTTTAGGTGTCTAAATAAAGGCTCTAAACATCTATAAACATCTAAAAACGAATAGCGCCAACAATATGAAAGAAAACTATTAATAATATTGTAATCGAAGAACCCGCTATCAAAGAAATCAACATAAGAATTCATTGTATATTCTGAGAATTGCAATGTCCTCAAATGAACATTGCTGACAATAATCTTTCCCAAAAGAGGTAATAATAATTCTTTTGACTGAGCAATTTCTTCAGGAATGCGGAATGCTTTGATAGGTTCAAAAAACTTACATACTGTTTCAATTGGGTATCCCTTGTCATTATCGTCTGTAGGCTCACAAATATCTTCAATTATTTGATAAGCACTAATATGAGTTGGGATTTTTAGCTTTAAAGATTCAACACATCCAAGAAAAATTACGTTATCTATTTCTTCTTCAGAAAAATCAATATTGTCACACCTTAGATTTTTATCTCCGGCGGCAATCAAATAATATACAGATCCTATATTTATAACTATGAACCTTACAATAGGTAATTCAAAATTAAAATGTGCTTTTGTTTTGCTTATCTCCTCAAATTCATGCTCATTCAAAAACAATACATGCGGAGCCTTAACCTCAAAGGCACGTTCTGGAATCATGTCGTCACAATATGCCTTTAAGGAATCTTTTATGTATTTGTTTGCGTCATTAACATTCATTTTAATAAGCTCTCCAACAAGAATCAAAAGATGGGACTTCAAAATCCTGTTCAATAAGTGCTAAAAACGCTTCTTTAAAAAAGGACCTTTCAAAATCACCGACTTTAGATGAAGGTTTGCTTAATAACTCGTTTAGCACGTCCAAAGAAAGAAATTCATGTAATTCCTCGGATTTCTTTCTCTTGAGTTCAATTAAGAAATTGTTGAATTTATTTTTAATATCAGAAAGACACGCCTCTTGAACAGAAGCGGCTTTGTCAATTCCGGGACGTCCTATAATCTTCTGAGACAATGCTACAATTAAGCCTATGCGTGCCGGTTGTGAATTAAACAAATCGCTGCCGGAACTAAATTTAAACCTCTTTCCATCCGTATCTTGGTGAGCTATATCCTGCTGTTTGGCACTCCCAAGAATTTCATCTAATTGACATAGTATTTTAAAACAATCGATGAACAGGATGAGAAGATCATTTTTTTCGCTTGTTTCAATAAAATCCAAGCGAGTGAATTCCTCGGCAATACGTTCTTTTACTTCTACCTTTTCCTTACGTGATCCAAATGCCATAAACAATTCAATCACATCATCTCCTTGATATTGTGTGCTACCAGCTCTACGTCGCTGATCATCAACAGAGAAAATGGATGCATCTGGCATAGACTCCATGATTCTATTTTGAATGGGAGCATATAAAACCTCCAATTGACGCCTAACATTCCAGGGTACTTGTCCAGTATTTAGAATTAACATTCTGTAAAGGAGATTATTTATTTTTTTTACAATCCAAATCTCCACTCTAAGAATATTATTGTTAATTTCAGGAGTAGTTTCAAGAGCTTCCTTTATGGCTGTAGTTCTTTGCATTCCGTCTATTAACGAAATGTTATCGATAGATCCTTTAGCAAGAAGGGAATCAACATATTCGGGTGCGATGACACCATTTCTTGAATATTGCTCCGAAATTTCTTCAAACTCGTCATCAGACACAAGAAGCCCTACTACGATAGGAGGTAAGACAGTGCCTCTGGCGATGTCTTGCACCATACGTTTCCGTATCTTAATCGCAGAGCTATTTTTTAAAGCATCTCGCTGACCAGCAATCGCTCCGCGATTATTGTAAACAGCGGCAATGAAGTCCATATACTCCTTCACTGTTGATGTTCCCATTACTGAGTAACATTCTGAGCGGTTATCCTTTACTGTTGTTGGTGCTGATAAATTCATCTTGAGAATATATTTAGACTACAAAATTACAAATTTTTCTTCAATTTTTTAGCGCATTACACTATCTTTCTTTTTTATCTGTGACGGATAATAGGGGCCGCGCGGTGATGCTATCGGCTTTTTTGAGTAATTTTGCAGTCGGAAAACAATATTTATGCGATGACGCAAGCTAATTATCCGGAATTGCCGCATCTTGTGGTGATGCTTACATATAATGACTTTACTGTGGCCGATGCCGCTGAGGTGTTCGCCGAATGTGAGGACTCCGATGCCGAATACTGGGGCATGAAGGAGCAGCCGTTGCCTCTCGACGAGATGAAGGCTCTTTTCGCACGCATGAAGGCGGCCGGCAAGAAGACGGTGCTTGAGGTGGTGGCCTATAGCGAGGAGGAAGGGCTCCGGGGGGCGGAGACGGCTGCCGCCTGCGGATGCGATTTCCTGATGGGCACCAAATTCCATAAATCAATTGCTGACTATTGCCGGCTTCATGACATCAGATATATCCCTTTCGTGGGCACAATTGCCGGACGTCCGTCGGTGCTGACAGGCGAGGTGGATGAGATAATAGCCGAGGCCGACATGGCCTTAAGCCAGGGCGCTTACGGCGTCGACCTTCTCGGCTACCGCTATGTGGGTGATGCCGTCGCGCTCAACAAGGCTCTTGCGGCGCGTTTCCCGGGACGGGTGTGCATAGCCGGAAGCGTCGACAGCTACGTCCGGCTCGACGAAATCAGGGAGGCAGCCCCGGCGTGGTTCACCATCGGCAGCGCTTTCTTCAACCATAAGTTCGGCGACACCGTCTGCTCCCAGATCAACACCGTCTGCCGCTACCTCCGCGCCCGCTGACCCGAGTTTCGCCTCATTCCGCCGGGAAGCCGACTTTATATAAAGAAGGGGCGCTAACGGTTGAGGAGGGTGGCGAAGGCCGAAAGGATGTTGACCACGGTCGATTTGTCGGGCACCGGGATGTTAAGGCTCGCCTGCCCGGTCTCCGGGTCTTCCTTGACGAGGGCGTCGGCAAGGGCGCGGGTCGACTCCGGATCGCGCAGCATTTCAGCTATTCTGCCCAGTGCCGACACTCCGGCGGCCACTGCCTCGCGAGCCTCGGCTCTGCCTGCCGGGCAGCCCGGCTTTGACGGAGTACGGTTTTCTGCGCCGCTCCCGTCTGCACGTCGAGGCATCGCAGGTTCGACTCCGCCTGCTGATGCGTCGGCTGCAGTCTCTTGCGCCGAGGCCGTTTCGGGCTCGGTTTCATCGGCGGGGCGCTCCGGCGCCTCTTCCTGAACGGCGGGCTGCGCATCCTGCTTTGGCTCCTCCGCGTCAGGCGCGGCGGAATCGCTCACCACGCTGTCGATAGTCTCCACTATGCGGTCGAACTTGCTGTTTTCGACAAATACGGCGTCGTCGTCCCCGTCGAGTATTCCTGCTGCGAGATTCGACTTGAATTTAAGCGTTGACAGCATGTTCTCCTCGATGGTGTCGGCGGCAATCATATTGATGATCTGCACCGGATTGTTCTGTCCGAGCCGGTAGATGCGGGCGATGCGCTGTTCGAGCACGGCGGGGTTCCATGGCAGGTCGATATTAATGAGCAGCGATGCCGTCTGCAAGTTGAGCCCGGTGGCTCCGGCGTCTGTGGAGAGGAAGATGCGGCAACCGGCGTCGTCGCGGAAACGTTCGATGAGGTCGCGACGCTTCGGAGACGGCACTCCTCCGTGAAGGAAGCAGAAGTCAATCCCCTCCTGTTCAAGTTCGGCGGCAAGAATCCGGAGCATTCTCTCCCACTGGCTGAATATCACCACTTTCCCCTCGTCGTTCGAGAGGAGGTTGGATATTATGGCCTTCAGCTCGTCGATTTTGGTGTCGTGGCGTGTTTTCTGGTCGAGGATGAAGGTGCTGTCGCATACCATCCTCATCATCGAGAGGAAAAGCAGGAGGCGCTTGCGGTCGGCCTCGCTCAGAAACCGCTGCCGCTTCCACTTCTGGATGAGAATGCCGACGTTGAACTTGTATTCATCGTGGATGGCGCGCTGCTCTTTGGTGAGGGGCACGAAGAGGTTGGTGTCGGTGCGCGCCGGCATCTGAATCCTCACGTCGGCCTTCCGGCGGCGAATGAGGGTGTGGCGCAGCCGTTCGGCTATGGCATGCAGATTCTTATAGCCCACCACCTTGCCGATTTCGTCGGTAAGCGTCGTCTCGGATGTGAACCGGTAATACGGCCCGAGCACGTACTGGTCCACCAGCTGGGTAACTGAATAGAGCTCATCGAGCTTGTTTTCAAGCGGAGTGCCCGACAAGGCCAGCACATACCGGCTGTGCAGCCTGCGGAGCTGCCGCCCCATCTGCGTGTCTTTGTTTTTCAGACGCTGCAGCTCGTCGTAAACCACCATGTCGGCTTCCGGCACGAATCCCGATTTGATGGTATTGCTCATTGCGTGGAACGAGCATATCTTATAGAACGGTCCGGACGCGGTCAGCAACTCCTTGCGCTTCGTCAGATTCCCCTCCACCACTATGGCCTCCGAGTCGGTGAAACGCCGAATCTCCGAAAGCCACTGGTATTTGAGCGAAGTGGGACAGATGATAATCACCGACTCCACGAGCTTTTCCCTTCTCAGAAGCTCGGCAGTGGCAATGGCTTGCACGGTCTTTCCCAGACCCATCTCGTCGGCGTTGATAGTGCGTCCGCCGGCGAAGGCAAACCTCACGCCGTCGGCCTGATACGGATGAAGCGAAGTCTTGAGCAGTCCGTCGAAATACGTATCACGATATTTCTCCGCCACAATTCGGCGGCGCTTGCGGGCATCGCGCATCTCGATCAGCAGATCCATGGCGTCTGTCTCCCATTCAAAACCATCGTCGATACTCCGCGCGGCGCGGATGAACTCCGAAGGGTCGCGATTCACGTCGGTCAACGTGCCGTCGGAGTCGAAAAGCGTCCCGGCAAGACGCCGCATTTCCTCTCCGGCACACCGGCCCAACAGAATCCTGATTTTGCGTCCGGCGGGGTAATCCACATAGACGGAAGTATGACAGGGTGTCTTGTAGGCCTTGTGGGCGTAAAGGCCGTTGCGTGCCTTAGTTATTGCCTCTATATGCTTGCAGGTGCCGAGCCGGCTGGTCTTGAAATCCATGCATTCGCAACGGTTCAGAGGCGAATTGGCGCCATAGTAGTACACGCGGTAGGTGCGGCCGCTCATGGCGCTCGACGCTACAAACGGCGCATCCTCCACCGAGGGAGACGTTATGCCGATGCTTTCCTTCGCGGCAGCCTGCCGGCGCAGGGCGCGCTGCCACTCCTCCAGCGACAGGTTTTTCGGACAGTGGCTTGCGTTTATCGTCTTTTCGCCGGTGGCGTTTGCTTTCTTATTTTTCCCTTTGGCCTTGAGCGGTGTCATGTCGTAATACGTTTATGCCTCAAAATTAGTGAAAAATATGCGTCAGTGCAAATACC
>JAGAUF010000026.1 GCA_017620885.1 Muribaculaceae bacterium
GTTTTTATTTATAATCAGTCAGAAGTAAAGAATACTGACTTCAGTAGAATTTCAAACTATTCATATTGGTATTCTAACGACAGTCTGTGTAAACTCTCATATTTGAATCAAATTATACTTGAGCTGAACCCTAAAGTTCAGGATTTTTTCTTACTTTGTTTGTCGGAAACGGTAAGAGAAGTAAGCTTTACCAGAAATGGAGAATTCAAGCGGTACAAAATGAGTGCTAAGCAACTGGAGAAGTTTAATCCGGATGTATTTGCAATCTTCGACAAGAAGGTACAGAGAAATACAAAAGGCCTAGAAGCCTTTAATACTACTGGAGACACTTGTTTGGCATCTGTCTACGGCTTCAACTCTTCTAATGAAATACCTTCTGAGATTATAGCAGAAGGGAGTGTGGATATGGTGATAACTTCTCCCCCTTATGGGGATTCTCATACTACTGTTGCTTATGGTCAATTCAGTCGATGGGCTAATGAATGGTTTGAGTTTGAAAATGCCAAGACTCTTGACCGGTTGCTCATGGGAGGGATCATCACAAAAGAAGCCCTTTTTACAACGAAAAGTATAAAAGCGGAATTGGAACTGATAAAGAATCAGGATGAAAAACGCTACTATGAGGTAGTCTCTTTTCTGAATGATTACTGGTATTCTATACGAAACGTAGCAAAGGTTGTTCGCCGGGGAGGACGCGTCTGTTATGTAGTAGGGAATAGAAGGGTAAAAGGTATTAGAATAAACTTGGATTATTTTACTGCCGAAATGTTTGAAAAATGTGGTTTTAAACACGAAATCACGATAGTCAGGGAGATTCCGAATAAGCGTATGCCGTCAAAAAACAGTCCGACAAACAAGACAGGAGCGAAGGGAGATACGATGAGTAATGAATATATAGTGATTCTTACAAAGATTCAATAGCGGAGGGAATGGCGGATGCGCTTCCAGTCGGGACAATATGTGGCGACGAGTTGCCAGAAGTTGTCGGAATGGTTGCGGTGTACCAAGTGGGCAAGTTCGTGGATGATGACGTATTCGAGACATTCGTCAGAGTAGCGTGCCAATTCGAGGTTGATAGAGATATTGCCGCAGGAGGAGCAGGATCCCCATCGCGTTTTCATCGGTCTGACGGTTACTTTTGAGGCATATAGCTTCATCCGGGCCTCGCAGTGAGGGAAAATCTGTCCTAACTTAGCCTTAAAAGTATTGATTTCGGCCAACGTCAAGGGCATTTTAGGTTTTTTCTCTGTTGCTTTTTGGAGAATTTTCTGTTGTGTGCGACGAATCCAGTCGATATTATCGTAGGCGAATTTAATTGATTCTTCGAGAGTTGCACGAAGTGGACGTACAGCAATAACTTTGCCGTCGGGCTTGACGCGCAGCGACATACGTTTGATGTTTTTCTGAAGGAAATAAATCTTTACGTTGTCGATTTCCTTCTCGTTATAATCGTAAAGTGTGCGAGTATCCATATATAAGTCAAAGTTACAAATAATAAATAGAATGTGCAAACGGCTGTGGCGCGTATTTGAGCTTATCTGTCTGAAAGTTTGTGGGTTTAAAAAATCTTAAAAATTTGGACAGGAGGGTTGCGCGGTTGTAATTTTGCAGCCGGAAAAGTTAGGGAAAATGGATGCGAAAATAATTATCCGGCGAAAATATGTTGAAGAGATTGCAATTAAGACGATATATTCATCCGTGGCGGAGTGAGGTAAAACGGCCGTTGCGTCGCGAGTTGGCGTCTTTGACTCTGCCGATTTTTATCGAGACATTGCTCATTATGACCTTGGGCGCCTGCGATACGATGATGCTGTCGCGCCATAGCGACGAGAGTGTGGCTGCTGTCGGTCTTGCCAATCAGGTGATTTCGTTTTGCTTCCTTGTCTTTGAGGTTATCAATCTCGGCACGTCAGTACTGTGCAGTCAGTATCTCGGGGCGCGTCTTCATGAGCGTATGGAGCGGGTCGTATCTCTTTCGTTGGCCCTTAATTTGATTTTCGGACTTGGCATATCTCTTGCTCTCGGTCTGTTTCCGCGTCAGATTCTCTACGCACTGGGACTTAACGGAACAATGCTTGACGAGGGGGCAGGATATATGCGTATCGTGGGTCTCTTTGCGTTCGTGCAGGCGCTGGCTATGACGCTTTCGGCAGCCTTGCGCAGCAATAATAAGGCAGTCTATCCGATGCTTGTCATTCTCGTGGTCAATGTGCTCAATATCCTCGGCAATTATATGCTGATTTTCGGTAAGTTCGGCGCTCCGGCTATGGGTGTGGAGGGTGCGGCTACGGCTACGGTAGCGGCGCGCTGCGTTGCAATGCTGATTCTCTTCGTGATTGTATTCCGCACCACCGTGAGCCGTTTTCATTTTGAGATTTTCCGCCGCTTCCCGCGTGAGGAATTCCGCAATCTGATGAAGATAGGTATTCCGTCGGCCGGCGAGTCGATGTCATACAGCTGTTCGCAGCTTGTCATAGCTTATTTCATCACGAGTCTCGGTATGGAAGCGCTTGCCGCACGCACATATTGCGTGAATATCATTATGTTTACGTATCTTTTCTGCATTGCGATAGCGCATGGGGGAGCCATCTCTATCGGTCATCTTGTGGGGGCCGGCAAGTGGAACGGCGCTTATCTGATGGGGAAATACGTGATGCGGATAGGAACTATCATTACGTTTTCCATAGCCGTGATATGCGCTTTGTCAGGGCACGCGATATTCTCGTGGCTGACAGATAATCCGGAGATTATTTATCTCGGGACTACGATTCTATGGATAGACGTAGTGCTTGAAATCGGACGTCCGATCAATATAGTTTACGTCAATACGCTACAGTCGGCCGGCGATGTGAATTATCCTTTCTATGTAGGCCTCATCTTTATGTGGAGCATAGCCGTCGGGATGGCGTATGTGGTCGGGATTCCGCTTGGTTTCGGTATTCTGGGGATGTGGTGGATGTTTGCGTTGGATGAGAATGTGCGAGGCATCGTATTTCTGCGCCGCTGGAATTCCAAGGGATGGATGAACAAGGGGTTTGTGACGACGAAGATACCTGATGTTGTATGACTCTATTATTTAGAGAGTTGTGTGAGCCGGCATAATTTTTTTTGATAAAGATTTGGAATGAGTGGAATTATTTTGTAATTTTGCATTGTCAAAAGGCCGGAAAAGGCACAGTAAACGGTTCTGTCGGTCTCACAGTGGCTGACGAAGAAACTTGAAACGCCGCAATAGCTCAGTTGGTAGAGCATTTCATTCGTAACGAAAAGGTCGTGGGTTCGAGTCCCACTCGCGGCTCTCGGTCAAGCCCGGCAATTCGCCGGGCTTGACTATTATGGCCCGGAGAGGATTGCGGCAAACGCAGATGCAGTAGTCTTGCCGGGCAGCTGACAGATGAAAAACTCAATTAAAACTATAATTAAAATGAAGAAAGAGATTAAATCCACTAAGGCTCCGGGCGCAATCGGTCCTTACAGCCAGGCTGTGGCAGCCGGAAATCTTGTATTTGTATCCGGTCAGCTTCCTATCAATGCCGAGACAGGCGAAATGCCGGCCGACATCAAGGCTCAGACCAAACAGTCGATTGAGAATATCAAGGCTATTCTCGCAGAAGTTGGCGCAACGCTTGATAATGTTGTAAAGACTACTGTTTTCCTCGCAGATATGAGCCTTTTCGGTCCTATGAACGAGGTTTATGGTCAAGAGTTCAAAGAGGTATTCCCCGCACGCTGCGCATTTGCAGTAAAGGAACTCCCGAAGCAGGCTCTTGTTGAGATAGAGGTAATCGCCGCTCTTTAATAGACAGAGAAAGCTATTTGAATGAATAATTGAGAGGGTGTGTCAGAGTGAAAACCTTGATACACCCTCCGATTTTCCGTAAAAAGATTATTTAGGGGGATTCTCCGATAAAGACGCTATAAATGGTCAGCTATTTGCAGATAGAAGATTTGACGAAATCTTACGGCGACCGGCTCTTGTTTGCCGGTGTCACGTTTGGAATTTATCAAGGTGACAAGATTGGAATTGTGGCAAAGAATGGTGCCGGGAAATCGACTTTTCTGCGCATTATCTGTGGCGAGGAGGATGCCGACAGCGGCAGTGTGACAGCACGCAACGGTCTGAAAATCGGTTTCTTGCCTCAGATGCCGGATTTTGGCGATGCAAAGACGCTGATGGAAGCGGCGATGCCGCCGAGCGGGGAGGATGATTGGACGGCAGCCGACCGCACGAAGCAGATGTTGACTCAGTTTGAGCTCATAGACTGTCATAAGCCGCTTGACAAGCTGTCGGGTGGCGAAGTAAAGCGGCTTGCATTGGCAAAGGTGCTGCTGACAGAACCGGATATGCTTGTTCTTGACGAGCCGACCAACCACCTCGACATCAAGATGGTGGAATGGCTCGAATCATATCTCGCGCATAAAAAGACGACGATTCTGATGGTGACGCACGATCGCTATTTCCTTGATAATGTGTGCAATAAGATTATTGAGCTGGATCGTAACGAGCTTTTCGTGTATGAGGGGAACTATAATTATTATTTGCAGAAGAGGCAGGAGCGTCACGAGCAGATGAGCGCGGAACTGGCCAAAGTGAAAAATCTGCTGCGTACGGAGTTGGAATGGATGCGCCGGCAGCCCCAGGCCCGCGGATCGAAGGCCAAATACCGTATTGACAATTTTTATGAACTGGAGAAGCGCAGTAAGGTGAATCTGCGTGAGGACAATGTGACGCTAGGTGTAAAATCGAGCTATATCGGCTCAAAAATTTTCGAGACGCACGGCGTCAGCAAGTCGTTTGGCGATAAGAAGATACTCGACGACTGGACATATACGTTCGCGCGATATGAGAAGGTGGGAATAGTGGGGGATAACGGCGTAGGGAAATCGACGTTTATTAAGATGTTATTGGGTGAAGTGGCTCCCGACAGCGGTTATTTCGATGTCGGCGAGACGGTGAAGTGGGGATATTACAGTCAGGAGGGGATGACGAATTTCGACGAAAATAAGAAGGTAATCGACGCTGTCAGAGAGATTGCGGAGGATGTTCGCATCGATGAGAAGACACGCCTTTCGGCCTCGCAGTTTTTGGCCAAATTCCTTTTTACGCCGGAGGATCAGCAGAAATACATTTACAAGCTGAGCGGCGGCGAGCGCAGACGCCTCTATCTCGCCACGGTGCTTATGAAGATGCCGAATTTCCTCGTACTTGACGAGCCGACTAACGACCTCGATATTGTCACGCTCACGGTGTTGGAGGATTATCTTGTCAATTTCAAGGGGTGTGTCATTGTGGTGAGCCATGACCGTTTCTTCCTCGACCGCATCGTGGATCATCTCTTTGTCTTTAAGGGGAACGGTGTGGTGAAAGATTTCCCCGGCGATTATTCCAATTACAGGCATTGTGTAGCGGTAGAAGAGGCAGAACGGAAAGCCGCGGAGCAGCAGGAGGGGATGAAGGAAGGGAAGGCGAAAGAGCGTAATTGGCGTAAGAGTGACGAGAAGCCGAAACTTACGTTTAAGGAGAAACGGGAGATGGAGGCGTTGGAGGCCGAACTTCCTCAGTTGGCTGAAGAGAAAACTGCATTGGAAGTGCGAATGTCTTCAGGGGAGATGTCGTCGGAAGAGTTGATTGCGGCGGGAAGTCGCATGCAGGAACTGATAGACAGTATCGACGAAAAGGAGATGCGCCTGCTTGAGTTGATGGAGAAACAAGGTTAAGTGGGGATTGTATTTATTGTCGAGCCGGCTCTAAAATCTCAAAGATTCAAATTACGATAGCCCATAAAAAGCAGATGCCCGAGCGCGCACGCGTTCGGGACATCTTAACCATAATTGCTCTTAAATATAGTTTCACTCTAATCAACAAGATTAAGGTTGTATCTTTAAGAGGTTAATTTGCAAAAGATGAGAATAAAAACCTATTCTCAAATGGGTTTGCAAAATTAATAAAAATTATTGAATTTCGCAAGCCTCCCGCTCGCAAAAATATATGGCAATAGCGGGGTATAGCTTAGCGAGCTTTTGTTTGCGGTCAGCAGACGAAATCGACGCAGGCACGGGCTTCCTTGCAGTGCGCGATGAGAGCTGCTGCGGCTACATGGGCCGGATGTTTGGCATAAACTGCCACATCTTCCATCTTGTCGACGATGGCGATGAGTACAACATCCCAATCTTCGGCGGGATTCTCGTTGATGCCGACTTTGATTGTGCGAAGAACTTCGATTTTTTCGGGGAGAGCCAGAAGTGCAGATTTGAATTTGCGAGCTGCTTCGAGCCGCTCGTCCTTGCTGCCTTTAAGTTTGAAGGATACGATATGTTTTACCATATTATTCTGATATAGAAGGGTGGAATCTGATGAGTATTAGCTGATTATTGTGCGGTTCCGTAAAGACGTTCACGCGCAGCGGCCACTTTTTCGTCTGTGATATAGTCGTCGTATTCCATCATCTTGTCGATAATGCCGTTAGGCGTCAGCTCGATGATACGGTTGCAGACGGTCTGAATAAACTCGTGGTCGTGGCTCGACATCAGGATATTGCCCTTGAAATTCTGCAGAGTATTGTTGAAGGCTTGTATGGATTCAAGGTCGAGGTGGTTGGTGGGAGAGTCGAGCACGAGGGTATTGGCGTCGGTGAGCATCATACGTGCGATCATACAGCGTATCTTCTCGCCACCGGAAAGCACGGAAGCCTTCTTGAGGACTTCTTCACCGGAGAATAGCATCTTGCCGAGGAAGCCTTTGAGATATATCTCGGAAGAATCATTGCTCCATTGGCAGAGCCAGTCTACGAGGTTGAGGTCGGTGTTGAAAAACTCTGAGTTGTCGAGGGGAAGATAGGCTGTAGTGATGGTCTGTCCCCATTCGTAATCGCCCTCAACCGGTTTTCTGTTGCCCATGATAATCTCGAAGAGGGCAGTCATGGCTCTCGGGTCGCGGCTGAGGAAAGCTACCTTGTCGCCTTTTTCTATCTGGAAATTGACGTCCTTGAAGAGTACATCGCCATCTTGCTCGGCTGTGAGTCCCTTCACTTCGAGAATCTTGTTGCCCGGTTCACGGTTAGGAGTGAAGATAATGCCGGGATAGCGGCGTGATGAGGGCTGGATTTCCTCCACGTTGAGCTTTTCGAGCATTTTCTTACGACTTGTGGTCTGTTTGCTCTTGGCGACGTTGGCGCTGAAACGACGTATGAATTCGAGTAATTCCTTGCGTTTCTCCTCGGCCTTCTTGTTTGCAGCCTGTTGCTGTCGAAGAGCGAGCTGGGACGACTGATACCAGAAGGAGTAGTTTCCGGCAAAGAGGGAAACTTTGTTGTAGTCGATGTCGAGAGTATGAGTGCTGACGGCGTCGAGGAAGTGACGGTCGTGGCTGACGACAAGGACGGTGTTTTCAAAATTGGAAAGATAATTTTCCAGCCATGCCACGGTCTCAAGGTCAAGGTCGTTGGTGGGTTCGTCGAGGAGGAGATTATCGGGATTTCCGAAGAGGGCTTTTGCGAGCAGCACACGCACTTTTTCCTTACCGGACAATTCTTTCATCAGCTTATGATGCAAATCCTCCTTTATACCGAGTCCTGAAAGGAGTGCGGCGGCGTCGCTCTCGGCGTTCCATCCTTCGAGTTCGGCGAATTTCTCTTCGAGTTCAGCGGCGCGTATGCCGTCTTCGTCAGAGAAATCGGGTTTGGCATATATTTCATCCTTCTCTTTCATGATGTCCCAAAGGACCGTGTGACCACGCAAAACGGTGTCGAGAACCGTGAATTCATCAAATTCAAAGTGGTCCTGCGAGAGGACTGAGAGGCGTTCGCCGGGGCCGAAAGTGACGGTGCCGTGGGTCGGTGCGAGTTGTCCGGATAGAATCCTCATAAGGGTGGATTTACCGGCGCCGTTGGCACCGATTACACCGTAGCAGTTGCCGCGGTTGAAGGTCAGATTGACGTCCTGAAAGAGGACGCGTTTGCCGAATTGAATACCGAGATTATTGACTTGAATCATTATCTGATGATTGACTTAAGTTTTTAAAGGGGGAGGGTTAATGTTTAATGGCAGGAACGGCTACATTTTCAGAGTCGAACACCTTGCGGGCGCTGTTATTGAAAATTCGCCAATGATCTGTCTGCCCTGCGGGGACTTTGTCGGCCATCCATGAAGGGATGACGCGGAAATTGTCGGATTTGCCCGTGGGTTTCGCTGAGAAGAAAGTGTCGTAGTCAGCCGTGGAGAAATAAGCTTTTCCGTTGGCGTCGCGACGTATGTTGGCGCGAACGAGGGCACCTCCGCGAGTGTCGCCCGTTTTCATATTGGAAATGAAATTGCCGAGCGAATATACCACGAGGACATTCTTGCCGGTTTTCTCGTTGCGTTCCACACGCATTGGCTGTATCACATGGGGATGCGACCCGATGATGAGATCGACGTCCTGATCGATAAGGAATTGCGCGAGTTTCCGTTGATTCTCGTTTTCATGGAGTACGTATTCCACACCCCAGTGAACGGTGACAACGACTATTTCGGCTCCCGCCTCGCGCGTTTTCTTGATTTCTCGCGCCATTTTCTCGCGGTCGATTAATGCGATTTCCATCCCCTCTTTGGGCTCGATGCCGTTAGTGCCGTAAGTATAGTTGAGGAATCCGATATTATATCCTCCGATATTCTTGACGAAGGGGACGAGCTTTTCGCGCTGGGCAGCATCATAGTAGGAGCCTATATGGTCTACACCGAGCGAGTCGAGGGCAGTAAGCGTGCGCCGTGCAGCCTTGTCGCCGGAATCAAGCGCATGGTTGTTGGCGGTCAGGAAAAGGTCGAACCCTGCATCGCGGATAGCTTTCGCGTAGGAGTCCGGTGCGGAGAAACAGGGATATCCGCGATAAACGGGTCCGCCGCCAAGCGGCACTTCAAGATTTACGACGGCATAGTCGGCCTGCTTTATGAAGGGAGCGATGAGATCAAAGCAACCGTCATAGTTGTGTGTGCCACCGCCGGCAAGTTTGGCTTGGTCGAGCTGCGCTTCATGTTGCATAGCATCTCCGACAAAGAGAAGCGTGATGGAATCTTTGCTTTGCTGTGATTCTGCTGTTTGGGCTGAGTCGGCGCCTGCAGCGGCGGCAGAACCTGCATTATTGCAGGCCACCGAGAATATCAGCAGAGCTATGACCGTAAGATTGATTAGGCGTAAGCGCATAATTACATTAGATTTGAAGTGGCGGCACACTGCTTTGGCTATTTATTGAAGAGGCCTTTGCGTGCGAGAAGCGTATTTTTCATCAGCGAGCAGATTGTCATAGGACCTACACCTCCGGGCACGGGCGTGATATAGGAGCATTTCTCCGCTACGTTGTCGAAATCAACGTCGCCGCAGAGACGGAAACCGCTTTTGCGCGTTGCGTCGGGTACGCGCGTCGTACCGACGTCGATAATCACAGCACCGGGTTTAACCATATCTTCCGTGACGAATCCGGGACGTCCGAGGGCAGCGACGATAATGTCGGCTTCGCGGCAAATTTCCTTCAGATTCTTGGTCGAGGAATGGCAAACGGTTACGGTGCAGTCGCCGGGCTGAGCCTTCTGCATCAGGAGGATGGCTACGGGCTTGCCGACAATGTTGCTGCGTCCGAGCACGACAGCGTGTTTACCTTTCGTCTCGATGCCGTATCTGTCGAGCAGATCGATGATTCCGGCAGGTGTGGCCGAGCGGAAACCGGGAAGTCCGATGGAGAGGCGTCCGACGTTGATAGGGTTGAATCCGTCAACGTCCTTGCGGTAGTCGATAGCTTCGGTGATTTTTTGCTCGTCGATATGTTTAGGCAATGGGAGCTGTACGATGAAACCGTCAACGTCGGGATTCTCGTTGAGTTTCTGAATCTCTTTGAGGAGCTGTTCTTCAGTGATGTCTTCGTCGAAACGGATAAGGTCGCTGTTGAATCCACATTCGGCACAGGCTTTCACCTTGTTTGCCATATAAGATTCAGAGCCACCGTCGTGGCCGACGAGTATGGCAGAGAGATGGGGCGGACGCTCGCCGGCGTCAGTCATTTTTTTTACTTCAGCAGCGATTTCCTGCTTGATTTTACGTGCGGTTTCTTTTCCGTCAATGATATTCATAGAGCCAACTGGATAATTTTTTATCAGGTTGCAAAATTAGCAAAAAAAGCTGAGATGTGCAATTGGTTAGCCGCAATTCATATTTGAAAAAAAGTTCCCCGGAAACCGTTAGGCGTCCGGGGAACACGTTATGAAGAGTATTTACTATGTCGGATGATTAGCGGACAACGCAAACCTTCTTGCCGTTGATGATGTAGAAACCGTTGGAGAGGTTGTTTACATCGTCGGCGGTGCCATTGGAAATAACCTTTACACCTTCGATGGTGTAGACGTTGTAAAGGCCATTGTCAGCAGCGATACCTTCAACGGAGCCATTAGTCAAGGTGAATTTGAAGGTGTAAGAGTCAGCCTGTTTGTCTGCTGTGGTGAAAAGGCCTTTGGGCGTCACGAGCGCATATTCGCCTGTCGGTGCGGATATGTTGTTGATTGCGGTGAGGTCTACTTCATTTTTAGCAGTTCCGGGGGTCGGCATAAGAGTTGCGACAGCGGGACCGTAAGAATTGTCTTTGTTTACAGGATAAATGTATGAGAAGACGTTGTTTACGTCCTTGACTTCACCGTCGGCAAGTGTGAGAGTGAAGAATCCCAAGTTGGATATGGAGCCTTCTGCCGGGTTGATGGTCGGTTTTGCTGCGAGAGGAGTGTCACCGAGAGCGGTCCAATAGTATTTGGCTTCACCGGGCTGTGCGCCTCCGTAGAGAGTGTAGAGGTATTGAGCGGTGATGAAGATGTAGTTGCCCGGTTTCAGTTCGACGGCACGGCCGTTTGTGGGGACGAGGGTAAGTACGTTGCCGTAGAGGGATTCTTCAGGATTTTGAACACTGAAATAGGTGCGCTTATTGGGATCATAATCCGGTTCTCCATCTTCACCGATAGGATAGAGACGGTTGTAAGAGGAGTTGGGAAGGATATAAATAATTTCTTCCTCTTCGGGGAGAGTGAGTGTCACTTTGTCAATCTTGTTGGAGGAAAGGATACCTTCAGCAGGGGTGATTGCCGGAATGACGGATTCGTTGATATAGAATACTTTTTCAATTACTTGGCTTGTAAGTACTTCATCACCGATTGTGACGTTGAAAAGGCCTCCGGGGATTTTGACTTCGTAGTAGCCGGGTGCTGTCAGTTTATCAAACGAGAACGTGACAACTTTGCCATCGATAGATGTCTGAGACTTTACATTTGCAGATAAGTCGCGGATGAGACGGAATTGCTCTTTACATTCGGGGTTGAGTTCCACCTTCTCTGCGTTTGTGAAGGTAAGAGTGATTTTGTCGAGTTCATTGAGTTTTGCTTCCTGCTCCGGATACATACGGTAAGAGAGGGTAGCGTCGATATGGAATTTGAGCTCGAAAGCATCTGTTGCTTCGCCCGAAGAGGGGAGGGTGAAGAGCTGAGCGGGGAATTTGACTGTATAGTCACCACGGTCGGCAATGTTCTGTTCGCCACCGGTGAAATAGAACATAATTTCGTGTCCGTAAGCGTTCTGGATGCCCTGAGTTCTTACAAAGAATACTCTTTCGTCGGAAGGCTGGATAGTGTAAAGGGGTTTGTCATTGCCTTCTACGTAAAGCTCGATAGGTTCGGTAATGTTGCGGTTGATTTCGGGAACTTCTTTGAATACCATACGGATGTATTCCACACCGGAAGGATAGTTTATGAGGTTGATGTTGCCTTCGGCGGGGATACATGAGTCGAAGAATACAGATTTTGGGGTAAAATCAGAAACTTCTTCTCCGATGGCGTAACGGAGCTTCATATCCGGGTTGGTGAACGACTTGACGGCATTCCCCGAAGCGTCGAGTGCGGTCAGACGGAAAGTTCCGCAGGGAACGGTGAGCGCATATTGCGCTGGCAGCGTTATTGCGATTCCGGAGAGCGTGAGCTTCTGCGCGGCGATGTCATCGCTTTCACCAATGTTGATGTCGCGGGTATCTTCCCAAGCTGACGCTCCTACGGGACGCATCTTGAGATTTACTCCGGTATTGAAAGTTTCGATTTTCCAGCTTGCGGCCTCGGCGGAGTTGGAGAAATCCAATGTGAAATTCTTGATAGATGTTACTTTAGATTTGTCGGCGGGGTCGCATTTGGGTGTGATGAGTTCCCAGTTCCCGAGGTGGCTGAAAGCGAATGAAGCCGCTTTTGTCTGATAGGTTTCCTCGTCAACGGTCATAGTGCTGTGGTTGACGGAGAACAGGCCTTCCGGGAGCACGAGGTTGAAATTGTAGAAATTGTTGGCGTTGTCCTCCATCGCCTTGAGAAAATCTTGACTTTTGTCGGTGGCGAGCGTCAGAGTGACGGTTTTTTCGTTGGCGTCAATGACGAGGTTGAGAGGCTGTGATTTGACAGCGTTGTCGGGAGTGACAGCGATCTCGCAATAAGGATAGATGCCGGTCCATGTACCGTCGGCTTCGACGGGATTTGCGTTGCTCGTAATGGAGTTGATGGTGAGCATCGGATCGGCGAACTGCAGAGTGAACGTCGTCGGATACTGGCTCGGAAGCATACCCGGAGTCGGGTTTACGAGGGTGGGCTCGATATTCTGAGCAGAAGCAGCCGGAATTGCGATAGCAGCGGCCGCGAGCACACCGAATAAGTAACGATATTTCATTTATACAAAAATTAGAACTCCCTTTGATGATGTAGGTCAGTAGGAGGTGGTTAAAAATTCCAAATAAAGTTTCCCTATGGAAACTGTGATTTAATGAGTGTAGCGTAATTGATTATGCAATTACCGATTAAAAGCCTACCGGTGACGCAGTCGAATATGTTTAAATCGACGATGCAAAGATAGCATAAAAAATCATTACATAAAAATTAAATAGAAAAATTTTCTGTGAAAAAATGTATGAATGTATTTTGTCTCGAGATTAAGAGTTTTGAAGAGGCCACATTTGTGGGAATATTTTCTAATGATGCAGTTTTTTGTAGTAAATCTAATTAATAAAATGAGGAAGGGCGGGAATTTTTTCTTTTAAGATTAGAAGTCTACGCCGAGATTTAGAAGGAGGCCTGAGAAGGAGATGTCATCTTCACCGAAGAATACGGGGAAGGCTGCGGAGATGTAGATGCCGCCGCGTTCGCCCCAGAAGAATTTGTATCCGAGTGAGGGGTTGATGATGCCGTTTTGTCGGCCGAAGATACCGGCTTTGAGGTCGACGAAGGGGCGGAATTTGCTCGAAATGGGGAGCGTGGCTCGCACAGCGGCGTGTGCGGAGAGGTAAAAATAGGCGTAATAATGATCATAAAGAATCCAAGCGGAAGCACCGAGGCCGACGGAGAGCCATCGGTTGAGGGTTACGCCGTGGGTGGTTGAGACAGGGACGCCACCGGAGGATGTGCGCATGAAACCTTCCCACGGGAATAGGTAGCCGGCTTCAAAATTGCCTGTGTAATGGATTTTGAAGTGGCTTTCTGTGGTGTCGTTTATAGACTCGGAGACAGCCTGTGGAGTAGA
>JAGAUF010000027.1 GCA_017620885.1 Muribaculaceae bacterium
GCTTCCGGAGGCGACCTACAATCCGTCGAAATGGCCTACATTCAACGGCACGAAGGATGTCAAGCACGTCTACGACATCAACAAGGAATACGGCGGATTCAACTTCTACAACTTCGACGGCGACCGATTCTCGATGTGGTTTGACAACGGATTGGGAAGCGAGGAGACGACGTTGGGCACGTTCCAGACGCGTATGGTCGGGACGTCGAACGTGGCCGAGAAGTCGCAGCTTCAGGCCAAATGGATGCAGATATTCGGAGCCGTGGGCGACGATTATGCCTCCAATCTCCCTTATCCCTGCTATGAGCTGCCCGCGGGTGTGAAGCCGGCCTATCTGCTGTGCGTGCGCGATTTCACGACAGGCGAGGTGCTTTACGGCGACGACAGCAAGCTGCCGGATACACTCGGCGTCAAAGAGCTGCCGGCGGATGAAACCGTCGGGACGGGCGACGGCCGTACGCATTATTACAACCTTCAGGGCGTCGAGGTGCGCAATCCCGGCAAGGGGCTGTACATCCGCGTGAAGAACGGCAAAGCCGAGAAGATTCTGCTGACCGAATAATCGAAATGACGGCTCGAAGCCGTCAGGTATCATAAAGGATTGACCCCGTCAAGGCGCGCTTTCGCCTCCGCCATGACGGGGTCTGTATTATCAAGAGGAGATAAGTCTCCGGAAGGTTTATTGATATCCGTTCCAGATAAAGTCCATCACTTTGGCTTTACGGTGACGGAAGCGGAAAATTGCATTGGCTATCGGATGCCAAAGCATGAATATCGGCACGCTCCACCAAAGGCGTATAGCTTGCAGCGCAGCGGCGGCGCGGCGGTATATTCCAATTTCGATGCCCCAATAAGCCAAAAGGAGCATGCCTGCCGCGATTGCGGGCCATGGGATAGCCGGAAGCATTAGAATGAGAGATATAGCGATTGTCGCGGCGCTGAGAATGAAAACGAGCCAATTGCATAGTGAGAAGAATCCTTGCCGCAGGAAAGGCATTTTGGGAAGCATCTTGGCAGAGAACATACGATGCTCCTTGAGCGTAGTGCGGATGCGCGGAGTAGAGATTCCCCATTGCATGGTCAGAAGCGTCTCACGCGTGATTACAACGCGCGTATTCTTGCTGTCTGTAATCTGGCAGACGAATACATCATCGTCGCCGAAAGGTTTGCCGGTAGAGGCGGCATAACCGTTATGGCTGAAGAACAGTTCACGCCGGAAAGCCATATTATAGCAGTCGCCTCGGAAAGCCTTGCCACACAGGGCCGCGGAAATCCATGAGGAATTATCCATCACGCGGTCAAACTGATGATACCATTTTCCTGCACCGATCAATTCGTTGAAATCAAAACGCGTGTCGCCGAGCACGAGGTCGATTTCGGGATTTGCAAAGGGAGCCGCCATACGGCAGAGCCAGTCGTCGGACGGTATGTCGGTGTTGGCGCCCGTGGTAAGCACGACTTCTTTGTCAGCTCCTTTGATTCCGAGAGTCCATGCGAGCTTGCGGCGGGAAAGATTGTGCGAACCGGGCGGAATGAACGTCATACGCAAAGAGGGATAGCGCGTCATCAGCACATCGGCAATATCAGAAGCCGCGTCCTGAGTGCCGTCAAAAACCACTACGACCTCAAAATCGGGATATGACTGCCGCATAAGTTGCCCGATATAGTTCATAAGACGTTCCTCGTTGCATAAAGCGTATACAACGACCGACAGGGACGGAAGTGTGGCGGGATTAATGTCCTGAGGCACGTGGCAAACAGTTTCGCCTGCGATACTGTCCGAGGGTTTGTGAGCCTGCAGACGTTCCACCTCCTCTTCCAGCACATAGCAATCGTCAGTCCGCTCTCCTGTGAAGATTTCTTCTTCGACAGCCACCGGCTCCGGCAGAACATCCTGTTGCTCTTCGTTATTCGGCTGTTCTATATTCTTCTCGCGCAACTTTCCGGTACGCCATAAGGGAGTAAGGCCCACAAAAACGCCGAGTAATGCGACCAAAACAATTGCACTTATCAGAACTATGTAAATTATATCGAATGTCATATTTCCAAAGTTAATATCAGAATTCCGAGAAGAATTTCGGTTTTATCACTATTCCCACGCGCAACTGCGATCGGAATTCCTTGAAGTCGAGCAGGTTTTCACCATATCCGTTGTAATATTGCACGAAGAAATATTGATTTGATTGTTTATGCACGCGCCAGTTGAACTCAAAGATTGTATTGAAATTCAAATTCCACCCGGCTCTTTTCACAAGGATAAGCGACCAGCCGAATTTCTTATCCGGTGTGGTCACGCAGACACCGTTTTGCCAGATACCGGCATACTTCAAGATGTCTTTATTGTGCATGCCGTCTATAATCGGAATCCAGAATTTGGCATGCACCATAAGCCAGTCATCAATCATAACGGAGCCGGCCAACGAGATACGGTTCCACGATCGCGACCATATTGAGTCGCGGCCGTTGCTCTCGTGCTCGATCATCAGCGCCACCTTACCGACGTAACGGTTTTTGCTGAAAATAGGCTTTGCGATACCTATGCTCGGATTGAAATTCATATCTCGCATAGGCATCGAATTTTCAAATACACGCCATATATTTTTCTGTGTGTAAGTCAGAAAAAGGTATGTATTCCACGGCAACGTAGATTTCGTAAGCCTCTGTGAGATAGAAATCTGGAATTTCACATCGGCGTTGTGGCGCGTAATCTTTGGGCCAAGCGGAGCGCCGACTGTAAAATAATTATCCTTATAAAGGCCAAAATAGGGACCACTGTCAAACTCGCGGCGCAGTGAGTCGGCAAACTGTTTCTGGTCGGGAACAGGAATCAACTGAGCGTAGGCCGCGTAGGGACAGGCAATAGCTATCAGGGTCAATAAGGACAATAAGAGTATGCGTTTCATAAATCTTTATCTCATTGCTCTGCGTTGCCTCTCGGCTTCCACAGGAATGAAAGTGCAAATTTACAACTTTTCCGCGACTTTCTTTCCACATCTATTCGGAAAATTTGCAAAAATAAACGCCATAGACTCCAAATTTTATTTCCATGGAAGATAGCGCATACACAGGGCGCTCCGGTCGGCTCCGGGAAGGGTGCGCATAAAATCTTTTTCAGGATGGTGGGGATAATTCTTGCGCATACGGCGGAAATCACCGTGCGCCTTGATAATGGCACGCGCGTTGGGGAAATCCCCTTTAAGCACATACATCCCTAAAGCGAGCGTATCGACGAGACGCCGCAGAAAGAGGAAGCGTCGGCCACGATTCTCGGGCAAATTCTTATGTAGCAGCAGGAGATTATTGCGGAAATTAAGATACGTCTTGCGCGGATTACCCTGAGCGAGCGAGGCTCCGCCAACGTGATAAACGAGCGATTCGGTTATCGCACAAACACGATAACCGGCGCATTGCATACGACAGCAAAGATCTATTTCCTCCTGATGCGCGAAAAAATTCTCATCCAGTCCGCCCAAATCGAGGTATAGGCGCCGGCGCACCATCAGACAGGCTCCTGAAGCCCAACAGACGTCGGCCGGAGCGCCGTCATATTGACCCTCGTCGCGTTCCACGCGGTCGAACAGTCGGCCACGGCAGTATGGATAGCCAAGATTGTCAATATATCCTCCGGCCGCCCCTGCGTACTCGAAAAACTCCTTATTTTTCTGCGAACGGATTTTCGGCTGAACTGCGCCCACATCCTTATTCTGCTCCATAAATTCAAGCATCGGACGCCACCATCCGGGCGTTGTCTCAACGTCGGAATTGAGAAGAACAATATACTCATAATCGCATCCGGCCAACGCCCGGTTATAGCCCCCTGAAAAACCATAGTTCTCCGGAAACACCATCAGTTTGACCTCCGGACAATGTTCACGCAACCACTCAACGGAATCGTCTGTACTCCCGTTATCGGCTACGACGACATCCGCTTCATCGCACACCGTATCGCGGACCACACCGGGCAGAAATTCCTCAAGGAGCTTTCGCCCATTCCAGTTCAGGATGATTACCCCTAACTTTTTCATTTCTTCACTTCCACAACTTCTGTCGGAGGGAGCTGTCGGTTTCGTTCGTCAATGGCCGCCACTATTTTATCGGCCAGCGCGCAGAAAGCCTCAGCCTCAGGATTGTTCTCCATAGCGTCGCCCTGCGGCTCTATTCTAAGCGCTACGGGCGTACCGCCGTCGGCATTTTCGCGTATATTGGTCACGAGAGGAATCTGAGCAAGCAGACGCACATTGAGTTCCTCGGCCAGCTTCTTTCCGCCTCCGTTGCCGAAAATGTAATAACGCTCGTCGGGATGAGGCGCGGGGGTGAACCATGACATATTTTCCACCAGACCGAGGATAGGCACATTGACCTTATCACCGGTGAACATAGCGATTCCCTTGCGCGCGTCGGCCAGAGCGACAGGCTGCGGTGTCGTGACTACCACGACTCCCGTAATGGCGAGAGTCTGCACGAGCGTAAGATGAATATCAGACGTGCCGGGAGGCATATCAATCAGGAAATAGTCAAGGTCGCCCCAATAAGCGTCGCCGATAAGCTGTTTCAGCGCGTTGGAGGCCATTCCGCCACGCCAAAGCACTGCATCATTCTTATCCACGAGGAAACCGATTGAGAGCATTTTGACGCCGTATTTCTCCACCGGCTCAATCCAATCGCGTCCATCCTGATTTACCATATAGAGCTGTTCGCCCTCCACACCAAACATCTTCGGCATTGACGGTCCGAAAATATCTGCATCAAGAAGACCCACCTTGTATCCTCTGGAAGCAAGCGCAACTGCAAGATTGGCGGCTACCGTAGATTTTCCCACACCACCTTTGCCCGATGAAATACCAATGATATTTTTCACGCCGGGAAGGAGTTTATCAGGTTGCTTCGGCAGCTCCGTGCGGAATTTCACGTTGATATTGCCACGGATTTCCACGTCGGGAGCAACGTAGGTATTAATAGCAGTTTCGGCGGCTCGCACCACAGATTTCACGAAAGGATCTGTCGGCTTGTCAAAAATAAGAGAAAACGATACTTTTCTACCATCTATGCGAATATCGTCTTCTATCATATTGTTTTCCACAAGTGTCTTACCATTACCGGGATAACGCACATTCTTCAATGCGTCAGTAATCAATGAAGGATATATAGCATCATTCATAATCGAATCATATATTTATTTTCATTATAACGTCCAACCCACGCCAAATTGTTCCCGAGCAACACCCCACTGATTCCCTTACCGCGTCTCCTCTTCACGAAGTTTGGCAAGTTCTTCCGGCATACATTGCGAGATGCCTCGGGGATAGCTCCTGTAGTCGTCGCGTTCGATGTCTTCCTCCTCCGGGTCGCTGAGATTACCTTCGCTTGGAAGAGTGAAGGAAATCAATTTAATTTTCTTGCCACGCGACAGCCACTGCTGCTCATAGTAAGTCTTTATCGACGTAACGGAATCTGCCATCCCGCTGCCATACAGGTCGTCGCTATCGCGCAATACGGGAAGGGCATTCTCCTTCACGAGGCGCGATGTAAATTCATAAAGAAACGGTGAATCCGTCTTTAGATGTATCATACCGTCGCCTCGCAGGATTTCACGATAAAGCATAAGAAAACGCGACGACGTAAGACGCTTGCGCACCTTATGCATCTGAGGATCGGGAAACGTTATCCATATCTCCGACACCTCTCCGGGAGCGAAAAACTTCTGTATCGACTCTATCTCTGTGCGGATAAAAGCCACATTCATCATCCCACGCTTCTCCGCATCCGTAGCGCCGCTCCAGATACGCGCGCCCTTGATGTCGACGCCGATATAATTCTTGTCATTATATCGCTCCGCAAGGCCGACTGTATACTCCCCCTTGCCGCATCCGAGTTCCAGAACTATCGGATTTTCATTATGAAAATATTCTTTATGCCATTTTCCGCGCAATGGAAATTCTTCCTTCTGAAGACGCGCCCACGGATATTGAAACACCGACGCGTAGGTCTCCATATCGGCGAATTTTTTTAGCTTATTTTTTCCCATATTTCTTATCAGAAAAGAATCTTGACACTGCGTTCACTACGCGACGTAACAACACGAACCACTACACCGTGTGAATTGTCATATCGAGTCATATCGACAGTTGCCGACGTCTCGCGAGGTGCAAGATTGGCGTATACCGCACCTTCGAGGCCATAAATATCAATACGCTCTATCTCATCCGCAGACGTAACGACAAGACGCGCGTCGCCATACGTAATCACAATCCCTCCGTCTGACTTAACCCCGGACATACTGCCAGTGCCGTATTTCTGAACGTCAAACTCATTCCAGTACGGAGAATTCCGCCATACCGACAAATCATCATCGTTCACACTCAGAACTATATTCTTCTGATCTAATCCCGTAAACGTCTCCGCCGTCACTGCCGGGACATTCGCCCCAAGAGCCTTTACCTCAATCGTATCGAGGCCGTTCATCCCCCCGAACACATTCTTGCCAAGGCTCTTCACATCCTTCCCAAATACAAGCTTGAGCGCATTATTCCCAGCAAAAGCACTCTCTCCGATATTCTCCGCGTATACGAGTATGGCATTTACGTCAATCGACGGACATCCGGAAAAAGTAAACGCCGGGACATCAGCCGACACGCCAACAGCATCCGACAGCCGCGCATCACCAAGAAACATTCCTTCCCCC
>JAGAUF010000028.1 GCA_017620885.1 Muribaculaceae bacterium
CGTCGCGAAGTATCTTGACAATCAGCTCCTTCGGCTTAACGCGCGTCAGCACGTCCTGACCCAATGCCTTCTCCTTTACTGTATTGCAGAATGTTTTGGCAGTATTATAGTCCACGTCGGCCTTCGTTAGGGCGGTCCGGACATCCTTCATTGTCTGTGCAATGTTGATTTCCGTAATTTTACCCTCACCTTTCAGCTTCTGAAGGGATTTCTCTATGGTCTCTGTAAGTTTGTCAAACATAAATCTGTGCTTTTATTTTTTCAGTCGGTTGGTTGCCGTATCCGGGAAAACCACCTTCGGCTTATGCGCCTTAGCCTCCTCGGGAGTCATCATCGCATACGCCATAATAATTACTATGTCGCCGGGCTGAGCCTTACGAGCCGCGGCACCGTTCAAGCAGATAACGCCGCTGCCTCGTTCCCCGGCTATCGTATAGGTATCGAAGCGCTCGCCATTATTATTGTTCACGATATAGACGCGCTCGCCGGGAAGAATGCCGGCAGCGTCGAGCAGATCCTCATCTATCGTGATGCTCCCTATATAGTTGAGATTCGCCTCCGTTACTGTCACGCGGTGAATCTTCGTTGTCATCATTTCTATATACATAGCGCGCTCTTTTTAGCGATAGCGGATATTGTCGATGAGTCTGACCTTACCGCAATATACAGTAATGCAGCCTACCGTATCCGTGCCCCATCCTTCAACAGCTTCGAGTGTACGGCCATTCACTATCTCGAAATATTCCACGTCGCAAAATTCCAGTGCATTGACACGCTCCACTACCATGTCATGAGTCTCCTTGACACTGTGCGACCGGCTGTATTCCACACTTTCCTTCAACACTTTATGTATACCCGGAGCCACCATACGTTGCTCAGGTGTCAGAAGACGGTTGCGGCTCGAAAGCGCCAAGCCGTCATCCTCGCGCTTGATAGGACACGCCACAATCTCTATATTGATTCCTTCGGTCTCTATCATACGACGTATCACGGCAATCTGCTGGAAATCCTTCTCTCCGAAATATGCCCTGTCAGCGTCCGTCATACGGAAAAGCTTGCTGACTATCTGAGCAACTCCCTGAAAATGTCCCGGACGAAACTTCCCTTCCATCACCTCGGCAACACCGCCGAGATCAAACTGATGATGCTCGTCTTGTCCCGACGGATAAACCTCCTCGACCGACGGAGCAAACATCGCTGCGATGCCGGCGTCTTCAAGCAGACGGAAATCAGCTTTCTCGTCACGCGGATACGTTGCCAGATCTGTCGCGTTATTGAATTGCGTGGGATTGACAAATACACTTGCTATCGCCAGATCATTTTCCGATACGGCACGTTTCACCAATGAGAGGTGACCGGCGTGCAACGCGCCCATCGTCGGCACAAGGCCTATTTTCTTGCCGGCTGCATGAGCCGACTTCGTAAAGTCTTTAAGATCTGAGACTTTTCTTATTACTAACATCTTCTTTTATTTCGTTTTTTACGCCATAAATCCCCGGACATTCCTCTCTGGATTGTCCGGTATCAGCGCGTATTATAAGAAATCGGTTGCAAAATTAATGATTTTATCCGTATCCCGACATAAATTTTTACCACTTTTTTCCTCTTACACGTTAAAAAATGTGTTTTCCGCCATTTCCATACACCTTTATTGAGTTTTTTTTCGTAACTTTGCACCGTGATTTTGCGCTCATTGCTTTCCCTCCTCTTATTTGCCATCTCACATCCCCTTTCACAATCCCCTTTTCTGAAGGGGGCGCAGACCTAAACGCACCGGCTATTATGGCTAAAAAAAGAATCCTTTTTATATCGCAGGAAATCAATCCTTATCTCCCTGCCAGTCCTATCTCTTCACTCGGTAGACTCCTCCCGCAGCAAATCCACGGTAAGGACTATGAAGTCAGAACATTTATGCCCAGATACGGATCTGTCAACGAGCGCAGAAATCAGCTCCATGAAGTAATCCGCCTGTCGGGTATGAACATTATAATCAACGACAATGACCATCCTCTGATTCTCAAAGTCGCTTCACTTCAGCCGGCACGAATACAGGTATATTTTATCGACAACGACGACTACTTCCAGAAGCTCGACTCCGACATCGACGTCGTAGGCTCAAACCGTCCCGACAATGATGAACGCGCACTCTTCTTCGCGCGAGGTACCGTTGAGACTGTTCGCAAACTCCGCTGGGAGCCGGAAGTGATTCATTGTTCCGGATGGATGACGGCTATCAATCCGATGTTCCTCCGTAAAATGTTTGTCACTGAGCCATCTTACGCCAACTGTAAGATTGTTTACGACACTCTCGACGCTTCTCTCAACGCGCCCCTTGACCCACAGATAATCCGCAAACTCAAAGAAGACGGCATCTCGGCTAAGGAACTTGCAAAATTCAAGGACATAGTGGCGGACACCAATTTGCTCCACATTATGGCTATCGAATATTCCGATGGAGTGATTTTCCGGAATGAACCCTCCGAGAAAGTGCGCGATTACGTACAGAAAAAAGGAATCCCATTCGTAGTGATTCCTATCGAGAACACCGACTCGGCCACATATCTCGAATTTTATCATTCACTGCAAAAATAAAGCCTCACAACACAATCGGAGGCTCCCGGAGGAAACACCCACAGCGTTTCACCCTTCAACCAATCAATTGAAAAACAATGAATTTCATCCGCATAGCCCTTATCTCTCTCCTATCGCTCTCTATGCTCGCTGCTTGCGACGACGACATCAGCGGGATAGGCAATTCCATCTCAAAAGGTGAACTGACAATACATCAAGACACGCTCAACCTTGAAGTGGAAGCCCGCACCGTCGCTTCACCCGTGATTGACGGACGTTCAACAAAGCATCTGCTCGGACGTCTATCTTCCGAGCAATACGGTGACCTCTCCGGAAGTTTCGTCGCTCAGATGATGGCGGCTACATCACTCGCCATCCCCGACTCAATCGACGTAAACCGCATCGACTCCGTTAAGCTGATTTTCTCAATGCCACGTGGTCAATTCTCCGGCGACTCGCTCGCACCGCAGCAAATGTCGGTATATCGTCTCACACAGCAGCTCCCCTCCGGCATTCAGAGCAATTTCAACCCTGACGGTTATTTCGACCCATCTTCTCCCCTCGCTCGTAAGGTATATACCCTCTCCAATATCTCTGTCTCCGACACAGTGACCTCAAAAACCGAGAACATTCGTGTCGGTATCAAACTCCCGACGGATTTCGGCCGAGAGATTTTCAACGCCTACAAGAATACTCCTGAAGTATTCCAATGGCCTGCATCATTCAATAAGTTCTTCCCCGGCATCTACGTCACCCGCACTTTCGGTAGCGGTTGCATCGCCAACGTCCGTAAGGCCGAGATGATGCTCTATTATCACTATCTTTTCGATAAAGTAGAAAACGTAGACGGAACTGCCGTAACCAAACAAATTCATCTCCGCGACTCCGTAGCCGTTTTCGCTACTGCTCCTGAAGTGCTCAGCTCAAACAATATCTCATTCACTCCGTCAGCAGCTCTTATCGACAGAATCAACAATGGACAACACCTTATCGTATCTCCCGCCGGCTACAACGTCCGCTTCACTTTCCCCGCGCAATCTATCATAGACAAATACAATAAAGACGCATCCGAGCTCGCCGTTATAAGCAACCTCACCTTCTCCATCCCGACACAAATCATTCCTAACGACCTCGGAATCAATCCCGCACCTTACCTACTTATGGTAAAAACTTCCGAAGCTGAAGAATTCTTCAATAAGAACAAGGTGCCCGACAACCTTTCCTCCTTCTATGCCTCCTACTCATCCTCCGACGGTAAATACAATTTCTTGAATCTCCGTAGCTACATCATCAATCTGATTGAGAAAGGGGAAGTGACAGCCGAAGACATCGACTTCACGCTTATCCCCGTCAATATAGAAACAGAGGCATACACCTCCGGCGGCTCGACAGCCACTACCGTTACGCGCTGTTCGCCCTATATCGCCAAGCCCACTATGGTTCGACTCAATATGGACCGGGCCTCAATCATCTTTACTTTCTCCAGCCAACAGCTCTTCTGATTGCTGCCGGGCTGATCAATCCTTACTCATATTAATCTCTCCCCGATTCATATATGACAAAGTTCTTACACATCATTGTATGTGCTC
>JAGAUF010000029.1 GCA_017620885.1 Muribaculaceae bacterium
ATACTGAAAACTGCTGAGGGGGCTTGTCTCATATAAAAAGTAAGCCCAACTTCTTCCATTCAAGAAGTTGGACTCGACTTTTTATAGTTTAGCGGACAGTAATAATTATTTATATTATCTATGAGTTGTGGTTGCACTGTGGGGCCACTCGCTTCTCAGCCATTGACTCCATAATGGCAACTTGGTTAGGGTAAAAAGAAAAGCGGGAGTCTCATTGTTACTCGTCCCGCTACCTGAGGCATCTGGCATTAGCCCATCGAAGTAGGATGAGCAACAGACTCCACGCTGTATATGTAAATACCCCAAACCCATTCCAAACTGTTACGCTTGAAATGAGCCCGAGTAGGTAAGTACATACCCGTGGCGTCTATTGTTACTCTATCCTTGACTTCGATTTGAAAACTGCCAGATTTTCAGGTAGCCAAGAACAAAGCGTCAATATACGCTTTCTCTAAATATGTCTTCAGACTCCCACTTGCCGCAGCGATATGTGCTACTCTTGGCACTTTCCCACAGCGTGGAGGTCAATATTGCAAAATTACAAATATTTTCTGATATGGCAATCGGATATGATGAGAAACATAATGGCCTGCAAGCTCTCTTTATCTTCCCCCCTCCCGCTAACTCTTCGCGGATGCCGGCGTGGACGATTCCGATTGCGTCTCAGGTTGCGGCACTCGCTTCTCGGCGGGCTGCGGCGATGGCTTCGATGATGGCTGCGGCTCGGGTGACGATGTAGCCGAAGACTCTTGCGGTGCCGTGGAGGATTCCTTTGCCTTCGGAGTATAATATACGCCGTTGGGCTGCGTAAGGAATTGGATTGTCTCCTTTCCCGTCGATCCGAACGCGCGGAATGCGTTGGCTGCAAAGAGTATGTCGGTAATGCCGTGTTTGCGGACATACTCTTTCATGTTCTTCTTAAAGTAACGGAAGTCAATCACATGGATATCCTCAAACGAATAGAAGAGATAGCCGGGAAGTGCATTGCCGAAACTGTCTTTAATAATCATCAGGCGACGTCCGTTCTTCGTCCCTGTGCGTACGTGCGTAATCTTCGAATCGCCTCCCATAAATGTGCTGTACGCACCTCCGCTGCCGTCCTTGAAATGATTGAAATATTGCCCTTTCACCGGCTTGAATTCGGCCATCACCTGATAGTCTTCGTCAATCTTATAATTGGTATAGGTGGTTTCGTATGCAATCCCTTTCGGAACGTAATATACAAAATCTTCCGGAGATTTCTTCACGTTGATGTCGTTGGAATATCCGTACATAGTACCCACGAATCCGTGCGTCACCTTTCTTTCATAACTGTTCAGGTCGCGGAACGGCACTTTGGCAACGGAGGCAAACTGCTTGGCTGCGTAGAACGCACCGAGCGGCGCCCAATGGTGGTCGGTGCGGAGATAAATCGGCTCTTTTGTGTGCTTCTCCAGCACGGAGAAGATTTCTACCGGTTTGACTCCGGGCGACAGCTTGGAGTGAATACTCTTGACGGTCTCATATACGGAAGAACTTCCGTTAAGTTCGGCAGGCATATAATAGGCGGCTGCCGGCGGAATAATCATACAATAAATATTGACATCCTTACCGAAGGTTTCCCGATATTTATTGACGGCACGCGCATATCCTCCGCCACCGCCACTTCCGGCATAGCGCATAAGGGCTCGGGCATTGGGAGCGACGCCCACCACGATGATACCGCGGGCGGCAACCTTTGCACGTCCCATTTCCGGGCCGTTTTCCTCTGCTGCGCCCATATCACCGGCAGCTGCTACGGGTCCGCCGCCGGCATTGTCGATAATCGTCACGACGTTATCGCCGGAGAAGAGACGGAGAGCGATGCGGTCTTTCACCTCCATATTCAGCGTCATAAACTTGTCGCGGAACGGTTCGCTGTCGCTGAACCAATTGGCTATATCGCGTGTGAGCTGACCGGATTTCAGTTTCTCCATCGAGAACTCGGGGAATGTGGCCAATTCACGGCGTTCCAATTCAGAATATGTGCTGCGGGGAAACATCGTCAGCACGATTACCATACCGAAAAACATCACGGCAACAGCCACTATATAAATCTTGCTATGGTTCATATCAGAATCGCGTATAAAGGAATGCGTTATTGGTAGCGCCGACAAGCAGAGCCACACTCAATATAAGAATCACTGCCGAGATGACGAAGCGCGTGATGAGCACCGCCTTATCGTGAGCGCCATCTACCTTAGCAAGCACCCTCTCCGACACTTTTGAGACGGCGGGGCGCACGGGGAGACAGATGACCAAAGCCACAAGCAAAAGCCAGAAACGCTCGAAGAGCACCGTTTTATCCTCAAATGTAAAGGCCGGCGCGCCGGTCTGCCCGAACGCTACTGAGAAGAAGTGGCTGAGACTGCCCATATCGTAGAAATAGAAGATGCCATTGCCTATCAGCACGATGATGATTGTATAAAAGCTCAATAGCGCCGTAGGAATCTTCTCCTTTATTCTCAAGATCGTATTCTTCTCAATAAGAAGGATCACACCGTAATAGAGTCCCCAGAGTACGAAATTCCAGCTTGCGCCGTGCCATAGACCGGTAAGCATCCACACTGCCATAATGTTTAAAAGCTGATGACGGCGGTTACCTCCCAAAGGAATATACACGTAATCGCGGAAGAAGCTACCCATAGAGATGTGCCAGCGACGCCAGAACTCGGTGATTGTCGTCGAACAGAAGGGATGATTGAAGTTTTCGCAGAAACGGAAACCGAGGCAACGGCCAATGCCGATAGCCATGTCGGTGTAGCCCGAGAAGTCGTAATAGAGCTGAAGGGTGAACGTGATGACGCCAATCCACGCTCCGGCCACGCTTGTCTCCGTCATCCCTCCGGCAAGCATTTTCGTCGTTATCTCGCCTAGCTGATTGGCCAACAGCACTTTCTTACCCAGACCGATAAGGAAACGGAACACACCGTCGGCGATGTCCTTCGACGTCACATGCCTGCTGTGAATTTCACGCGCGACGGTGCTATAACGAACGATAGGACCCGCGATCAATTGCGGGAACATCGATATATAAAGCAAGAGCCCCCAATAGCTGCGCTGCACGGGAGCATCTCCTCTGTACACATCCACAAGATAGGAAATAGACTGAAAAATGTAAAAGCTGATACCTATCGGGAGTGTGATGTGCGGCACGCTGACCTGAAGACCGAACCATCCGAATATGTCGGCGAAAAATTCAAGATATTTAAACGAGCCGAGGATAAGCAAATTTACTGCCACGCCTCCGGCGAGCCACCATTTTTTGCGCTTTTTCTCCTCCGTGGAGAAAATTGCCATACCGACGCCGTAGTTGATCATGACGCTCAGCAGCATCAGCATAATGTAGATAGGCTCACCCCACGCATAGAAGAGAAGCGAGAACCCTACAAGAACCACATTACGCATAATGTGAGTCTTACTTTGCCCTACCTCATACGTCAAACTTGTTTGCGCACCGCCCGCAGACGTCGCCACGACCGACGGCTTTCGCAACATCTGTCGGTCGATTACTCCGGCTGCCGCATATAAAAGGATGAAAAGCGGTAGAAAAACGAACAGAAAAAATAAATCAGCAAATACCATTGTCGAATTCCAAACACCTAATATCAAATACAATCATAATTCCCACACCTATCCGATTCCTTGTTATCCCCTATCACCACACAGACCTATCCATAATAATAAAATTTTCCGGTGCCGGATGTAACCATCCGATACCGGAAAAACTTTATTGACACTCTGTCACGAAACTTTCCATTATGAGAAAGAATGATACAAATTAATATTTGCGGTCATCTACCTTCTACGACATCGTGTGTCCGGCTATCAACGCCGGGAATAATCTACGGATTGATTACCAGCTTGCCTTCTTTACGCCCGGGATGAGGCCTGCAGAAGCCATCTCACGGAACTGAATACGTGAGATGCCAAACTGACGCATATATCCTTTGGGACGACCGGTCAGCTCGCAACGGTTATGAAGTCTAACTTTCGATGCATTGCGCGGCATCTTCTGGAGCTTTGCAAGTGCCTCATAGTCGATATTGCCTTCAGCGTCTGCCAGAGATGCTTTCTTCAAAGCGGCCTTCTTCGCAGCGTAACGGGCAACCATTTTCTGGCGCTTTACTTCGCGCGCCTTCATTGATTCTTTTGCCATAATATCTCTGTCTTACTTTTTGAAAGGTAATCCGAATTTCTTCAACAGTGCGAAGCCCTCTTCATCGGTCTTGGCCGTCGTAACGAACGTAATGTTCATACCCTGAAGCTTGGGCACATTGTCGATATTGATCTCGGGGAAGATGATTTGCTCTGTGATGCCGAGAGTGTAGTTGCCACGGCCGTCAAGCTTCGAGTTGATTCCCTTGAAGTCGCGGATACGCGGAAGAGCTACGCGCACGAGTCTCTCAAGAAACTCGTACATCTTGTCACGGCGAAGAGTTACCATCACGCCGACAGGCATTTTCTTACGGAGCTTAAAAGCTGCGATGTCCTTGCGGGAAAGCGTCGGAACAGCCTTCTGGCCCGTGATTGCCGTAATTTCGTTGATTGCAGTTTCGATGAGCTTCTTGTCCTGAGTAGCAGCTCCGAGACCCTGGTTGATTACGATTTTTTCCAACTTGGGGACCTGCATTACGGTAGAATAGTTAAACTCCTTCTGGAGCTCAGGAACGATTCTTTCCTTGTAGTCTTTGCTAAGAGTTGTGCTGCTCATTATTTGATCTCCTCTCCTGATTTTTTAGAAATACGAACCAATTTGCCGGCCTCGTTGAGCTTACGACCGATGCGGGTGGGTTTGCCACTCTTCGGGTCGAGCACGTTGAGGTTAGAGATATGTACCGGCGCTTCCATTTTCACGATACCGCCTTGGGGATACTTTGCATTCGGTTTGGTAGCCTTGCTGACGATGTTGATACCCTCTACGATGGCGCGCTGCTTCTTGGGATCGACTGACAGCACACGACCTTTCTTACCTTTGTCGTCGCCGGCGTTCACGAAGACTGTGTCGCCTTTTTTGATATGCAATTTTGCCATTTTTAGTCAGATTTAAGTGTTAAAGTACCTCCGGCGCAAGCGAAACGATCTTCATGTTGGATGCGCGCAGCTCGCGAGCCACAGGACCGAAGATACGCGTGCCGCGAAGCTCGCCGGCGTTGTTGAGAAGCACACATGCGTTGTCATCAAAACGAATGTAGCTGCCGTCCGGACGACGGATCTCTTTCTTTGTGCGCACTACTACTGCCTTCGAGACAGTTCCCTTCTTTACCTCAGACGAAGGAATAGTGCTCTTCACTGTCACTACAATGATGTCGCCGACCGATGCGTAACGACGACCTGTACCGCCAAGCACGTGGATGCAGAGCGCTTCTTTAGCACCACTGTTGTCGGCTACTGTCAAACGGGATTCACTCTGTATCATGGTTACTTAACTTTTTCGATGATTTCTACAAGTCTCCATCTCTTCGTCTTGCTCAAAGGACGAGTCTCCATCAGACGAACGGTGTCGCCGATCGAGCATTCGTTGTTTTCGTCATGAGCATGGTATTTCTTCGTCTTGTTGACGAATTTACCGTAGATGGGGTGTTTCTCTTTCCACTTGATCTCAACCGTAATGGTCTTGTCACATTTGTTGCTGGAGACAACCCCTATTCTTTCTTTTCTTAAATGTCTTTTCTCTTCCATTTTTTTCAAAATACTTTAGGGATTAGTTGTTTGCAGGAGCCTCAGCCTTTGCAGCTTCGATTTCCTTCTGACGCAACACTGTCTTCATTCTCGCAATCTCGCGACGATCTGCCGTGATCTTCGCAGGATTGTCGATGGGAGAGATCGCGTGCGTTACTTTCAATTCACGATAAGCCTTCTCCGCAGCTTCGATGGAAGCTTTCAGCTCGGGAATGCTTAATTCCTTGATTTCTTCCTTTTTCATTTTCGGTTATTGTATATTTGTTTGTTCTCTTTATTCTCTTTTCCTTAATGTTCCGCCTCACCATTCGGCTATCCGGATTCTGTCTGCTTTTTCAGACTCGGGCACACACCTTTACCTTGACCGTACATAGCACCGGCACACAGGATTGATAATACACATTTGATGATATATATCTTCTGATGATAAACATCTTCCTGATGGCTGTAATATATCTGAGCGGAGGCTTCAGAATCGTCCCTAAAGATAATAACGCTCGAAAAGGGCAAATTGTTGTACGGACATTCACACAGGGACGCCGTTCTGACTATTGCCCTGAAACTATTCGACGTAAATCACCTTCAATCTTTAAGCTATCCCGTCAAATCAGTTAATTAATTCCGGATATCCGGAACAAAAAGTTCCAGATATCCAAAATTAAAAATTTTTGATTTTACTTCAGAATCTCTGATTTTTATCTTGCCACGCGGTGAAGCGACGGCAGGAAATTAGATATTCTGAGAGGGATCGTAGTCGCGACGGACGATGAATTTGGTGATGACAGGGAGCTTCTGCGCTGCCAAGCGAAGAGCTTCTTTTGCCACATCGTAGGGAACACCTTCCACCTCGATGAGGATACGGCCGGGAGTAACAGGCGCAACGAATCCTTCGGGATTACCTTTACCTTTACCCATACGTACCTCAGCAGGTTTCTTCGTGATCGGCTTGTCGGGGAAAATGCGAATCCAAATCTGACCCTGACGCTGCATATAACGCGTCACTGCGATACGAGCGGCCTCAATCTGACGACCGGTGATCCATTTTGCTTCGAGGGTCTTAATACCGAACGAACCGAAAGCGAGCTGATTGCCTCTCTGTGCCTCGCCCTTCATTCTGCCCTTTTGCGAGCGGCGATATTTAGTCTTTTTTGGCTGTAACATAGTTCAGAACGAAATTAACGGTTGTTGTTTTTCTTGTTACGGAAACCACCGCCACGACGATTCTCGCGCGGACGAGTAGTGTCGCGCTGGCCTATAGCGTATGAGGGAGTGAGCTCCTTCTTGCCATAAACCTCACCGCGGCAAATCCATACTTTAATACCTACGATACCTACCTTCGTGAGAGCCTCAACGAGAGCGTAGTCGATGTCGGCACGGAGCGTGTGAAGAGGAGTACGACCCTCTTTGAACATCTCGGAACGAGCCATTTCAGCGCCGTTCAGACGTCCGCTCACCTGTACCTTGATACCCTCAGCGCCCATACGCATAGTGTTCTGGACTGCTGATTTGACTGCGCGACGGTAAGCAATCTTACCCTCGATCTGACGAGCGATGGAGTTAGCTACCAACTCAGCGTCAAATTCGGGACGCTTGATTTCGTAGATATTGATCTGAACGTCCTTGTCGGTGATTTTCTTGAGTTCCTCCTTCAGAGCATCAACGTCCTTACCGTTCTTACCGATCACCATACCGGGTCGGGAAGTACAGATAGTAACGGTGACCATCTTCAGAGTACGCTCGATGATTATACGCGATACGCTTGCCTTAGCAAGACGGGTACGGAGGTATTTGCGGATTTTGGAGTCTTCGAGCAGAGTTTCTCCATATTTTTTTCCGCCGTACCAATTTGAATCCCAGCCACGGATCACGCCGAGGCGGTTGCTAATAGGATTTACTTTCTGTCCCATCTTAGTTAAGCTTTATCGTTGTTAATAGTATCGACGAACAATGTCACATGGTTGGAACGCTTGCGGATTCTGTAACCGCGGCCCTGCGGGGCGGGACGGAGTCTCTTGAGCATAGGCGCAGCATCTACGAAGATAGTCTTGACGAAGAGTTCGCCGGCCTCTGCCTTGCGTTCGTTTTTCTGTTCCCAGTTAGCGATTGCAGAGCGGAGAAGTTTCTCCACCTTGCGCGCTGCCTCCTTGTTGGAGAATTTGAGAATACCGAGTGCTTTGAACACTTCCTGACCGCGAACCATATCAACGACGAGGCGCATTTTGCGGGGCGACGAAGGAACGTTGCGGAGCTTTGCGAAGTATTGGGTCTTCCTTTCAGCCTTCAAAGCGTCAGCGGTTTGTCTTTTTCTTAAACCCATTGTATGTAGTTCTTTTTAAATCTTGGTTAAAAAATAGGGCCTTATTTCTTCTTATTGCCGGCGTGACCGCGGAAAGTGCGCGTAGGAGCGAACTCACCGAGTTTATGACCTACCATATTCTCCGTCACGTATACGGGGATGAATTTGTTCCCGTTGTGCACAGCGAATGTGTGACCTACGAAATCAGGAGAAATCATAGAGGCGCGCGACCATGTTTTGATGACGGCTTTCTTGCCGGATTCTTCCATGGCGGCAACTTTTTTCTCAAGCTTAACGCTGATGAAAGGGCCTTTTTTAAGTGAACGACTCATAGTTGTCTTAAATAATCAAATTTACTTTTTCCTTCTTTCAATGATGTCCTTATTGGAGTGCTTCTTGGGCGAGCGTGTCTTGAGACCCTTTGCATAGAGACCTGTACGCGAGCGCGGGTGACCACCGGACTGACGTCCTTCACCACCACCCATCGGGTGATCTACAGGGTTCATAACAACACCGCGGTTGTGAGGTCTGCGGCCGAGCCAGCGGGAGCGACCTGCCTTACCACTCTGCTCAAGGGCGTGTTCGGAGTTGCCGACAACGCCGACAGTAGCGCGGCAAGTGAGAAGCACTTTGCGGGTTTCACCGGAAGGCAATTTGATTATTGCGTAATTCCCTTCACGCGAAGTCAACTGGGCGAACGTACCGGCGGAACGAGCGAGAGAAGCGCCCTGTCCGGGACGGAGTTCGATACAATGGATGAGCGTACCGACGGGGATCTTTGCGAGCGGAAGAGTATTTCCTACCTCAGGAGCCGCGTCGGGACCGCTGATGACGATCTGGCCTAACTGGAGGCCGTTGGGAGCAATGATATAGGCTTTTGAGCCGTCTTTGTAGTAGAGCAGTGCGATGCGAGCCGAACGGTTCGGGTCGTATTCGATTGTCTTTACTACTGCAGGCACGCCATCATTGTTTCTTTTAAAGTCGATAAGACGCAATTTTCTCTTGTGGCCACCACCACGGTAACGTGTGGAGAGGGCGCCCTGAGTATTGCGGCCGCCCGTGGAGCGTTTGCCGACTGTAAGAGATTTTTCTGGTGTAATTTTCGAGACTTTGATTGATTCACCTTCGAGAGCCTGACCCTCAAAAGCATTCTTAGCAGTTGAAATCTCGTTCTTGAATACACCAATAATCTTGTGTCTCTGCCCGGGAGTTGTGGGCTTAAATTTTCTTACTGCCATTTTACTTAGATGTTGTCGTAATAGTCAATCTTCTGATCAGCGGCTACATAGACGTAAGCCTTCTTGAACGCGGGTTTCTGACCGCGGATAAGGCCGGCTTTTGTCCAGCGCTGCATTCTTTTACCGGCATAGAGAGCCGTGCTCACTTTAACGACGCGAACATTGTAAAGTTTCTCTACGATGTCCTTAATCTGGAACTTGTTTGCGTCGGGAGACACAGCGAACGTGTAGCAATTGAGCTTGTCGCTTGCTGCATTTGCCTTTTCGGTAACGATAGGTTTAATCTGAATGTCCATAATTGTGTATCTCCTGCTTAAAGTTGATTAATGATGTCTACGCTGCCCTCAGTAATGAGGATGGCGTCTGTATTGAGCACCGTGTAAGCGTTCAGATCGATAGCCTGCTGCATAAGAGCGTTAGGAACGTTTCTTACGGAGAGGAGGACGTTGCGGTCTACCTCCGGCATAACGAGAAGCACTTTCTTGTCGTCGAGCTTGAAGCTCTTGGCGATCTCCATATAAGACTTCGTGCGGGGTGCGTCGAAAGAGAAGTTCTCGATGACGTAGATGCACTTGTTAGCGTATTTTGAAGTGAGAGCGGCACGACGTGCGATAGCTTTCATCTTCTTGTTGAGCTTGGAGCGGTAATCACGGGGTTTGGGACCGAATACCGTACCACCTCCGCGGAGCAGCGGTGAGTTGATGTCGCCACGACGTGCGCCGCCACCACCTTTCTGACGGATAAGCTTGCGTGTGGAACCGGAAATCTCGCTGCGTTCTTTGGATTTGTGAGTGCCCTGACGCTGGTTGCCGAGGAACTGCTTCACATCGAGATATACGGTGTGCTCTACATTACCTTTCTCAAGGTCGTATGCGAAAACCTCATCGTTGAGGGTGATTTTACGACCGGTGTCTTCACCTTTGATATTGTAAACTGCTACTTCCATTATTTCTCGATTGAAACGATTGAACCTTTAGCACCGGGAACGGAGCCTTTAATCATTAACAAATTGTGCTCGGGGAGAACCTTGATAACCTGCAGATTCTGAACGGTAACGCGTTCATTACCCATCTGACCGGCCATTCTGAGACCCTTGAAC
>JAGAUF010000030.1 GCA_017620885.1 Muribaculaceae bacterium
CGCTGCTGACCACAGTCTCCTGCCCCTCAACGGTCAGCGCCGCTCCCGGCCTCTACATCGCCGTCTCCGGCTCCTCCTCCCGCAAGATCTTAGTTAAGTGATTTTTCCATTACACACTCTCAAACAGCAGGCACGCCCCACTCGGCGTGCCTCTTTTTCTTAGAGCTGACTTGACAATGCTTTCTGAGTAAGATTGAAATTCACTACATTCCCAAATAGAATCGCAAATTGAATCGTAAATCGAAGAGGGTTGGAAGATTGAGAAAGATTTATTAATTTTGTATTTTGGAAAAGAAGCGATGCAAAATGAATAATTCAGACAATAAGGAACAGCAGAATATGCCCGGTGTGCAGATGCCATACACCTTGCCGAAAGCGACGCGTCATCCGTACGTGGCCGGGACGCCACAGGAGGAAGAGGCTATGGCCGACGCCGCCTATAAGGATATGCTTTCCATTTATCTGAACAGCAACCACCGAAGGAAGGTGGAGATAATCGAGAGAGCGTATAAGTTCGCGAAGAAGGCTCATTCGGGAGTACGGCGCATCAGTGGCGAGCCATACATAATGCATCCGCTCGCTGTGGCGCGTATCGTGGTGAAGGAACTGGGATTAGGGAGCACTTCGATATGCGCGGCTCTGCTGCACGACGTGGTGGAGGATACCGACTATACGGCGGAAGACATCGAAGCCAATTTCGGGAAAAAGATTGCCGACATCGTGGAGGGCCTTACAAAAATATCCGGAGGGATTTTCGGTGACAAGGCATCTATCCAGGCGGAGAATTTCCGCAAATTGCTTCTTTCGATGTCGACCGATGTCCGGGTTGTGCTCATCAAGATGGCCGACCGTCTGCACAATATGCGCACACTCGGCTCGCTGCGCCCGGAAAAACAGTTCAAGATTGCGGGCGAGACGCTATACGTCTACGCTCCCCTCGCCCATCGCTTGGGTCTTTTCAAAATCAAACAGGAACTGGAGGATCTGGCGTTCCGCTATGAGCATCCGGCAAAGTATGCCGAAATAATGAGCAAACTGACGGAGAGCGAGGAACATCGCGCACAGATAACGGAACAATTTGTCGCTCCGGTGCGCAAAAAGCTCGACGAGGCGGGATTCAAATATACGATCAAGGCTCGCGTGAAAAGCGCTTATTCCATCTTTAAGAAGATGGAGAAGAAGAAAATCCCCTTTGAGGAAATCTACGATATATATGCCATCAGGGTCATATTCGAGAACGATGATGATTCGCTCGAAAAACTGCGCTGCTGGCAGATTTACACATTCTTCACCGACGGCAACAAACTCCACCCCGACCGTCTGCGCGACTGGACATCCACGCCGAAAGCCAACGGCTACCGGGCGCTGCACCTGACTGTAATGGGGCCGGAGGGGAGATGGATAGAGGTGCAGATACGCTCCCGCAAAATGGACGACATCGCCGAATTGGGCTATGCCGCCCATTGGAAATACAAGACCGGCGAGGAGGGTGAAGACACCGAGCTTGACAATTGGATGAACACTATCAAGGACATCCTCGCCAATCCGGAGCCGAACGCCATCGATTTCCTTGACACGATAAAGCTCAATCTTTTCTCTTCAGAAATATATGTGTTCACCCCGAAAGGGGATTTGAGAACCCTCCCTACCGGCTCAACTGTACTCGATCTGGCTTTCGACATCCACTCGGAACTGGGTATGCACTGTATCGCCGGCAAGATAAGCCATCGTCTCGTGCCCCTCTCTCACGTTCTGGAAAGCGGAGACCAAGTGGAAATCATCACATCCGATTCGCAGACGCCACACCCGGAATGGCTGAATTTCTGCCACACGGCGAAGGCACAGAACCGTCTGCGCGGCATCCTGCGAAAAGACCGCAAAACACTGGCTAAACGCGGTGAAGCACTTTTCAACGAGTTGATGCATAAGGAGGGGCTCGAACCGAGCAACGAAGCCATCTCGAAGCTACTCGGAAGCTATCATCTGCAGACTCGCGAAGATCTCTTCATAATGCTCGCCAACGATGAAATCGACTTCTCCGGCGAACAGCTGAAGGAGCTGAAGAAAAGCCGTGTGTCGGGGCTGATGAAATTTCTCAAAAAGCCCTTCTCATCGAAGAAAAACGAGGAGAAGAAGATGCCCGTCAATCGAAAGGAAATCTATGTGCTGCATCCCGAATCGCCCAACTACCGGCTCGACACGTGCTGCTCCCCTATCCCGGGCGACGATGTGCTCGGATTCGTGGACGACGATGAAAATGTCGTGCTCCACAAGGTGAGTTGTCCCAACGCCATGCGCCTGAAAAGCTCATTCGGATCGCGGCTCGTGGCGACGAAATGGGGCGGGAAAGCCGACAACTTCTTCGTGCGTATAGCCATCGACGGCATCGACCGGCACGGACTGCTCGAAGAGATTGCCTCGACGGTGAGCCAGAAGCTGAACATCAATATCCGCGGCCTCAATATCGAGGCAAGGCAGGAAGTGTTCCATTGCGAATTGACAGTAAATGTCGATGACGCCGACCGCGTAGCCACTATATGCAAGGAACTGAAAAAAATTAAAGGAGTGAAATTCGCACGCCGCATCTCGTAGGGTGCATTTCGCCCCTCTAAATATACGAAGTATGAAAAAGATATTCACCAAGCTAAATATGCTGCGGCTGGCACTTATAGCCGGTGCAACAATATCTATCCTCTTTATGTTGCCTCGTGCCGACCACGAGAGCTTCAATTATGAGCTGAACCAGCCGTGGAAATATCCGCTTCTGACGGCCACTTTCGATATGCCCATCATGCGCGACTCGGCGTCGCTGACCTCGCTGCGTGATTCCGTCGACAAGAATTTTATCCCTTTCGTGATGCGCAAACAGAGTATCAGTGAAATGAATCTGGCACGTTTCCGCAACAACGCCTCAGCCATTGTGCCGTCGGACGACGTAGCGCGTCTTACGAAAATACTTATGGAGGTCTACTCCCGAGGCATCATCTCGACCGACATAAACAACGAACTCTCGAAAGGGCAAAAGACAAAGCTGCGTATGGCACAGGACACCATCGGCTCCGATCCGGAAACCGCCTTCGTGACAGTCGATGCGACGCGTATGTTCTCGCAGGCGTCGGCTTACCGCTATATCGACTCAGTATATCACTCATCGGCATCGACGGCGTCAAAAGCCTTCTCGTCGGAATTAGGGCGCGCTGTCAGTGCTTGTCTGACGCCTAACGTCATCATTGACTCCGTGGCCGACAGAAAATTCCGTGAACAGGAATATCTCAACATCACGGGTGCTCAGGGCATTATAAAGGCAGGTCAGCGCATTGTAGACCGCGGAGAAATCGTCACGCCGCAGATTTACACCAATCTGAACACATTCCTTGAAATGCGTGGGCAGCAGGACACAACCGACCCGACTACATATTTCGTACTCGGCCAAGTACTCTACACGCTGATCATATTCGGACTCCTTTACATGTTCCTCGCCATCTATCGCCCACGCTTCTACTCCTCGCTCCGCAAGATGACCTTCCTGATGATATTCATCACCCTCTTCACGGTCTTCACCGTAGTAATGTTCGAGACCATTCCCAACGGCCTCTACTATGTACCATACGCAGCCGTGCCGGTCATCGTATTGGTATTCTTTGATTCGCGCACAGCCATCTTCTCGCTCATCACGACGATTATGCTCTCGGCGCTTGTCGCCACATTCCCCCACTCCTTCATCTTTATGGAGATGAGCGTCGGTTTGGCGGCAACATTCGCCACACGCCAGCTGTCGCGCCGCTCCGACCTCCTGCGCACGGCCGTTATCGCCTTCATCATATATTGCCTCACTTATCTGACGTGCAGCTTCATCTTCGACGGCAATCTCTCTACCTTCTCATGGAAAATCATCGGCGCTTTTGCCATCAATTCCGTCATACTCTCCTTCGCCTACATCCTTATCCTCGTCATCGAGCGTATATTCGGATTCACATCGACGGTGACGCTCGTGGAGCTGTCGGACATCAATAACAAAGTATTGCGGAGTCTGGCCGAGGAAGCTCCCGGCACATTCCAACATTCCATGCAGGTATCGGCGCTTGCCTCTGAAGCCGCGCGTGCCATAGGTGCCAACACGCAGCTTGTCCGCACCGGCGCCCTCTATCACGACCTCGGCAAGATGAAAAGCCCGATTTTCTTCACTGAAAACCAACACGGTGTCAATCCCCATGCCGGCCTCGATCCTTCTACGAGCGCCCGAAAAATCATTTCGCACGTCACCGACGGACTGGCAATGGCGCAGAAAGAGAAACTTCCTCAGGTGATTCGCAATTTCATCGCAGAACACCATGGACGCGGCATAACGAAATATTTCTACAATACGGCGGTGAACGAAGCCGGCGACCAGCCGGTAGATCCCGCTCCCTTCACGTATCCCGGTCCCGATCCGCAGTCAAAAGAGACTGCAATCCTGATGATGGCTGATTCCATCGAGGCGGCCTCCCGTTCGCTTACAGACTATTCGCAGGCAAGCATCGACAATCTCGTAGACCGTATAGTGGACTCACAGGTGGCCGACGGACGATTCAAGGAGGCTCCAATTTCCATGCGCGACATAGAGACGGTAAAGAATACATTCAAGAAACGACTCGCCACTATATATCATTCGCGCATCGCATATCCCGACATCAAAAAGTAGTTTTTTAACAATAATTCCACCCCCTTACACGTTATATATAAGAGAAGAGTAATTATTGGTTTATATGGCCACGGCATTGATTATATTGAGCATTATTATATGGGGAGCATCACTGGTGATGCTCTTCCGTAAGATTATGCTCGCCCCCGTCCTCTCCTTCATCGCGCTCTTCGTGCTGAGCTTGGCGCAGGAGGATACTCTTCCGATACTTCCTGTCAATAACGTCATTCTCATATCATGGCTCTCCATCACGGTCGTGGCCACGGTAGCGACAATGCTTCAGCCGGAACAGGTGCGTGAGACGAAATTCGGAATGGGATATATGACCCTCGGCGCGTTGGCAGGAATGGCCGCCGGGCTGTTGGGCTTTACCATAACCGACGATATGCCTATGCGTTACAGCATTATGGCTGTAGCCACAATAGCCGGCACCTTCTTCGGCTATCTCCTCTTCAACAATACTCCGCGAGGGCGCGAACGTCAATTCAGCTTCTTCAATTACCTGATGGCCAAGGGATTCCCCGTGGCTATCACAATGATGCAGATAGGCGTAGCGCTTGTGATCGCCATCGCGATTTACCAGATTTAAACAGCGCGTCACAATTGAGACTGAACGCGATTACAACCCAAAATGAACTGAAATGAAAACAAAAATATTGAAATTCATATTCCCGGCAGTACTTCTGGCATTGACGACCGCCTACGCGACGTCGCAGAACCGTGCCGTGCGCAGTGACAACAGCAAACACAAAATCACCGTATCGAAGCCGGATTTGGCAAAAATCGAAAACGAGACTCTCGATCCTTCATCAAAGTTCTATTTTCCGAAGTTGCTTCAGAAATATAACCGCAACGACACGGTGATGACCCCGGAGGAATATCGTTATTTCTATCTCGGATATATGTTCCAAGAGGATTACGACCCCTACCGCACGTCAAAGTATTCCACAATAACCGACGACCTTCGCCTCAAAGCCACGCACACGAAGGAGGAAATCGACACTATCAAGAAATATGCCGAGCTTTCTCTTGCCGATAACCCGTTCGACTTACGCCAGATGTCGTTTCTCGTTCACGTACTGAAGGAGAAGAACAAGGGGATGAGCGCAAAGATATGGGAATATCGTCTGGAAAACCTTTTAGGCGCCATCAAATCTACCGGCACCGGAGCCGACGAGGAGAACGCATGGTTTGTGATTTATCCTATGCACGAATACGATATGGTGTCGCTGTTAGGCTATGAAGCTGTCGATGTGGAATATCCGTCGGAAGGTGTAGACCGTCTTCTCGTGACGCCTGACAGATCCTCGGGGCGGCACGCATCGGCCAATCGAAAAGCCTTCTATTTCAATGTCGGCATGCCAAGCGAACAATATGTGCTGAAACATCCCGAGGACGTCAATGGCGTTGACGACGAAAACGCCGACTTGCCGGAAGCCGGAGCTGCCGTTCAGTCGCCCGATGAACAGTCAGCCGACGAGGAAGAAGCTGAAGAATAACATTCAACAAATAAAAATAACTCAAGCAATAATTCTGAAATATGGGAACAGAAAAAATATCCAACGGAAAATTCATCAAATTCATATATAAAGTCACTGATGCCAAAACAGGCGACACACTTTTTGAAGCTACCGCAGATAAGCCGGATTCGCTGATCTACGGCATCACTCCGGGCGTTATTCCGGGTCTTGTAGCCGCTCTCAATGGTCTTGGCGAAGGCGATAAATTCTCTTCTGAACTGCCGCCCGAAGCTGCTTTCGGACCGTATGACAAGGACAATATCATCAAACTGGACTATACAGTTTTCAATCCCGACGGCAACCTTCCTTCAGAGGTAAAAACAGGCGCCGCACTCCCTATGATGACGCAGGATGGCTATCAGGTGATAGGCACGGTGACCGCTGTTGAGCCCGACGGGGTGACGATGGATTTCAACCATCCCTTCGCCGGCAAGACGGTGAAGATCGAGGGGGAAGTGACTGAGGTGCGCGACGCTACTCCGGAAGAACTGTCTCCGCGTCACGGATGCGGTTGTGGCCATGACCACGGTTGTGGCGACGGCGAGTGCTGCGGCGACCATGGACATGGTTGCGGCGACGGCTGCTGCCATTAATTATTACATGACCGTAGATAAGCTAATTTTGCTATTATAGCTGTCACACAGCTATAATAGCTATTTTAGCTATTATTAGCTTAAATACATTAGCGCGATGTTTATATTTGACTATTCTTTCTTCCAAGTGCTGATGGCTGTCATGGCCGTACTCGCTGTGATTGTCTTTATCGCTCTGCAATATGTGGCGGCTCCTTACGGGATTATGATTTCCGACAAATGGGGCGCGACAATAAATAATAAAACCGGGTGGATCATTATGGAGGCTCCGGCCTTTATAACGATGCTCCTGCTCTGGGTTATTTCGCCGCGCGCAGCTTGGATCGCACCGGCTGTGATGGCGTCGCTTTTCCTTCTCCACTATTTCCAGCGCTCTTTCATATTTCCCTTACTGCTCAAAGGACGCAACCGTATGCCTTGGGCTATCGTCCTAATGGGGTTGATTTTCAATATAATCAACGCTTATCTCCTCGGCGCATGGCTATTCTTCTTCTCGCCGGCTACCCTATACACCGCGCAATGGCTCTCTTCTCCCCTCTTTATCCTCGGCACAATCGTGTTCTTCATAGGTATGTGGATTAATCTGCGCAGCGACTACATCATCCGCCACCTGCGCAAGCCGGGCGATACCCGCCACTACATACCGCGCGGAGGTATGTTCCGCTACGTATCATGTGCCAATTACCTCGGCGAAATTACAGAGTGGATAGGATTTGCCATTCTGACATGGTCGCTCCCCGGACTGCTTTTCGCTGTATGGACTTTTGCCAATCTTGGCCCCCGCGCGAGACGCGTACACAAACGCTATCTCGATGAATTCGGTGAAGAATACTCCGCGCTGCACCGCAAGGCCATTATCCCTTTCCTCTACTGACAATCTATCTCCCGACTAATCTAACCTGACTGACATGAATAACGAAAAAGATACCTCCCTCCTCTTCACTCCGGCCAATATAGGTCCTGTAATGCTCCGCAACCGTACCATCCGCTCTGCGGCGTTTGAGGGAATGGGACGCAACAACAATCCTACTGACGAACTGCGCGACTATCATCTGAGTGTGGCGCGCGGTGGAGTCGGAATGACGACACTCGCCTACGCTGGCATCTGCGAGTCCGCGCTATCCTTCAAGACCCAGATATGGCTACGTCCCGAAATTGTGCCTCAGCTTCGTGAAATCACCGACGGAATACATGATGCAGGAGCAAAAGCCTCTATCCAGATAGGGCATTGCGGAAATATGACTCACCGCAGCACCGCCGGCTGTTTGCCCGTGGCGGCTTGCACGGGATTCAATCTATATTCCCCTACATTCTGCCGAGGTCTGCGCAAGTACGAACTGCAGACGCTGGCACGTCAATTTGGCGACGCCGTCAATACCGCGCGCGACGCCGGATTCGACTGCGTGGAGGTACATGCCGGCCATGGCTATCTGATCTCGCAATTCCTTTCCCCTTACACCAATCGCCGTCGCGATGAGTTCGGTGGCTCGCTCGACAATCGAATGAGATTTATGCGTATGTGTATGGAGGAGGTGATGAAGGCCGCCGGCAACGATATGGGCGTCCTTGTCAAAACGAATATGCGCGACGGATTCAAGGGTGGACTGGAGATCGACGACTGCATAACCGTGGCGAAGGAACTGGAACAGCTTGGCGCGCACGCCTTAGTCCTTTCGGGAGGCTTCGTAAGCAAAGCGCCCATGTACGTGATGCGCGGTCAGATGCCTATCTACACGATGACCTACTATATGAAACAGTTGTGGCTGAAATACGGCGTGCGTATGGTGGGCAAATATATGATTCCGACAGTACCTTTCAAGGAGCTGTATTTCCTCGATGACGCACTGCGATTCCGCGAAGCTCTGAAGGGCCAGCTCGTATACGTGGGAGGTGCCGTGAGTCGCGAGGGTATCGACAAGGTTCTCTCGTCGGGATTCGATTTCGTACAGATGGGACGCGCGCTGATTAATGAACCTGATTTCGTAAACCGTCTCCGCGAGGGAGAAGAACGTTGCGACTGCGACCATGTGAACTATTGTATAGGCCGCATGTACGGCGACAAGATGGTATGCCACAAGCATTGCACCGACATTCCCAAAGGAATTCAGAAGGAGATAGACAAAATCAAGGGGGATAAACGATGAATCTTTCCAAAATAAAAGGGAAAACGGCAGTCGTCACAGGGGCCTCGTCGGGTATCGGGCTGCAGTTTTGTCGCCGCTTGGCCGAGCAGGGCGCCGACATCGTGATGATAAGCAATCAGAATAAGGAATTGACCGCCGCCGCACGCGAATTATCGGACAAATATGGCATAATCACCTACCCGCTGTGCGTGGATCTGACGGCTCCCGACGTCGTGACAGGCATAGAGACGTTTCTGCAGTCGCGCAAGCTGCAGCCGGAAATCCTCATTAATAACGCCGGGATATTCTCATTCAATTATCTGACGGAAACACCCGACGGTAAAATTGAAGCGTTCATCGACCTGCACGTACGCGCCGTGACACAGCTGAGCATCGCCTTTGCGCGTCGATTCAAGGCTCTTGGACGTGGATGGATACTTAATATGTCATCTATGTCATGCTGGATGCCGATGCCCGGTATAGCGCTTTATTCCTCCACAAAAGCGTATATACGTGTTCTCTCGCGCGCCCTGCATTATGAGATGCGCGATGACGGCGTCCGCGTATGCGTCGCCTGCCCGGGAGGAATAGCGACCGACCTTTTCGGACTTCCTCACAAGCTGCAACGCCTTGCCGTAAGAATCGGCGCCCTCCAGACTCCGGAGAAATTTTCTTACAACGCTCTGAAACGTCTTATGTCGGGCAAAGCTCAATATATCAACGGGCCGTTGAATCGGTTTGCGATATTCTTTATCGCCATTATGCCGCGCCGCGTGCGTATGCTCGTCAAACGCCTGATGCTCGACAAAGGTATCCGGAAGCCATAAGCAGATTCAATCGGCAAACACTCTCAGAGATTCAGCGGAAGCGTTGATGTGTGCTTCACCTCGGCCATCACGAAGGTCGAGGTCACCGATCCGATTGATTTGATATTTCCGAGCACCTCCATCACGAAATCACGATAATAATTCATATTCGGCGCATATATCTTCAGAAGATAATCGTATGCGCCGGCCATATTGTAACATTCCAGCACCTCGGGGATGTCGCGCACAAGGTTCATAAAATCATGGGCGGCGGCGTTGCTGTGCGTCACGAGCTTGATATTGCAGAAGACAGTAAATCCGAGGTTAAGCATATCAGGGTTGAGGACAGCGACATAGCCACGTATTACACCATCGCGCTCCATTCGCTTGATACGCTCATAGACAGGGGTTGTGGAAAGATTCACTTCAGCGGCAATCTCCTTGGTGGTTTTTTGCGAATTGTTCTGAAGAATCTGAAGAATCTTCATATCAATAGTGTCAAGATGTACCATAGAAAATATTTCTAATTGAGGGTTATCGACAAAGTTTAAAAGTGCAAATATTCTAATTGCTGCCACAAAATTAGTTAATTTCACCAAATTTTCAAAATTATTAGGAAAGAGCTTCCAAATTTTGTAATTTTGTAGCGTCATAAGTCAGTCGAAGCCGTTCAGAATGATATATCTGACGATTAGAGACTGATATTTGCGACCATTATTCCACCAACATATAGTCGCTTTCGACATTCCTCAAGAAGGAAAAAATTTTGAATGATGTTATCATAAAATTAATGAGTGTGAACCTACCGGAGACAGATCGTGAGATTAGTCTCCTTTTTTATTCACTCAGATTTAATGAAACCTTCCCGGCACGATTCGCAAGCCGGGAACAAGAATACCATATCAATAATACTCTATCGCGCGAGTCTCCACAAATTCCAGTTCCTCTTTTTTCTGATCCTCCCCAAAATCCATCATTTTAACTTTACGTTTTACCCAGCTTCCCCACTCGTCACATTCGTAATCGGAATATACATATTCCAATCGTCCACGCTCCTTGCCCATCAGATAATTTACGACTTTTCCTGTCAGCACACCATCCGTATATGTATATGTGAAATCGGCATCGAACCTCTGGAAAACATTCGTTTTAACGTGAATTGAAACCGGCAGGCAACCAGTGTCATATTCCACCGAGCCCTCCTCTCTCATCTCCATCTTCCCGATTTTCCATCCTATATCAAAACTCCTCAAATACCCTAATGAATCATACTGCAAACCCACCGCATCCATAAACATTCCTGTCCTGTCAAACTTCTCGCAATTGACACTCTTCAAGGGATCTTTTGACTTCAATTTTATCCGCTTCACCGGACCGTAGGCCTGATAAAGTATCGCTGTCTTATAGAAATATATTGTCTCACTCTTAATTGTATCACTCTTATGTTCTTTCGCAAGCACATTCATCCCGAAAGACAACGCTAATATCAGACACAATACTTTTGTCATATTCATATTTCTATTTATTTCTTTATTTAAGCCAATATTCGCCACTTAATGGAGCTAAATACATAGTGCTTATTACAGACGACTTTACTTCATCATCCAAATTTAAATCCGGCTTGACTACTTTGATATATTCCACGCTGAGAGATCTGGTTTTTTTGCAAGAATTCCGTACCACTAAAAAACTGACAACTATTAATGCCATCCATATATGTATCAACAATGGCTGTGGCATAAGGACAAGGATCAATCGCACAATATCTATTGAATTGTACAGAGCCATTCAATATGTTAGGAATATCGGAATAATATTTAGTAGTATTTCTTGATCGCAGCAAATTGAGTTGCTGCTCACCATAAAAGCTATTCAACACATCATAAGGAACAATTATTCCTCTTCTTATATTAGACAACACCAAATTATGAAGAGATGCTATTTAAAATTCTTCTTCCGTATCATCAGTAATATAATCCGGATAACTCTTCGAATATCTTTGCCATTCAGTTTTCATAGCATTTTCACTGTATACAAGAGCCAGTGTTCCATAATAATCACTAAATTGATACTGTTCGGCTGCAGTAGTATAATATTGTCCATACTCATTTGACAGAAATGGCATTGATAGAATAAAATTAGCCATTTAATAAGCCGCTCCGAAAGCTACACTACATACTGCAGCCATTGATAATTTTCCCCAAAAACCTCTCCCTTTACTAAGCCCGTATTTAAATCCATGTGCCATTCCTTTCACATCACTTAATATAAATCCAACTTTTTGTACCGTTTCTCCAATTGAAGAGGCAGTGACGATTTCATCTTCGTTATATTTAACAGATGCAATACTATCATTAATTTGCTTCAGTCTATATATGATGGATAATTCTGCATTCGAAAGCTGAGTACTTGAAGATTCATCTGAATTCATTTTTTCTTTTGCTTTATAATTTTGATAATTCAAATCTTGAAGTTCTACAGACTCATCCTTTGTGCATCCATTAAATAAAACCACGCATACTATCACATACTATCAAGAGTATACTTTTTAATATTCCTCTTTTAATACTCATCTTTTTCATTAGATCTTCTTATTATTTGCAAAATTACAAAAAGAACCTGACCTGTGCAATACATAATCTGAATCTTTGAATTCACACAGCCGCAGATCCAAAACGACCTTCTCAATGATGCGTCAGAGCTTTTCCGCACATAAAAAATCGGCCCGGAGAAAATCCCCGGGCCGATCCAAGATTCGGATTAATTATTATTTCACTACAACCTTGTAGTCGTCCTTACCTACTCTTACGATGTAGATGCCGGACTCAAGATTATATGTTTCAGCATCGCTTCTGACTGTGGCTTCGCGCATAAGCTTGCCGTCGGTCGTAAAGATGCGCATCTCTTTTCCTGTATAGCCGCTGACGAGGACTCCACCCTTCACGCCGGCTACGTGAGCCGATACACCGTCGATTCCATCAACACCCGAGCTAAATACGCGTGCTGCATTTGAACGGGGACCACCGATGATGATATTGCCTGACTTCGTGTATGTGATAACATAATACGTAGCGTTGTGATCGTCAGTGATGGTAGTATCGGTGAAGGTAGTGGCCTTCAGGTTGTCAGCCATGCATGACCATGTGCTCCAGTCGTCGTCGGTAAGACGCCATACGCTGTAATGATCGATGTCGTATACACTTTCCTGCTTAGCGGGAGTGAACTCGATGTCGTCGAGCATAGCGCCAAACGTGTCGAAGCTGCGGAATACAAGGGCGAAGTATTTAGCATCTTTCGGGAGCGTGAAGCTTACGTGTTCCCAAGCCTCTGTACCCTCCTTAGAGAATGTACGGATGTACTTGAAGCTGCCACACTTGCCATCCTTAGCGGAGCCACCTTCAGGAATGTTGATAGCGTCGCCGAGGGTATCGTCGGTGGATGAGTAGTATAGCTCTACATACTCGGTGTAGTCGCTTGAAATCGTGCCATACCAGAAGCTTACTTCAGATCCACCTACTACTTCGGGCGAGATCAGCCAGTCGGCTGCCTGCGTGGGCTCGCTGCTGGTGTCGCTATCGTCGAAATACGGGATACGGGCCATGACATACTTCGTACCGCTGTGAGCGCCCATACGAGCGTCGTCTTTCCACATTGGGAAGTCGTTAGTATCTACAACCATCCATCCGGTGGGCTGATCGTCACCCTCCCAGCGCAGACCGTTGAAGGGGAAGACGGGCTTGCCGTCCATATCGACATTGCGGAACATTCCGAGCTGTTCGCCCTGTTCGAATCCTTCTACCATCTCGAAGGATTCAAGACCTTGGAATTTAGTGTCGGGCTCGCTCCAATTAAGCGTGATGCCGGTCTTACCGTCGTCCCACTTACCTTCGAGGTCACGAACTACGGGAGCCTGTGAATCGATAACCGTCACCTTAGTGGAGAGCGTGTTATTCCATTCTATCTCATCATTCTCGTATTCTACCGTTACGTCGATGGTGAGGGGTGATTTGGCAGCATAATCCTCTTTTGCGGACAGATTGAAGGACGTGGTAACCTTCTGGAGGCTGAGGATACGGGGAAGCGGCTTGTCGTCGCGGACAAGGATGTTGCCATCTTTATCCTTGAGACGGATAATCATTGTGGCCTCGTTACGGTTGAGAGACTCTTTACCGGCATTTCCTATCGAGATCAGATATTCGCTGCGTTCGCCGCTGAAGATATGATCCTTACCTGCGATAGAAGCTACATTGAGGTCGTAATCTACATCCTGCGTTACAGAGTAACCGTCGATGAATCCGTATTCCTCGCGAGTGGACTTGAGTTCGAAGCGAATTACGCACTGAACCCATCCCTTATTGAGCATAGCTTCGGGGAGCTCGATTGAGCCGTCTCTCCATTCGCCGTTGGCGGGTTTGTCCATCGGGAAGTCATCTACCTTCACGTAATCGTTCTGACCGGGATAACGTGCCCAGAGCGACAGTGAGGGTGCGTACTGATAATCAAGGTAGCGGAGCGTGAAAGCAGCCTGACCTACGCTGAGAGTTGAGAACTTAGGCAGGACGAGTTCGCCTTCGGTCGGACGGGAAAGTGTGCTGTAGCAGCAGATACCACCGCCGTCGCTAAGGTCCTCGTCAGCATTGTGATAGTAGATGTCGGCCATAATGGACGAAATCGACTGGAATGCTGATCCTTCAAACTGATCTGCGAGGTTATTGTAAGTCGGATTGTAATCGAAGGCCGAGCTACCGAAGTGCTCTACGATCGGCAGGAGGTTGGGACGTCCGAGAACATCGCCGATGAAGCGGGAGTTGATCGATTCACCCATGCTGTTTCTGGCCGAAGGACCGAGTACGTAACGCTCCTGAGAATCAACCGTAGCATTGTAATCAAACTCAAGACCGCGCGTTGTACCTACCTGATAGTAAGTTGCGGCAGGCACATTGTAAATGACGTATTCAACGTCGTCGGGATTTACGTAACCGCCGTGTTCACCTACGTTGGAGGGTTTCTCCCAAGTGAGCTTCATACCCATGTTGTCGTCGTGGGGGATACCTACGATGTTCTGCGGGCACTGCGGAACGTCGAGACCTACGTAAGCACGGTAGGTACGCATCAGACCGCTACCCTTGGCATTGGAGGGCGTCACGTCGAAGAATGAGTAACCGCTTTGAGCTACATCCACGCGAGCCGTTACAGTAGCACCGGGTTTGCCGGTTGCGGAACCTGTCTTGTCGCCACAAGCGATATTTACAGTCACATCCTCGCTTGCATTGAGCACGTTGCCGATAGCATTTACAGTCGGGAGCGTCACAGTGACGTTAGCGTAAAGGTCGCCGTTATCGCCGGCAGAGATTTTTACATCTTTGGGATCGCCCGGAACGTCGGAAGACTGGTCGCGGAGCGAGTTTACTGCGAAGTCACGAACACGTACGCCGGAGCCTGCGCCGCCGGGAGTCGTGCAGTGGAATGCGATGTAGTAATCGCCTGCCTCGGGCACGCCGAAGTTGAGCGAGTAGTTGTGATCGTTGGGGAAGTCAATATTACGTCCGCGGAAGATGTTGATCATATCCTTGGTATTGGTATTGAGCTTCTTAGTCAAATAGATGTCGAGGCTCTCGCTGCCGTCGTACTGCATGTTTGCATACGTGAAGGCGAGGTTGTACATGTGCTCAGGATCGGGGAATGACATAAGCGGCATGAACAGCCAGTCGTTTGCATGACCATAGTAGCCTACGCCGATGCAGAACTCGAAGTAGCCGCGGTCGTCGGTGAAGAAGAATCTGTCTTCATCGTTGTTTGCGTTGATGATCGAGAAGAGCTCGGAATCATTTACGTTGGGCTCCATAGTTACGGGGAGGTCGAGAGCCTTACCGATAACCTGATCAGTTGAGCCGGCTTCAGACGTCAGGCCATTAGCCGTTGCACGTACTGAGATGCGGGAATATTCGAGAGTCTCCGGCATCGTGATAGTGTATTTCGTGTCGGTGACGGGCTCTGTGTTCTGCTTGGTCTGACCGATGTAGATGTCATACGTCAGAGCTTCCGTGTCTACAAATCCTTGGTTCACACCGACAGATCCGGGAGCGGTCCAAGTAAGGAGGTCGCCGTCGAGATTGACGTTAGTCGGAGCTTTCGGGGTGTCGTTGCCGACATAGAATTTCACCTTTCTGACGGGGCTCTCAAGGCCACCTACAGTGCAGACCACCGTAAGCTCGTGGAGGCCCTGTTCGAGAGTTACATTTTCAGTGCGAGAAGCGCCGGGAGCAAGGTTGCCGTTGAAGACCTCCGTGCTGTCGTCGATCTTTACAACCGTAGCCACCTGCGTGGATGCGGGCATCGTCACACCGCTGTAGAATGCATCGGAAGCGGTAAAGGTTACAGTACCGCTGAGGGCGTTTTTGTCAAACGTCACAACGGGAGCGGCAGGATATGCCGGAGCATCATTTTCAGCGTAGGGGTCGGTGCAAATCAGCGTGATGAAATAAGGGGTGCGGATTCCGTTGCCGGAGAGAACAGCACCTTTCGTCACGCTCCAGTCGTCGGGGCTGAGATAAGCAAGGCTGATTTGATTAGCGCGCGCGTCGGGATAAACCATCACGAAGCACTCGTCGAGCGGGCTATACGTGATCTGTGTAGACACCTGCGTGCCGATGTAATCGCCGCCGTTCTCAATGCTACCTGCCTGAACAGGACGCGGATTGCCTTCCTCTACGATGTATACAGCACCGTCGTCGCAGAAGCAGTAAACCGACTGATCTGCAGGATTGTAAGCCACAGCACCTGCAAATGCGCCGTTAACGTTGATTTGAGGGCTACTGATCACACGGAAGTTCTGGTTAGGATCGACAACGGAGAGGATGTTGGCCGACTTAGAAACTTCGTCGATTGAGAGGCAGTAGAACAAATCTTCGGCCTCATTATACGTCATCGAGTAGGCGTATGCCGCATAATCTCCGGTACCGAAGGTGATAGGCGTCATTACGTCGCCCGTCTCGATATCGATGCGATTCCAGAGAACCATCGTGCCGAGGTCGGTTTCACGAATTGCAGTAGTGTAATAGATTCCGTCGCGGATAGCGCCGCCCTGAAAATCATAGTCGTTGCCATTGATGAGGGCCGACGACGAGAACAGACGTTCTACATGTCCGGTTGCACCGTCGACAGTACCCAAGAATGCCTGACGAGCATCAGTCATACCATCATAGTCGCCAACGGCACCGATGAAGTGTCCGCGAGGAGCTTCAATAGAACGAGTTTTAGGCGATTCCGCCTGATGACGAATTGTCATAAAGCCATCGCGCGCGCCGAACAGTCCGCTAAGCTGTTTTGTTCCGCGTTCTGCGCGTCTCTTTGCGAGATAACCGGTCTTATGGATACGCGTCACGTTTTCTTTCGTGCCGGAATTTTGCTTCAGGCGCTTGAACTGGCCTGCTGCCACTCCGGTAATCGCGCTGCATCCGATAAGAGCGGCGAGGCTCAAAGTCAAGATGTTTCGTTTCATTAATCCGAAATTTATTTAATTTAAAAAATATAATTCAGCAATAACACAGATGCCGTTAAGACTCCATAAAGTCGGCGAATGACAATCATTTTCATCCGCCAATAACTCCGGAATCCATTCACTTGTTTTCAAGCATATCCGGTATCCATATAATGGTACATTTTTCTTTCTATTAGGCTGAACAAATATCGCATAAAATTTTACGATGCAAATTACAAAATATCTTTCGCAGATACAACAATTTAAAGCCCAAAAAATCAAAAAAATATTTAAGAGCCAATAGGAAGTATATTTTGACTCACGGCAGAATAATCGTATGTCGGACAGAGGCAATTATTTTATGATTTTCAATTAAAGAAGAAGAAAGCGGACACGGGGAAGCGATGTTAAGATTCATTTGCGGGTATGATTTGGGGATTAAAAAGGGCTTTATATAAAGGCGTTATTTGTTAATTTACGTTAAATAATTCGACAACAGTCTATTTTTCAGGGTAGCATATTTGTATAGACGGGGAATAAATTGTAATTTTAAGCGCGATTTTTAAAATATGCACTAATACCAAAATACTGACTATCGAATGTCGGAAACTAATGTACGAAATTCGATAAATACTTTTTCAACCGACATAGAACTAACGCTAACAAACAGTGTTCATCTGGCAATTAAAAAGTAAATAAATTACATAAAACTAAATAACAACACTAAACAATGAAGCGAATTTATCTCAGATGGTCGGCAATGACATTAGCCGCCGCCATGATTCTTCCGCTTGCAGCCCAGACGACTTCACAGACGCATCGGCGCGTGAACGCTAACTCAGGCGTTCCGACAGCTACCGCGCAGAAGAAGATCAACGAGGCCAACAGGGAGAAGTTTGAGCAAATCAACAAGATTTTCGAGCGCAATCGAGCAGGCGCACCCGGCATCGGTTCGGGCGGCCCGCGTACGTTTGACGTAAAACCTCAGCCCAAGCAGGCTGCCAATTATCTCGCCACGCGCTCGGCATACGAGCCACGCGGCAAGGCATACGCCGTTGTTCCCAGCCATAGTCTTTCCGCCGGCTACAACAACGCGCTTTTCGGCTCAGTGGATTTTGCCACAGGTAAGTTTACGCAACTTTACAGAGGTTCGGAATACAGCCTTCGTGAGGACTATCAGGAGATGACCTCCTTCATCAATGACGGCATCATCTATATCCCTGCATTCGTACAGGATATGGTGACGCTTGATATGAGTGTTTTCTGGCGCCGCATCGACCTTGCCACAGGACAGCGTCTCTCCGACATCAGCTTCGGTGACGATTTCGGCGGTTTTGCATACGCTTTGACATACAACCCCGACAACGGCAAATATTACGGTTTCGCCATCAACCTCGTTACAGGCACGTATGGTGAGTTCTACGAATACGATATTTCCGGCCATACGCCGACGGCCACGTATTTGGGAAGCCTCTACAATTCACAGTCGGGCATGCCGTGCTCCATCTGCTACAATCCCAAAGACCAGATGCTTTATACCGTAAAAGACAACGGTACAATGTATATGTTTGAGGGGACGACGAATCCTACTCTGATGGAGGTAGCACAGTTTGCCAACGGCGGTGGTACGGACGACCTTCTTGCCGTTCCTGACAAGGGTTACGCCACCACACTGTGCTATAGCCCGAAAGATGAAGCATTCGTTACCATCTACCGCGACGCCGCTTCCCAACTGATGCGTCTTGTCTTCATCGACGCCAACGATTATACAGTATACAGCGGCAACACCCTTTCAATGACGGGATGGTATTCATCGCTCAACTGTATCGAGGCATACGCTGACAACGACGCGCCCGCACAGGCCGAGCTTAAAGAGGTAATACTCGATAAAGCAAGCTTGAACGGTAAGATCAGCTACGTCGCTCCGAAGGAAGATTTCGCCGGCAACGCCATCTCCGGACAGACGATGAAGATGTACAGCTACATCGACGGCAATCAGATTGATGTGCGCACAGTTACTCCCGGTGAGAGCTACACCGTAGATTTCGCCACCACTCAGGGCAACCATACCTTCTCTATCCGTCCAGCCTTCGAGGTAGGCACAGAGATGAAAGAGGGTCCCGAGTCGAAAATCGTCAAATGGGTAGGCAACGATAATCCCAAAGCCCCGGCCAACCTGAAATTCAAAGATCTCACCGTGACGTGGGATGCTGTGACTGAGGGTTATCATCTGGGTTACGTAGATGCCGAGGCAGTGACATACGATATTATGCTCGACGGTGAGAAGGTGAATACGGCTCCCCTCACAGAGACGACCTACACGTTTGATCTTCCGGAAAATCTCCTTCGCCGTAACATCACTGTAACGGCTACTGCCAACGATATGACATCCGAAAAGAGCACTCCTCTGAGTGCAGTATTCGGTAAGGCTCTTGAGTTGCCCCAGTCGTTCGCACCGACCAAACAGGAGGCCTCCCTCTTCAATGTAGACGATGCCAACCATGACGGCACCGTATGGCAGTTCTATGAGAAAAACAGTTCCCTCCCTGACCGTATGGGTATCGGAATGGTAAATTATACGGAATCTCCCGACGACTGGATGTTCCTTCCTCTGATGCACTTTGATTCCGCCGACCATCTGTATCAACTCGCATTCACCTATTGTAATTTCTACAATAGCAACGAGCGTATGAAATCCAATATCAAGGTATATATCGGCAATGGCGCCAGCGCAGCCAATATGACGACACTCATCTATGAGCGCGACGGCGACAATGTGCTTGTTCCTATCAATATCGAGGCTCTCTTCGGCGTGCCCGAGGCCGGCGACTATTATATCGGTATTTACACCGGTTTTGTCCAGACCAACAACTCGCGCGGAGCCGCAGTATGGGATATTCATGTTTCATCGCTTGACGATGTATCTGCCGACCTTCCCGGCGCAGCTGAGGACGTAACGATTTCCGCAGCCCCCAACGGCGAATTGGCAGCCATCATCGACGCTACTATTCCTACACACGCCATCGACGGCAGCGTTCTTCCTGAAACGACCGGCGACATCACTCTGACCGGTTCATACGAAGACAACTCTGCAAGTGCTACAGGCAAGCCCGGCGAAAAGGTATCAATCAAAGTGCCTATCAATGCCAACGGCTTCGCATACGTAGACCTCCAGACTTCATACAACGGTGTCAATACTATCAAGCGCAACTACCGTACCTTCGTCGGAATCGACGTGCCGATGAAACCGGCCAATGTAAAGGGCGTTCCGTCAGTCGACAATATGACTCTCGCTCTTACATGGGATCACGTGGAGAAGGGTGTAAACGGTGGCTATGTAAATCCTGCGACACGCAAGTATGACATCTACCTGATGCACGGCTCAAACTCTCAGACGAAGGTAGCCGAGACGAAACTCAATGAATATATCTACAACCCCAACGATGCTAAGCAGCGCGCCTATTATGTAGGTCCTGCCTGCGTTACTGAGGAAGGTTCTTCGACACTCAACGACTTCATCTATGAATACCTCGGCACACCGTACGATCTGCCGATGAATGAGAACTTCCAGCAGACTTCATCGACTGGCTTCAGCACGGGACCGTGGACCAACGGCAACGGCATTGAATGTCCCTGGAGCCACACGCAGTCAGTCGAGGGTCTTGGCTACGGCAACGCAATCCCTGACGGTGCAATCTTCATCTGTACGTCGCTGGGAGGCCTTACCGGTAAGTTGAATGCACCTAAAGTATGTACGACAGCCGTATACGACGCACGTATCGGACTCCGCTACTGGAACTATCCCAACGCAGCCAACATCGAGGTATGGGGCCGTCGTCACGGTCATCTCGAAGACGAGCTGCTCTTCACAATCAACCCGAATCGTCCTGCCAACGTTATGTTGGCCGATTGGGTAGACTGGTCGGAACAGCTTCCCGAAGAGTATCAGAACTGCCCGTGGATTCAGATTTACCCGGTAGCCAAACTGCTCAACTCCACTTCCACTGCCATCCTCGACAAATATGACGTTTATCAGGATGTAGAGCATGACTTCCGCGTGAAGGAGGTCACAGGGCCGAGCAGTGCATTCGTAGGAGAGAAACCCACCTTCTCCATAACGGCCTCCAACTCCGGACTTGAAGCCGGAGCGTCCAATCTCGTGATTCGCCTGAAAGACAAAAACGGCAAGGTTCTCCAGCGCGAAGACGTACGCCTGCGCCGTCTCCTTCCGGCCCGCAACTATACTCACGAGATTACTTTCGAGATGAAGCCCGAATACCTTGAAAGCGGCGAGCTGACAGTAGTCGGCACGATTGAGGACGAGGACGACGAAATAGAACGCAACAATGAAATCTCGATGACTTTCACCCTGCGCAATACGGATCTTCCCGTGGCACGCAATGTGGAAGGCAAATGGAATGATTCCCACAATACGGTCAGCCTGACGTGGGACGACGCCGAGAGCACGGAATACGGCAGCCACGAGAGCTTCGAATATGACACTCCGTTCCAAATCACGGAGCAGCTCGGCCAATGGACCAACATCGATATGGACAAGCATGCTCCGTTTGCCATTGAGGGCGCTCGCTTCGATAACGACAATATGCCGTCGGCATGGACTGTCATCAACGCCGAGACACTGAGTACGATGGAGGTAGACCGCCTCTGTCCTCACCACGGCAAGCAGTACATTATGGCCCGTTCATGCGATTATGACATGAACGCCGGGGAAGAGCCGGCACAGTCGGCAGACTGGCTGATTTCGCCCGAGGTAGTCGGCGGCTCGACAGTATCGTTCTGGTATAACACGATAGATTCTCAGTATACCGAGACGGTAGAGCTGTGGTACTCGACGACTGACACGACGCTCGGCGACGAGATTGTACAGAACGGCACAGAATGGACCTGCGGCAGCTGGAAGCGAATCCGTCCCTTCACAAAATCAGGGTCGGAGACGTGGGAACACTGTACGGCCACTCTGCCTGAGAATGCCAAGTATTTCGCTCTTGTTTACCGTTCATGGGGTCAGTTTGGCGCGCTTCTCGACGAGATAGAGTTCACTCCTGCCAAGGCTCAGAACTGGGACATCGACGGCTACGTAATCTTCCGCGAACTGCGCGACGAAAAGGTATATGAAGAAGCAGGCACATCCAAGACACGCTCGTTCCTCGACGAGACAGTCGGCGACAAGAATGTCAGCTACTTTATCAATACCCGTGTACGCCGTGCCGACGGCAATACGTTCCTTGCTCCGCGCAGCTCCGAGCTCCGTCTCTTCTCTCTCGGTCTGAACGATGTTGATGCTCTTACGAGCGTTACGGGCGGCAAGGGAGAAATCCTTGTCAGCGGTCTTGAAGGCAATGACATCGACATTTACGGTGCAGACGGCAAGATGCTCCGTCGCACGACGATTTCCGACGCCAAGCAGTCTATTAAGATTGACGGCGGCATCTATGTCGTGAAATGCGGCAATAAGATAGCCAAGGTTGTGGTAAGATAATCTTGACAATCCACAGACAATAGTGGGGAGGCGAGTCCGGACGGACCCGCCTCCTTTAATATAATGGAACGGTAATATAACAGACAATAGCACGCCCCAAAGAGCGTGCTATTGTCTTAGTTAAAACTATGAAGAATCAATCGTTAAGTCTTTGTGTTATAACTCCGCTTGTTTTGCCGCACACATAGATGGACCGCAGCGTTTCGTGGTAAAGATACATCGGTTCTCCGTCTATTATGAGATGACAGGCGAAGCAGTCGCCGACTGCGAGTCTGGTTTTTTCAGCGTGAATGATTCTGAAACGCCCGCTCCCGAGGTATTTTACATCCATCACGCGCCCGGGCTGCCACAGAATTCTTACACAGTCGTTTTCCCTGAGGTCTTTATCAACCTCTATACGTCCCGTCATTACGGGATAGCTCTGTATCTGTTCATATGCACTCTGTACAGAAGTACAGTAATGGTCAAAATCTATATACCCCAGAAAACGGGCAAATACGCTCAGAGTAGATTTTCTGGGAATCACATCAGTACTGACATAACCCCATAGGCGTTTTATAGTCGACGCGCTTACGAGTACGTTTATCCGCTCGAACACCTTCTGTCTGAGGAAATCAAAATCCGACGGGGAGCTCAGTCTGCATCCGAGCGATTTCTCCACATCCGAACATAGACACTTTATTGCATATTTAAAAGTTTCTGATTCCACTTTTGAATATTTTTACCGCTGTAAAGAAGCAGAATCTGCCTTATATTATCTTTTTCAACGGAGGTTAAATCATATTTTAAAGAGCCCATATAAGCGTCAATCGCACCGTAATAATCTTTGTAATCTTCTGCGGAAACCGCATTTTTTTCATCGCAGTGCGCTATCACCGAGGCCCATTTGTCATCCACAATTTTCTTCCCGTCTGCAACGATTCTTTCTATAGCAGCACTGTGATTTTCCTGACTCGCGCGAATTGAATCGAGAGTTGAGAAGCGCTGTCTTGAGGATGAAAGCGACAAACTGAGGTTTGCGACGCTGTCGGTCAGCTGCCTGATTGTATCGCTCTGCAACTTTCTCACATTCACGGACGAGGAAAGACTGTTGCTCAGCGAGTCAATGGTTTTGGAATTTTCAGAAGTTATTTTTTCCAATCGCGCTACGGAGAAAATAGAAATAAAAGTCAGAACGAGAACTACGATTGCTGAAGAAACGGCAAGGTAAATTTTATTACGTTTTTCAAGGGCTTCAAGCCTGTCAGTCAATTCCGCTATCGAGCTGAACCGCCTGTCGGCCGGGAGCAGACACCGGCGTGCTATGCTGTTAAAATTACGGCCCGGATTGATGTCGCGCAAGACACATCCGAGGCTATAAATATCATTCCGGATGTCAGCTTCAGGATTGATTCTCTGTTCAGGCGAGATATACCCCGGTGTGCCGGCGGCTTGCTTGAGAATATCGTATGAATCCGAATCCGAAAGGCCGAAATCTATCAGCTTTACATTGTCGCCGTTGCGCGTTATCATGATATTCTCCGGCTTTAGGTCGCGGTGCAGAATACCGCAGAGATGCACATACCGGACAGCTTCTATAAGCTGCCTTGCCACGTACTGCTTCCTTCCGAGGGTCACATCCTGCATCAGCCACTCTCTGAGGCTTACGCCGTCTATATATTCCATCACGATACATTCTCCTATTCCGGGGACGTATTCAAGGGATGAAGCAAGGGCGATATGAGAATCGTGCAGATGCATCATCAGGTCAAACTCCTTACGGAGCATCGTCCTGTAAATCGGTTCATTCCGAAATTTTTCCGCAAGACCTTTCAGAAGCCATAGTCTTCCATACCTTTTCGCACGACATACGAGATTATACCCGGAGCTGGACACAATCTCAATATCCGTGAAAGAGGAATCATAGTCGCCCAAAGGGTCTCCTATGATGCCGGAAGAAGGGGATTTTTCCAAATCAGTCAAGCCTTGCACAATACGATAAACAACAGTTTTAAAATAACAGCTTCGGTAAGGAGAGTACTATCAACTGCAAAATTAGCTAAAATTTCACAATCAATAATTAAGCACTACAAAAAGAACCAAAATGAATTTGATAAAGATTGGCGTTTACTTTGACAAATTACTAATTTTGCGCTCCATAACATATTCTTAACATCAATTATATCATTAAAATTCTTTTAAACAACAATAATCCAAATTATGCGAACATTTAAGATAATAATGTTATGTATGCTGTCCGTCTTTATTTCACAGACGGCGGATGCCAAGAAGTACAAATGGAATTATGACCGCTCCGTCGAGGTGTACACTACCGGTCAAGGCGCCAACCGCACTCAGATAGTCAAATCTTGGGCAGTGGCCGGCAACGCTGACAAAGCCATAATTCAAGCAAAAATGGATGCTGTGAGCGCGGCTTTATTCAAGGGAATTCCTTTCGACGCAAGCACTCACGGGATGGGCGTCTCGAATCTGCATCCGTTGGTCAGCCCGGAACAATATAAGGAAAATGAGACATTTTTCAACGATTTTTTCAAAAAAGGGACGTTTCTGAATTATGTCCATGAAGTAAACTCAATGTATCCCACCGGGGAAAACAATATGAAAGTCCCGGGAGGACGTCGCGTCGGAGTGAATCTCGTAGTGGACTACCCCGGTCTTCGTAATTTGCTCAAGGAACTTGGCATCGGGAAAGGTCTCGACGGTTATTTCAAAAATTGAAACGAAAACGCCATTCACATAAAGAATCAAAATGAACAAAACTACCGATATGAAAAAGATTCTATCATTGATTGTCCTTATGGCTGTATTTGCCGGCACAATGGCAGGCGCGACGGCCAAGAAGCCCAAACTGATGGTATTTCCGAGCGACGACTGGTGCCGGGAGCGCGGATATATGCTTGACGCCAATACTCCGGACTACGAAAAAGCACTCTCCGATGTGGATATGGACGGTGCAGTGGCCGTTATGGGCGATATATTGGCAGAGATGGGGTATCCTATGTTCTCGCTCAAGCAGGAGCTGAAACAGCTGCATACAGAGGGAGCATACGGTATGGCGGTGACTTCCAAACAAGACGGCGCCGTAATGGAAAGCGACCGGGACGCCGTGACGCGCAATGTGGGAGCGGACTTTATCGTCGAGCTGTCGCTGTCGGTCAAGCCTTTCGGAGTCAGACGTGCGATAGAATTCAAGGCTCAGACCATCGATGCGTCTTCAAGAAAAATCCTCCACGGCGACATTGGCTCTTCAGAAGCGTCAAGCGCCCCGATGCCCGTGCTGGTAAAACAGTCGGTAGGCGGCTTTATCGACAATTTCTGCCATAAAATCGACCTTGCCTTCGCAGACATAGAGAAAAACGGACGCGAAGGGAGCATCGTTTTCAAAATTGCCGATGATTGTCCCCTTACATTCGAGAGCGAGGTAAGCGTGGACGGTGAAAGCGGCGAGCTTTCGGAATATATTACCTACTGGCTTGAGGAACGTGCCGTTGAAGGGGCGTGCTCGCTCAATCAGAAAAGCCGTGAAACGCTTCGCTACGACCAAGTGCGTTTCCCCCTCTTCTCTACTGTCGCCGCAGGCGGATTCGGTTCGAAAAAGGGGAAGGTAAAAGCGCAGACAATGGAATCGTTTGTGGCACCTATATCCCGCGACCTCAGTCAGTTTAATGTCAGTGTGACCACAGTGCCGATAGGACAGGGGCAAGTCTATGTAGTGCTCGGCCAGCGTTAAACAGTATCATCCTCAATAAAACAAGAACTAATCAATCCCATGAAAAGAATAATCAGTGCCGTCCTTCTGACGATATGCATCTTCGGAATGCACGCTCAATCGGCGCTTCCCCCAAAAATAGTGCTGACGCCCTATGTGGAACACGATGCGAACACCCCGACGGCAGACAAGATACTTCTGGACAAACTGAACCGCATCATCACGCAACACGGCGTTTCATCCAGTTCGGGCATACAGACACCGTTTATCATCACAGGGCACGCCGTGGAGCTCAATAAGGAGACTACGGCGACAGTCCCTCCGCACACGGCTGTCGACATCTCGCTGACTCTCTACATCGGCAACGGCGAAGAGGGAGTTCTGTTTTCCACCTATACTATGAATCTCAGAGGTGTAGGCGACGGTGTGGACAAAGCATACGCAGCGGCATTCAAACGTCTGAACGTTAACGATGCGGGCATCAATGCTGCCATTATGGAAGCCCAGATGCGCATCAGCGACTACTATGAACAGCAAGGGCCATCGCTTATCAACAAAGCACGTCAACTTGCGGCCGCCGGCGACTTCGGAGAAGCTTTCGCAGTATTACTGCGTATCCCCGCGGTATGTCCTCAGTATAACGAGGCACAAGATCTTCTGCTTCAGCTCGTAAGGGATGAGGCGGATGTGAGAAACCGCGAGGTCATCGCAAGGGCACGGGCCGCATGGAGCGCGAATCCCACAGAAGCCGGCGCGGCTAACGCACGCGACATCCTTGCGGAAGTATCCAATCCAAGCCCTGCGATATGCAGCGAAATCAACGGTTTGACTTCCGAAATGTCAGGACGGCTTGAAAGTGTGGCCGATTCGGAACGCGCTATGGCCGCCGCAAGAGATGCCAACGCACATAAGGAGGAGATGGCACGTATCGAGGCCGAGAGAAAAGCTGCCGTGGCACGGGCGCAGAATCAACCGAAATATGTCTATCACATTCACTGGTGGTAAAATAATCATAATAAAAATTTACAATTATAAATTAAATCAAACAATATGAAGCATTTTTATAAAATTGCGGCGCTGGTGCTTATATTGATCATCGGCGTTTCAACCGCCGGCGCGAAGAAAAAGAAATCCGGACGCGTGTTTTATGACTCGAAGAGCTGGATTGTAAACGTATTCGGAAATACGGAAGAGTATATGTCTCAGACAATAAGACATAAAATCGAGTCTTTCCCTATGGCAATACCGATGTTTTCCGCGTCGTTTGACAAAGACGGGCTCCCTGACGAGAAAGCATGCGAAGATGAGGCACGCAGACTGACGGAGGAGGGATACGGAAAGAAGATTGTGGATATTCTCACACTTAACGGAGAATCAGAGAATACGCTCCGGCGTCTGGCGATAGCCAACGTGCAGAAAGGCGACATCGAGCTTGCCAATGAGAATATGCGCGTTTCCGAGGGAGACAACGCATCCAATCTCCTTGCAGAAGACTACCTCCCCATTCTTATGCACAATTACATCGTGGCCGAGGTCCCATACACTTATAAGGTTAAGGACAAGAACGACAATTATGTGGAAAAAACAGGATATTGGCCTGTACTGTTCAAGGTTGACATCGACAAAGAACAGGCTTTCGACATTATGTCGTGCCTCGGCGACAAGGAACGTTATGATAAACTTCATTTCAACGTAAGCCTTGCAAGCCGGCAAAAATACTATAACGACATTATCGAAGAGGTGCCCGATATGGCTGTGCGCGGCGTGCTGACACAACGTGCGCCGGCCAGAATAAACATCGGAAGCGACGCCGGCATCTCGAAAGGAGACTTGATTTCTTTCTTCGGACAGCGTGTCGACAAGGAGGGGAATATGTACTCCAAACGTATAAGCCGTGCCCGTGTCAGTGCTGTATGGCCCGAATATTCTCAGGTGAATTTCGAGGCAAAGATGTCAGGAAACCGCAAAAACGGCGACGTGGCTGTCAAAACCCCTGATTCCAAATCATGGTTCGGACTGCTCGCCACATGGTCGCCCCACATCTGGGGAGGAAAGATTCTCTCTGACATATTCTCCGGATACACCCGCGCCGGAATCATCCATCATTTTCTGATGGATCTCGGATTCAGTATGAGCGACTGTCCGAACAACAAATTCCTGTATTATGCCCCTGACAAAGACGCCAACTGCCTCAAATCTCCTATGTTCTGGAATATAGGAATGGGATACGGCCTGAGCAAGACATTTGTCGGATTTTTCGACTTTATGCCATTTTTCATTGTGCAGTATGAAGGAGGGTTTATGCCGGGCAATAAAAAACTCCTGAAGGAATATGAAGCTGCCGGAGAAGACTACGGCAAACAGGCCAAAACCATTTACGGCAATTTCCTGCGCGTGCCTGTCGGACTGCGTTTCAGCTTCAATATCGGCTATCCGACGCGCCTCGCCATTGAAGCGGGATGGGCCTTCAACGTCGCCTTCGACAACAATGCCAAAGGCATCAAAGAAGCGATGAAGACATTCGGAGGCAAACGCGACGGCATATTCATCAACCTCGGTCTTACATTCTGACAACCTCTTTATCACGCAATCAATATGAACATTACAAGAATAATAAAAATATGCGCAACGATGCTCGCGCTCTTCTTTCCGGCATCGATTCTCCAAAGTTGTTCTTCCGACGAGGACGTCCACGTCATAAGCGCCGGAATCGATTATAGATTCACCCTTAGAATCGGTGAGACACTTGACCTCAAGACGGTTCTCAAAGAATCTGATCTGAAAAGCAGATTCCGGAGCGAAAACGAAAAAGTGGCCGAATATAAATGGGATACAAAAACGGTATATGCCAATCAAGCCGGCGAGACGATTCTGCGTTCCGACGATTGCACAATCCTTATTACCGTGACAGCTTACGCCGGCCCGGAGCTTTTTCCGGTGCTTCCGCTGATTTCAGCCGGTGCTTCAATCCCGGAAGTAGAGACTCTGATGGAAGGCTATAACCAGACAAGAGGATACAGCGTCACATTCAACGGGCGAAATTATGAAGCGGTGGAATACGCTCCCTTCGGGAATTCCAAATCAATCACATTCTACTTCTTAGACGGCATCTGGTACAGATTCGATTTTGCAGTAATCGATACGGGCAGAGACGCCATCGACAACCGAGGTTTCCTCCTGAGAGATTTCGAAAACAACGGAAGTTATTTCACTCAGAAGAACGCCACATCCTATTACACATGGCAATTCTCCGCCTTTGACGGATCGTGGGATAAGATTCAGATGAAACTTCCCTGATTACTATTGTCTTACGATTGCCTCGCCACATTGAAAGCCCTGAGAGAAAATGTTTTGCATTTCTCTCAGGGCTTTATAATTCTCTTTCATCTGTCTGTCACAAATACCTGCCGAAGCTTATCCAGTATTTCCCGACAGGAGATAAGAGACTGTCCCGATGGTCGAAAACGGAGATTTCCGCCAATACATTTTTCGCTGTATCAGTCAAAAAGTTGGTCAGTTTTTCTTATATGATATTTTATTTGCACCTCGTTAAACTATTTTTTTCTAATTTTGTACTTAATTTTAGAGAGAGGCCAAACTTGTCTCCCGACTCCTCACTAAATTAACTGTCGATATATGAGAATTACTCTACGCATATTAACTATGAAAAAGATAATACTCGGCATATTCTGTATGTGCACGCTCCTTCCGTCGGCTGTAGCAGCCGGTCCGGTGTCGCTGGATTCGTGCCGCAATATGGCGATAAGGAACAATAAGACGCTGCGCATAGCTGACGAGGCCATCGAAGGCGCAGGCTACGATCGCAATGCCGCACGTGCGGCGTATCTGCCGGGCATTGATTTCAATGGAGGCTACACCTACAATCAGCACAAGATTTCGCTTCTCGGTGAGGACGCGAAGCTCCCGACGATGATTTTCGACCCTCTGACACAGAAGTATAATTATGATGTTCTGATAGGTCTGGACGGCAAACCGGTGATAAATCCGGAGAACGGTCTCCCGATACCTCTGTCGGTAGCTGTCATACCGAAGGAGGCTATGGAATTTGACACGCACAATGTCGTGGCCGGGGCGTTCACGCTGACGCAGCCCGTCTTTATGGGCGGCCAGATAAAGGCGCTCAACGAGATAGCCCGTTACGCCGAGGATTTGACGAGGAGTGTTCGCAACAGCGCAGCTCAGGATGTGATATTTGCAGTAGACGGCGCCTATTGGCAGGTTGTTTCTCTCAAGGAGAAGAAACGGCTGGCAGAGAATTTCGTCATTCTTGTAGACTCGCTTCATTATAGCGTCGAAAAGATGCAGGAACAAGGTCTGGCCACCAAGAGCGACGTCCTGACTGTCTCTGTGCGCCTCAACGAAGCGAATATCGCGCTGACGAAAGTAAACAACGGGCTGACGCTCTCACGAATGGCACTTGCCCAACTGTGCGGTCTGCCCGTCGATACGCAGATGGAATTGGAAGACGAGGACTTGAAACGCACATCAAAGAGCGCGCCCCCCGTCAGCTACAATATGGATGACGTGTTCGCCCGCCGTCAAGATCTCTCTTCGCTTCGCACCGGCATTTCGCTCTTCGAGCAGAAGGAGAAGCTCGCACTCTCCACAATGCTTCCGAAAATCGCCATAGTAGGCGCATATTCCTTCTCCAATCCCAACGTTATCAACGGGTTTGAAAAGCGTTTCGGAGGAGGTTTCAGCATCGGGGCCACGCTTTCCATCCCCCTCTGGCACTGGGGCGGCAATTACAATCAGCTGAAATCGGCCCGGAGCGCCACCGCGCGCCAGCGTCTTATGCTTGAGGACGCCGAAGAGAAAGTGCGTCTGCAGGTCAGTCAGGCCAAATTCAGCTACGAAGAGGCCTACAAGACCTATCGTATGACTCTCTCCAATCTTGAGAAGGCCGATGAGAATCTGCGTCAGGCACGTCTCGCCTTCCGCGAAGGCATTATGACTACAGACGATGTACTTGCCGCACAGACAGCATGGCTGCAGGCCCATAGCGAAAAAATCGACGCTGAAATCGGTATTCATCTCTGCTCCGTCTACCTCGAAAAAGTACTCGGCACACTTGCTTATTAAATTGTAAAAAATCAAAGCTATGTCAACGGAAAAGCTTAACGAAATATCTAATGAGAACAGCGCCCCGACACCCGATAGTGTGTCGGCGAAAGACAAAACACTGGTAATCTCCATTATTTTCATCGCCGTGGTTCTGACCTGTATGGCCCTTGCCGGATTCCTTTTCATCAAACAGGGGCCGGACACCATTCAGGGTCAGGGGGAAGCGACGGAAATCCGCATATCCGGCAAATTGCCGGGGCGCGTAGCCGACCTTTATGTAGAGGAAGGGCAACACGTCACGGCCGGCGATACGCTCTGCCGAATCCATTCGTCGTTAGCCGACGCCAAGATGGATCAGGCGCAGGCTATGGAGCAGGTTGCGTCCGCCGCCAACCGTAAGGTTGATGCCGGGACACGTATTCAGATTATCGAATCGGCAGCGGATATGGTGCAGCAGGCACAGGCAGCCGTCGACATCACTCGCAAGACGTACGAGCGACTCGACAATCTCTTCCGCGAAGGCGTTGTTTCCGAACAGAAACGAGATGAGGCCAAAGCAGCATACGATGCCGCTGTCGCCGCCCACTCTGCAGCCAAGAGTCAGTATGAACTGGCCAAATCGGGAGCGCAGAAGGAAGATAAGGAAGCAGCCTCAGCTATGGTGCGCGCCTCGCGTGCCGGCATCAAAGAGGTGAATGCCGTGCTTGAGGATCAATACCTCATCGCGCCCTACGACGGTGTGATTACGGTAATTTATCCCAACGTAAGCGAGCTCGTCTCACTCGGATCGCCCATTATGACACTGCAGCGCGATGACCATTGGGCAGTTTTCAATGTGCGCGAAACGAAGCTGAAGGACATCAAAAACGGCTCGACACTGAAGGTATATATCCCTGCTTTGGATGTAAATACGGAGATGACCGTATTCTATATCAAAGACTTGGGCACATACGCCAACTGGCAGGCGACGAAATCGACAGGCGATTTCGACGCGCGTACATTCCAGATCAAAGCACGCCCGGCCAAACCAATCGAGAATTTCCGCCCGGGGATGTCGGTAATTCTCAAACAGTAAAGCTGTCCGACAACAGCAAATGCGCAAAACCTTCGCAATCGAAATGTCTGACAATCAATCAAATAAAGAAGCCAAACGCAGCAACTCACTCTGGAGACTTATGAAGGAGTGCGTACTGGAGATGTTGCATCGTCCCATTTACTGGGTCGGTTTCTTCGCGCTGCCGTTGTTTCTTTTCCTCTTCCTTGCGTCGCTGATGGAGTCGGGGCTGCCGGAAAAGATTCCGGCGGCAATCGTCGATAAGGACGGCACCGCGACGTCGCGCGAGATTACGCAGTCGCTCAACGGAATGCAGATGGTAAATCTGACAATGACGTGCAATTCCTATACGGAGGCGCGCCATGCCATGCAGGAGGGGAAAATCTACGGATTCTTCGTCATTCCGGAAAATTTCGAGAGCGAGCTTCTCTCGATGCGCAAGCCGGTCATTACTTTCTATACCAATATGACGTATTACGTGCCCGCCGCACTCCTCTTCAAGACGTTTAAAACCACCGCTCTATATGCCAAAGCGGGTATCGCAGTCAATGTCTTGGAATATGCGGGAGCCGGAAGCATGAACGTCGCTCCTCTTCTCAATCCTATCAACGTAGCGACGCGACCCATCGGCAATCCCGGACTCAATTATGCCATTTATCTATGTAACTCGTTCATCCCTTGCGCATTGCAACTGATGATACTTCTTGTCACGGCCTTCACTTTGGGTGAGGAAGTGAAACGCGGACGCAGCCGTCGCCTGCTTGAGCGCACCGACGGTTCGATTCTCACGGCACTCTTCGCCAAACTGTTTCCGCAGACCATTATCTGGATAATTGTCGTGGTATTCATGGAGTCGTGGCTATACAAATGGAACGGCTATCCAATGAACGGCAGCTGGGGATGGCTGACGCTCAGCGAGATAATGTTTGTGTTCGCATCACAGGCTTTCGGAGTCTTCCTGTACGGCTGTCTGCCGTCGCTGCGACTGAGCCTCTCGGCATGTGCCCTATTGGGTATTCTCTCCTTCTCACTTGCCGCTTTCTCCTTCCCCGAACAGAGTATGTATCCGGCGCTGAGCATCTTCAGCTGGGTTGTACCCATCAGATATAATTTCCTGATTTACAGCGATCAGGCACTCAATGGCCTTCACATATATTATTCACGTATATGGTTTGCGGCCTATTGTGTGTTTATGCTTCTTCCGTTCACTATGCTATGGCGCATCAAACGCTCGTATAGCAACGGAATCTACGTTCCATAAATCAAACAGACAAAACCTGCCGGCAGACACCCGGCATCAAGATATGTACAAAGAGAGAAACAAGAAAATATCATGGCTGAGGCAAGTATGTGAAACATACGTGCGCGAGCTGCGCAATATCTTCAAGGATGAAGGTATCATGATCTTTTTCTTTCTCCTTCCGCTGGCATATCCGATAGTTTACTCGTTGATATACAATCCGGAAGTGGTACGCGACGTGCCGATGGTGGTGATTGACAATGACCGCACGGCGCTGAGCCGCGAATTTGTGCGCCGTCTCGACGCCACACAAGACATCCGCATCAAAGGATATGCCGCCGAACTCGGCGAGGCTCGCCGCGCTATGGCAGGTCGCGACTGTTTTGGCATTATGGAGATTCCGGATGGATTTCAGAAGCGTGCGGGACGTCTGGAGCAGAATAACGTGATTCTCTACACCGATATGACGCTGATGCTGCGCTATAAGGCATTCCTTATGGGCGCTACCGACGTGTCGCAGGAGATGGGCGCAGAGATTCAGGCCAAAGCTCTCGACTCAGACCTCCCCGTCGATGTAAATTTAGACGGAGACCCGCTACCGATTCATAATGTGGCGTTGGGCAATACAACGAGCGGTTTTGACTCCTTCGTTATGCCCGGTATCCTGATGCTCATTCTGCAGCAATGCATCATTTTGGCCGTAGGAATGGCCGGAGGCGCCATGCGCGAGCCTCGACGTCTCCTGCGCTATAATCCTATTAACGAGGCGCCCTCCGTAGTGCTTACGCTCATCAGTAAAACTCTTGTCTATTGCACCATTATGGCGGTTCCCATACTTTATCTCTCGCATTACGTTCCGCTGATGTTCGCCTTTCCGATGGCCGGCGACTCTATCGAGATATTACTACTGCTCGTGCCGATGGTGCTCGCAAGCATCTTCTTGGGCTTCTGCATCCAGAGCGTCGTGACGGAGCGCGAGACGATTTTCGTCTTCTGGGTCATCACGTCGGTTATCTTCCTCTTCCTTTCCGGCCTGACGTGGCCACGCTATGCAATGCCGGACGTATGGAGATGGCTCGGCGACATATTCCCCGGCACATGGGGTGTAGAAGGGTTCATCCGGATGAATACCAACGGCGCCAGTCTGTCGCAGGTCAGCGCCTGCTACTATGCGCTGTGGATTCTGACAGGTGTCTATTTCACCCTTGCATGCGTTCTTCATCGATTCGTAATCCGACCGCGCATCCGGCGCGAGCATGGCGAGTGCGCGATATGACAATTTCAAAAATTCAATCATAGACCGTCAAAGAATCAATTTGTCGGCATTATAGTTGCTTTTGAAATGCAGTTTTACTAATTTTGCATTTTGACAACTATTTTAACGCCACAATGATTAATTCCATTCTCCATAAAACGGTTGCTGTAATTCTCGTATGTATTGCAACCACCGTCTTAGAAGTCTCGGCCAAGGATTTTGAAATCGATCTTTTCGAAATAGATAATTTTGACACCACAGCCAACGCGCCGGGGACGACAGAGTATGATCCCAACGGCGACAAGTGCGCGCTTATCAAGGTACAGACAACGCTGAGAAACATCAGATTCGACGCAGGATACAACTACGTCAAGCCCGTTGCCCAGAACAGCGAACACCCTGCCGAAATATGGCTATACGTATCTCCCGGCACGCGACGCATATCGCTCCAGCACGCAGAGGCCGGCAGCATCACTGATTACGACCTCGGCATGCGTCTTGAATCAGGAAGAACTTACCGTATGGGGCTGACCAATGTCGAGGTCAATATGGTTTCGGCCGACTATGACAATCCCGTAAATCTCACTATTCATACGATTCCGGGGGGCGCCACTGTCGCTATTAACGGCGTTCCTCTCGTCACGGACCGCAACGGCTTCGCAAATATGAAGATGGCCGGCGGCAGACACACATTCCGTGCCTCGGCGCCCATGCATCATACGCTCGACGGACGCATGGAACTCAATAATCCCGAAGAATCACTTTACATCGAACTGGCAAAGGCTTACGGATGGGTGGCCGTACCCCTGACAGACGACTATCTCAAGGGCGCCACAGTACTGATAGACAGCAATGAAGTAGGAACTGTACCCCTCTCCGATTTTGCAGTCCCGTCGGGACGTCACACCGTCACCGTGCGTCAAAACCTCTATGAAGACTGGAAAACAAACATCGAGATGCGCGATACTCTCCCCCTTACTCTCACTCCGCACCTGACGCCTGATTTCGGTATGGTACTGCTGCATCTCCCTTCCGTTCCGGATCTTGTGCTGCAACTGGACGGCAAGAAGGTGGATTTCGATTCAGGACGCAAAAAAACCGAGTTCAACCGTCCGGTCAATTCCGGCGACCACGTCTTTACTGTCTCACGCCCCAACCACTATCCTTACGAAATACATTTCTCATTGCCCCGTGACGGATCCGTCGAGCTGACAGCGCGCGAGCCGGAACCGATTACAGGAGCGATGCAATTGTTCACATCCCCTGCCGGAGCCGAAGTATGGATTGACGGTGAGAAGCAGCAAGGCGTCACGCCATTGTCAGTAAACGACATAATCATCGGCGACCACAAGGTGGAATACAAGCGGAAGGGATGCCGCCCGGAGACACTCACCGTCACCGTCACGGAGAACGGCAACACGCAGTCGAACACCTCCTTGCGCGACTATTTTACGATAAACGTACTCACAAATCCGGCCGGCGCCACCCTTTATCTTAATGGAATGAGCAAAGGGATCACACCGGTGGAAATCAGCGGCGATGCAGGAAATTATGAACTGAAATTCATAAAAGACAAATACGTAACAAAGAAGAAAACCTACACACTCGACGGCAATTCGCCGGGAGTCATGGAGGTGAAATTGCAACGAAATCTCGTACCTTCGTGGGAGTTTTATTTCTTAGCCGATTATCGGTTCATCTCAACGAGTATGATGGACGTCGGACTCGGTTTCTACGCCGAAAATGTCAATTTTGAAATCTCCTATACACTCGGATTCCAGAAAGAAACGTTTTACGAAAACAGTTCCGAATCAAGTTCCTTCAATATGAAACCTCAGGGGCTCAACATCAAGGCGGGCTATGGCATCTCGATTCCGGGACGCTTCAGAATCACTCCACGACTCGGCTTCACTTATCTCAATTTCGCCGCCGACTCGGTGAGCTACGAGTATATGGATTTCGATAAAGTGGACAGCTATTCCATTGAAGCGGGCGCCCATTTCGGATTCTCGCTCTGCCGTGGTGTACGTATATTCGCTGAACCTTATTATGCCTTCGCCGTGGGCAAAAACGACGCAATGAAGATGCTTTCCAACGCATCCGAGATAATTAAAAACTATTATTACTGTCCGCTAAACTTTTTTAGATTCTGAAAAATAAGGGCTGATTCCATTTGCAGGAGTCAGCCCAATTAGTTTAGTTTGTGTTCGCCAAAACATAAAACTAAAACTATGCCCAAAAGTAGTAATTTCTTCGGA